>CALLAW010000082.1 GCA_938001865.1 uncultured Saprospiraceae bacterium | reverse complement strand
ACCTTGTCAGAGACAGCGACGATGACATACTGCTCAGGAGTCAACCACAGTGGAAACTTCCCAGCCGTATGCTCTATCAAGATACTCATGAATCTCTCCATCGAGCCAAATGGTGCTCTGTGGATCATGACTGGTCTATGCTTCTGATTGTCTGATCCGATATACTCTAGCTCAAATCTCTCTGGGAGGTTATAATCCACTTGGATCGTACCCAACTGCCATGACCTCCCAAGGGCATCCTTGATCATAAAGTCCAACTTCGGTCCGTAGAATGCTGCTTCGCCAGTCTCTTGGACAGCATCTAGTCCGACCTCTGCACATGCATCGATGATCGATTGCTCCGCCGAGTCCCAGTTCTCATCTGATCCGAGATACTTACCCGGATTGTCTGGATCTCTGAGGGATATCTGTGCAGTAAACTCTGCAAATCCCATCTTGGCTAACACTTCAGTGGTCAGTGCCAATACTTCAAGGAATTGCGCTTTGACTTGATCTTTAGTACAGAAGATGTGTGCATCATCTTGGGTAAATCCTCTCACTCTACTGAGTCCATGTAACTCACCACTTTGCTCATAGCGATAGACAGTACCGAACTCTCCGATCTTCAATGGAAGCTCCTTATATGACCTCGGTCTGTGACCATAGACTTCACAGTGGTGTGGACAGTTCATCGGCTTGAGGAGAAACTCTTCTCCTTCTCTTGGTGTGGTGATTGGTTGGAAACTATCTTCTCCATACTTCTCGTAGTGTCCTGATGTGATGTAGAGATTCTTGTGTCCGATGTGAGGTGTCACTACCATCTTGTAGCCTCGCTTCTCCTGTTCTGATCTGAGGTAGTTTTGCAATCTTTCTCTGATCTGTGTCCCTTTTGGCAACCAGATCGGGAGACCTGATCCTACCTTCTCGCTAAACATGAAGAGCTCCATCTCTTGTCCTAGCTTACGGTGATCCCTCTTCTTCGCTTCCTCTACTAATGCAAGGTACTCAGTGAGCTCCTTTTGCTTAGGGAAGGTAATCCCATAGATCCGAGTGAGTTGCTTATTCTTCTCATCACCTCTCCAGTAGGCACCAGCAAGACTCGTGAGCTTCACTGCCTTGATTGTCCCTGTATGCGGGATATGTGGCCCTCTGCAGAGATCAGTGAAGTTACCTTGAGTGTAGAATGTAATCTGCCCATCTTCTAGTCCATCGATGAGTTCGAGCTTATATTCATCATTCTTATCAGTGAAGTATTTGATGGCATCAGCCTTACTTACTTCTTTTCTTTCATATGTATTCTTCTCTCTTGCTAGCTCGAGCATCTTCTTCTCGATCTTAGGCAAGTCATCTGGTGTAAGCGTGACATCTCCAGTGTCTACATCATAGTAGAATCCCTTATCGACCGCAGGACCGATACCAAACTTGGTCTGAGGATACAGTGCCTCTAGTGCTTCTGCGAGTAAGTGTGCAGATGAGTGCCAGTAAGTAGACTTACCTGTATCATCTCTCCAAGTATGGAAGGTCACCTCTGAGTCCTCATTGATCGGACGGTTAGCATCCCACACCTCACCATTGACGGTGGCTGATAGCACATTACGTGCTAGACCTTCGCTGATGCTCGTAGCGACTTGCATCGCCGTAGTGCCTTGATCGTACTCTCTGACTGCTCCATCTGGAAATGTAATCTTTACCATATCTGTCTTCTTACCTTTACTTGTGTAAATATAATAATGCTCTAAAACGACACAAAAATAGGTCAATTCTACAACCAAACAAGTGGAGAATTGGACATATTAAAATATAGAGTAATCTTTGTAGTGAATTTTATAAAAGATTTAACCAACTCGGTGGATTTATCCACACGCTTCAAACGTATAGTAGACATGAGAATATCCTTATTCGTACTTACTACATTTCAGTGTTTGTTTTGCATTTGGCTACAGCCACAATCAGCGCATGGTCAAGGCCAAAAATTAGATGATATCAATCTACAGGTAGACTTCATCAATGAATCCATCCATGGAATCATGGTCGCTAATAAGCTGTTTGAGTTTTTTAATCAAGATGTTAATCGATTCGTCGATCTAGAGAGTTATGAGCTCCAAGGATTCAACAATAAGGATCTGCCAAAGAATCTCTTCGACTCGAGCAGCCAAGATTACTACGAAGAGAAATCTCCCAAGGCTTACTTCAATCTAATCTCAGGGTCTAAGACCATCCCCGAAAAAAACAAGATCCTCGCAGTCCAACTCTATGCCATCATGAGTGATATAGACAAGAAGAGATTCGATATAGAGAAGTATCTAGATCTCAATGACCTGAGCAATAGAGAGAATCTTCCAGGGATCTATGCACTACTAGAGAACTGTGTAGCACACTACAAGAACTTCTACGGACTCTACCAAGACTATTCAGCACTCCTCAACCAAAACTATAGCACGATGAGTGGCAAAGCTCCACTCCCTATCTATGGGACGATCACCTCATTCCACAGCAATGTCATCAAGACCATGGATGCAGTGAGGTACAATAGATCAGCCGATATCAAGACTGATCTCAGAAGTGTAGGTCTCATGTACGTCCGACTCAAGAAAGAACTCAACGGTGATAATGGACCTCTGAAGAGTCTCAAGTCCAGCCCCAACTTCTACCCAAAGATCGAAGCATTTATCGGCAATGTCAGAGACCTTACAGAAGGTGTACCCGTCAAAGAATCCTATCAGGACTACGGGATGCCATACTATACACACAATAAGAGCTCAATAGCCAAAGTCAATAAATATGGCAATGGATTTGTCCATGAGGTCAATCAAACCCTCAAAGCCAATACTGTACCCGTCATGCATCTCCTCCAAGTACCTCACTACTACAAAGTGGTCTATCCCAAAAAACTTGAAATCGTCCAACAGATCAGCAGCACTCAGAAACTCATCGGATCGATGCCTGACGAGATCCTCAATAGAGCTGTCAAGAAGGAACCTTCGGTAATCAGATCAAAGACCAAAATCTTCGAAGTAGAACTCTTCGATCATATGGTGCAAGATGGTGACTTACTCTCAGTGAACTTCAACGGTGATTGGATACTCGAAAACTACTCCCTAGAGACCAAATCAAAAAAACTCAGACTAGATCTCAACCCAAATGGCAAAAATTATCTCGTACTCTATGCAGTAAGCGTAGGACAGCGACCACCCAATACGATGGCAGTCAAATATACCAATCTCTCAGGCGAAGATGTACAGATTATCCTCAAGTCAGACCTCAAAGTCTCCGAGCTCATCGAGATTAGATATGAGCGGTAATCTTGTAAGCTTATCTCTCTCCACTGAGTGTAAATATGCATGCGATAACCCTCTCATACCAAGTGCCAATACTGGCATAACAGTATTACTATCAAGATGTTAAGTGCTCCAAAGACTAGATTTTTGTACGTCAAAAGCTTATCTTCGAACACTATTTTGAGTAAATCCACGTTAAGATTGGTACTCAGATGATTATTTATTAACTAAATACAGATATAAGGATGAGAAAAAAGAGTTTTGCAATGGGAAAGGGTGTTTTTTACATCAAAGTCAAAACAGGTCCTACTAAAATCACAATAAAAAGAAAGGAAAAAAAAGATGCAATAGACGCCTACTTTAGCTATGTCAAAATAGGTAAAGAAGTAGAGTGGTTAGGTAAGTGGGATGGAAAGAAATTTCAAGAAAACGAAACACCTACTGAAGACCCTGCAGTGGCTTAGTCAAGCAGAAGTCTAGCAGACATAATCAAGAGGAGATAACAGAAAAGTTGTCTCCTCTTTTTTATTTACCTTTGGAGCAAAATAAATGAGTCATCATTGATGACTTCCCAACTTAGATTACGTCAAAGCTACATATGACTACTTTAATTATATTCTTTATCCTGTCGATCGCATTTTCATTTCTCTGTTCGATCTGGGAGGCTGTACTCCTGAGTATCAACCCCTCTTACGTAGAGTCAATCAGAGAAGACTCCCCTTGGTTAGCCAATACTCTCCAAGAGTTCAAAGATAATATCGATCAGCCTCTCTCCGCGATCCTTACACTCAATACCATTGCCCATACAGTAGGTGCCATCGGTGTAGGTGGAGCTGCTGCCGCACTGTGGGCTGATTCGCCACCATACACGATCCTAGGATTCAATCTCAGTATAGAGGCACTTGTAGCAGTATTGATGACTCTAGCGATCTTGATCTTCTCAGAGATCATCCCTAAGACTATCGGTGCTACCTACTGGAAGGGATTGACCAACTTTACCGTAAGGAGTGTCAAAGGAATCATCTGGATACTCTTCCCTCTCGTATGGGCAAGTCAGAAGATCACTAAAGTATTCAAGGGTGGTGACCTCCATGGCAGTGTCCTGAGCAGGACTGACTTCACTGCTATGGCTGATATCGGAGCTAGAGAAGGTGTCATCCAACAGTCAGAATATCGAATATTCAAGAATCTGATGAGATTTGACTCGATCAGAGCTGCTGACGTCATGACACCACGGACTGTCATTACCCACGCTGATGGCAACCAATCAATACAGGAATTCTACAATGACAACAAGAACTTGAGATTCTCTAGGATCCCGGTGCATAGTGGTCAAGTAGATGATATGGTTGGATACATCCTCAAGGATGATCTCTTCCAATATATGATCGAAGAGAAAGGCAACATGAGTCTCAAAGATCTCAAAAGAGAGTTTCTCGTCGTAACAGCTAACGAAAAAGTCGGTCAAATCTTCGAAAAACTCATAGAGAAGAAAGAGCAAATTGCATTAGTCGTCGATGAGTACGGTGGTGTCGCAGGACTCCTCACATCAGAGGATATCGTAGAGACTCTCTTCGGACTCGAGATCATGGATGAGTTAGATGCAACAGCCGACATGCAGCTCTTAGCGAGACAACAGTGGAAGAAGCGTGCAGCCAAGCTAGGGTTAAACACTGAGGACGCATAGGACTTACGCTATAGCTAAATGTATGGTGAAAGTATAGACTTATTTCAGTCCAACATCCGTTATCAGTAGGTATAACCGCGACATACAGATCAGTATCCATTATGAAACATTCACTCTTTCTTATTCCTCTCTTAATCGTCCTAAGTAGCTTCAGTGCATCTCTCTCCATAGAGTATACCACACAGATCGCAACACTTAAGTATAATGGCGGTGGAGACTGGTACTCTAATCCTACGGCACTTAAGAATCTCGCTAACTTCTGCAATGACAAGATAGACACTCAGATAGATCCTGACTATGGGACAGTAGAGGTTGGTAGTGTCGATCTCTACAACTATTCATTTGTCCACATGACTGGACATGGTAATGTAGTCTTTAGCGATGCAGAGGCGGAGAATCTTCGCAATTATCTCATCGGTGGGGGCTTTCTGCATATCGATGACAACTATGGGATGGATCCCTTCGTCAGAGTATCGATGAAGCAGGTCTTTCCAGAGATTCCATTTGTTGAGCTTCCATTTGATCATCCCGTGTATCATCAGACTTTTGACTTCAAGAATGGTCTGCCTAAGATCCATAAGCACGATGACAAGCCAGCTCAGGGATATGGCATCATCTACGAAGGTCGCCTAGTATGCTTCTACTCATATGAATCAGACCTCGGTGACGGTTGGGAGGACTTCGCAGTACACAAAGATCCAGAAAATGTCAGGAAACTAGCACTAACCATGGGTGCTAATCTGATAGAGTATGCATTTACACAGGATTAATTCTTTGATATTTCGACTGATAGCAGAGAGATGTTATGTGTCGGATTTCATTTTATTGCGTAATTTGTTCCAGACCCACTTCCGAATCTTTCTATTATTTCCTTTCTTACCATTTTAGTCAAAATACGTTTTATAGTGGGATTTGGAATATTTAATTTCTTAGCGACCTCACCAGACTTGCATCCTGGATTAGACATTATATATATGAATATTGATTTTTCTCTTGGAGGCAGTTTGCCACTCTTATCCTTAAATTCAAGCTTTTTATTTAGTTTCTGTTTTAAGTTTAGAAGTGAATCAAGGAAAAAATTCACCCATTCTGAAATATTCTCATTTGGTCTTTGAGCTTGGCAATTCCGTAAGCAATTGTAGTATTCCCTTTTTCTGAATTCTATTTCATGTTCAAAGCTGACATACTGAATCCAAACATAATTTGATTTAAGTAGCAGCAATGAAGTCAATAGTCTGCTTAATCTTCCATTACCATCTTGAAATGGATGAATTGTCAAAAATTCATAGATAAAGGCTGATATCTTTAACAGATTATGGATTTCTGAGTTACTTTTATACCAATTAATGACACTATTCATTTCATCATCTGTTGCAAATCCCGGTTCAGTTGTTTTGAATATTATCTGTTTCGAGCCGTCAGGGAAATTAGCTTCAACTGCATTTGAATGCTGTTTGTATTCTCCTTTATGCCAATTGTCTTTCTCGCTAAATTTTAAAAGTTGGTTGTGAAGATTTTTTATGTCGCTTTTTGATACTCTTATGTTCTTCGGGTCGTTCAAAATTAAATTCAGTACATTATAGTATCCAGCAACTTCTTGTGAATCTCTATCTTCAAAGTTTGATATTTCTATTTTGTTTATGAGTACTTTAACTTGGTCATCATTCATTTTGGAACCTTCAATTCGGGTTGATGACCCAACACTTTGTATTGTAGCTATTGACTTTAGTCTGTTTAAATTATGTTTTTCTACTTTTTCGAGAGTAGACCATGAAGCGTCAAACCTGTCTATTTGACTTAGCTTCTTTAATAAGTTCCAACTTAGTTCTATATTGAAATTGTATAGCTTTGTTTCCATTGAATACAAATATAAGAAAAGAAATGATACGAAATGATACGAAATGATACGATTAGATTCGATCATGATACGTTCTTTTTTTTACTCATCTGACACATAACGAATCAATACTCGTAACTTTGTATATTCTTAATCCAAGGAATTAGGATGAATAGACATACTCACAATCAGCTTTCAATTAACCTCTCTGGACACAGCCTAGAAGCAGGATGTGATGAAGCAGGTAGAGGATGTCTGGCAGGTCCAGTATTTGCAGCAGCAGTCATCTTTCCGCAAGGGTACTCTAATCCATCCATCAAAGACTCCAAGAAACTCAAAGAAGCAGATAGAGATGCTCTCGCTGTCCTCATTAAGCAAGAGGCACTGACATATGGAATCGCATCATGTAGTCCTAGCGAAATAGATAAATGGAATATCCTCCAATCTTCCATCAAGGCAATGCACCGAGCTATCAACAAACTCTCCGTTGCACCTGAGTATATCATAGTGGATGGCAACTACTTCCTACCATACAAGCAAGTGTCACATCAGACTGTAGTCAAAGGTGATGATAAGTATCTCAGCATTGCTGCCGCAAGTATATTAGCTAAGACTGCAAGAGATCACTATATGAAGCGGATCGATAAGAAACATCCGCAATACCACTGGATCAGTAATAAGGGCTACCCTACGCAAGCACATCGATCAGCTATCGCCGACACAGGGATCACACCGTATCACAGACGATCTTTCCAATTATTGAAGGATGAGGCGGCATATCAGAGTTTGTTGAAGTTTCCGGTGAAGTGATTGAGTTTGATTTACCACAGACTTCTCAGATCAGCACAGACTTGTCATTCTGATAACAACTCTAAGGCTATCCCAAAATCAATCTAGTAATATTATTATCTCTGACTCATGTCTTGTCCATCGGACGTTCTGTACTTGAAGACTTCAACTCCCACTTGTCTATTGATCAGGTATGAACCAACGAAACTCCACTATAACTAATGCTTAATCACAGGCCTCGAGATTTGATACTTCTGATAAGAGATTTTGAGTAGATACATTCCGTCAACAAGATTTGAAGTCTCAAGGCTTGTTGTTCCTTGGTTAATTGCTTGTGAGAATATGAGCTCGCCT
>CALLAW010000081.1 GCA_938001865.1 uncultured Saprospiraceae bacterium | reverse complement strand
AATTTAAAGAGATATGATATTCCCCATCGGAGATACTCAAGTCATCGGAGGCTATAAGCCAGTGATTAGCTATACATTCATTGCCATGAATCTGGCTATGTGGTTTCTTCAGCTCTCTACTCCTGGCAACCTTATCTGCGAGTGGGCTGTCATCCCTGATGATATTGTCCTTGGTCGCAACTTGATGACACTGTTCACCTCTATGTTTATGCATGGTGGTTGGATGCATTTGATTGGCAATATGCTCTTTCTCTGGGTATTTGCAGATAATATTGAAGCAACTATAGGCAGTCTCTGGTTCTTTATCTTCTATCTCGTTGGTGGTCTAGCTGCGAGTGCATTTCATATTGGATTTGATCAGGTATTTACTAGTGAGATAGCCAACTGTTGCAATCCATGTAGCCGTGCAGCCCTCGCTTGTGTAGGTGGAGCTCAGCAGCAAGCGTGTGCTGGTAGCGTACCCTCACTGGGAGCAAGTGGAGCTATAGCTGCCTGTCTTGGTGCCTACTTAGTGATGTTTCCTAAGAGTAAGATAAAAATGATTTTTGTGGTATTCTTTAAGACATTCCAGATACCAGCACTCTTA
The DNA here is from genome assembly GCA_938001865.1 of uncultured Saprospiraceae bacterium. Taxonomy (GTDB): domain Bacteria; phylum Bacteroidota; class Bacteroidia; order Chitinophagales; family Saprospiraceae; genus JAHDHH01. The sequence goes on along the minus strand of CALLAW010000081.1, from coordinate 21,005 downwards.
TTTTTAGGTTTTTGGTTTGCTCAGCAACTCTTCAGTGGTATCGGAGGTCTGACAGACAAGGTTCCTGGAGGTGGTGTTGCATGGTGGGCCCATATTGGTGGCTTTGTCTTTGGTTTGGCAGTTGGGTTCTTTCTCCGTAATCGACTTGTCGCTGAAGAATATCCATAATATCACATAAGGACATAATCCATGACATGTAACTCTCATCTGATTGTGTGCATGATACACATTGACACTTTATACAATTTGTTAATAATCTCAAAAGATTAAATAATGACTGTGACCGCAACCCTATTGCTGAGTCTTAAAGGTGTAAGTCAAGATAGGAATTGATTAGCATTACAAAAAATAGCCCTGCAAACGTGCAAGGGCTTTTTTTATGCTCAATAACCAACAAAGATAATTACCAATGAGTGAGTTGATTATCTGATACTTACACATTGAAAAATAAAAATTTAAAATAAAATGTGACTCTAGCTAATATCTACAGTCTTAAAGGTGTAAGTCAAGATAGGAATTGATTAGCATTACAAAAAAAAGTCCTGCAAATGTGTAAGGGCTTTTTTTTATGCCCCATAGTGACTAATCACTAGTCTCGTCCGAAATCACACTGACATCAATTATGAGATATTATAATGTTAAAACTTGAGTCTTGATTGGGGACATCATACCTCTCAGTGTCTAGTTATCGTAAGTCAAAATAGGAATTGATTAATATTACAAAAAAAGTCCTTCAATCGTGTTAGGGCTTTTTTTTATGTCTGGATGTATGAGATTCTTGTTACCTTCCATGTTGAACTCAATATATACCTTGAAAAACATCTACTTCGCCTCAGACTTTCATCTCAACAAGGATGTGCTGCATACCTCTGCAGTTAGAGAGAAGCACATTGTAGATTGGCTGCTCTCTATCCAATCAAGTGCTGATACGATATATCTTGTCGGAGATCTCTTTGACTACTGGTATGAGTATGCTACTGTCATCCCTCGAGGCAACGATCTGTTCAAGGCAACGCTATTGCAAATGCGACTAAGTGGAGTCAACATTGAAATATTCACTGGGAATCACGATGTATGGATGAAAGACTACTTTGAGAAAGATCTCAATATAAAAGTTCACCGTAATCCTATCTCAGTCACACATCATGGTAAGTCACTCTATATCGGTCATGGAGATGGGCTCGGACCGGGTGATCTTGGCTACAAATACCTCAAACGAATCTTTACGAGCAAGTGGTGCCAATGGTTATTTAGTCGATTACATCCCAACTTAGCGATCAAGATAATGAAAGCTTGCTCCAATCTGAGTAGTAAGTACAATACTGATGCCACTCAAGATACTCAGTCTCTCATCCTCAGTGAAGAGTGGCTCTCCCAATACTCTGAGTCTATCAATGCACAGAACCATCACGATTACTACATCTTTGGACACCGTCATATCCCGTTGATATACCAATTATCCAATCATGTAAGTTACTATTATAATCTAGGCGATTGGATGAATCATTATACTTATGGCGTATTGGAAAATGGTCAATTTCAACTCAAATATTACTTCAATACTCCAGACAGTCCTCTCACTAATCTTAGCTAGAGATGATTACCCGCTTGTGACGATAATATCTCTTACTTCACACCACTAACGGAAGTATCTGACATAAAAAAACCGCCTCTGTCGAAGGAGGCGGAAACTAAGTTTTTAAAGAACCATTGAATAAGGCAATACTCAATCTACTGTTATTAAGTCAAAAAATGTGCCAATAATTCAGCTGATTCCGTTATATATTTCTTAATGGAATACCTTGATATTGAATGATGATGCGCCTAGATACTCATGTAAATGTGCCGAGTTACAAAGTCAAAGATGATGACATCCGATGGCAATGAGTCTATACTGATGATCCCAGAGATATCATCAAATTGGGTGAAATCTCTACGACCAAATGTGAAATTTTTCAGTCTCAACTTCCCTAATGTGATTGCACTGCAAGAGGAGTATTGCTGATGCGTAGTCTTGTCACTCAGTGTGATGACCTGACTAGTCAAGTCCAAATCATCAAATTGATCAGTGTGGTTTCCAATCACTGAGTCACAGATAAACGAGGTACTAGCTCCCGAATCCATAACAAATCGATAGGTATTATCCTCAATCTCTACATTGATTACTGGTAACTTGCCTTCGAGGCTCATCTTATTACGGATATACTTACGGTCATTGAGAGTATTGATATAATCAAGTGTATAGAGTTTGATAATGTTATTGACGTTATCTATATGAAGGATTTCTACATCAAAGACTGATAGTCCTATGATCCCTGCTACTTGGGTTCCTGTAAATCTGCTTATACTCTGCAGATCAGCCTTGTATACAGTGACATCTTCTTCCCAATAATTGCCTAGTCTGAGATAATCAATCTGTGCCTCTTCGGTATAGATCTCGGAGTCTAGAGTCTCAAATACTGTCTGAGACTGTATCTCGTCATCCGTATGAAGCAGTATCTCATCAGCTCCAGTATCAAATACAAAATCACCTCGTCGCCCTTCATAATTGGCTTCGATTAGCATCAGACCGTTGACATTCTCAAATGGTATGGTATAGTACGACTTACCACATAATGGACCAGCACACCAGAGGATGATAATGCTAATAATGCAGAGAGGATGATATAGTATGGTTGTCTTCAAATTGCGACTTTACTCCTATTATATCCTCAAAGTAGTAAATCTCTACTTACAAATCAAGTAATTTGGTAACATTCACATAACATTGGGGTAATTTGTAGCTAATTTGGCAATAACTCTGGGGTAAACTGTCTCACATTTGCATAAAGCAAAAGGCCCTATTGACGTACATCAATAGGGCCTACCCAAAATATCTTTGGAAAAAAATTGCTTCGTATTTTGCCGTAAGGCTAACTGAGATTGATCAGCTTAGATGATACTATACTTCAATCCTAGACCGAATGTAATCCCAGGATTGTAACTTGAGTAGATCTGATCTATCGCATTGAATCCTTGATAATTGTCTACTCTGACATTGTTAAGGATGTTATCTACATCAAAGCTGACAGATAATCGATCTTCCTTACCTAGAGACTTGTTGACTGAAAACTTCAGTGAGTGGAACGGCTGCGAATAGACATCTGGGAATAATCCACCACCAACTACTACTAAGGTTTCGCCTTTGACATTGTAATAGAGTCCCATGTCGAGTGATTTGTCAATGTCGTTGTAGACGATCCCTGCATTGATGATATACGGTGCTTGCCCTGCCATCGCCCTTGTCGTAGTTGTCTCCTCACCTACTTTAGCGTAAGCGAGTCTTGCATCTGACTCTAATTGTGTCATTTCTATCTGTGACTTGGCAAGTGTAATATTAGTATTGAATGTCAGCTTGTCTATCATCGGACTGATAAATCCTAGCTTACGTCTCAACTCTAACTCAAGACCAAAGACTTGGCCGTCGCCGACATTACGTGGTTGGAACTCATTAGATGTCTGAGCTTCAGGGATCCTGACTAGCTCGATCGGCTTGTCAAAGTGCTTGTAGAATGCACTCACTGAGATCAACTGACCTCCAGTCTTGAATGCTTCCCATCTCAGATCTAGATTATTGATTCTAGTCTCTGTCAGTTGACCATCCCAATCATTGTAAGTGAAGAGTCCTCCATTGAAGATCCTATTGGAAAGTGGATCTATAATCTGTGCATATGATAGCTCTTTGAATGATGGACGAGCTATCGTTTTGGAGTACGAAAACCTCAAATTTTGATTTTCGTTGAGTGTCTGAGAGAGATTTATCGAAGGGAAGAGATCAAGTGAGTTGAGTACCACCTCATCTACTAAGTTGTTACCTACTCCTTGGCTTGCAAACTGGACATCTCGACCAGTGTGTCTCTGCACATAATTTTCCATTCTCAATCCGACGATTGCCTTTAGAGATGCATATGGAAAGAACTCATTAGAGACATATGCTGATGTATTACTTGATACTGAGTTGTACTCATTAGGATTAGGCGTATTGTTTCCTGATGCATAGTAGACATTTCCTTGCGGAAATAGGAACTCATCACTCAAGACATTACTAGCGTCTCCGTTATAGTCTGGTTGTCCTCCGAAGAATTGGAGATTGTACGTAAGGATGTTGTAGTCTCTCTCTTTGACTACTTGTCCAGCGCCGAACTTCAGCTTAGCGTCCTTGTCAAAGAGCTGGTACTTACGAGTGATATCTGCCTTACCTACGAGGCTAGCTTCGTCTAGGAATCTCCAGATACGACTAGGATTACCCCCTGCACCTGCTGAGAATACTAAGTCTCCTCCTCCGATCTCTGAGAATGCTGTCTTACGGATATCTGGATCTGTCATCGATGAGAGTGTAGGTGAGATACTCCACTCCGCATCCCAAGTCCCATCAGCATTGTAGTATTGTCCATTGAGTAGGACATTGGTAATCCTCCGTTGGCTATACTCAAGGTTAGTCGAGTGAGCTATGAATCCTGATTGGCCAACTGCATCACTGTTGTTATCTATGTCAAACGTTGCAGTCTTGCCTTCACCATTCTGTAGATGGATCACAGCGAGCTTATGCTTTGAGTTTTTAGTCTTGAATGCGAGTCCTGCCATACCACCAAGGAGTACGCTTTCTTCTGAGACTTGACCGACTTGAGTAGTTGCTGGGACTAGCTCAAATGCGTCACTTGCTACTGCCCGTTGGTATTCTCCAAGATTGACAGCATCATAGTATGTATTACTCTTCTTGTAAGTACCGCTAAAGATGTAACCAAGTTTGTTCTCGTTATCATAAGTTTTCTGATTGCCGTATGATGCTCCGAAGCTAAAGTCAGGCAAGCTCGTCCGAGTAGTAGCAGCAAGATTAGGGTTGAAGCTAGAGACAAAGTCTCCGACTACTTCGTCACTGTAACCACTCACTGGGCTAGGTATGACATCGAGCTTAGCATACTTAGGGAGAGCACGAGTACCATCATCAAAGCCTAACCAATCAGTACTACTCCTCTGCTGTGTGAGGAAGTTAGAGTTGAAGTGCATAGATGGATTATACCCTAGGCCAAATGAGATATCGAACATTTCTTCTTCTGGAAATTCTTTGGTCTCGATATTGACAACTCCACCTGTAAAGTCTGCTGGCAACTCAGCGACAGCAGTCTTATGTACCATCATATTGCTGATGAGATTAGTAGGGAAGATATCTATCTGGAGACTATTCCTATCCGGATCTAATCCAGGGATATCGACAGAGTTGAGCATTGTCTTGGTATATCTATCACCGAGTCCTCTGACATAGACATACTTGCCACCTTCGACTGAGACTCCTGTCACTCTCTTGACAGCTGCGGCTGCGTTAGAGTCTCCGATTTTTTTGAATTTTGAAGCCGAGATACCATCAACTAAGCTAGATGATTTCCTCTTGATAGTCATCAACGCTGTTTCGGATGACTTGACTACTGCTGCGGTAATTACAATTTCTTCGATCATCTCTGACTCTGAGACCATTCTGATATTTTCTAGGAGATTGACTTCATCTGCTTTGATCTCAACGTCAGTAATTGTAATTGGTTGGTATGAGATGTAGCTGATTACAAGGTCATAGACTCCTGGGTCTACAGTGAGCTCAAATGCACCATCAAAGTCTGTGGATGTCCCCTTATCTGTCCCATCGAGCATGACTGTAACACCGATGAGAGTCTCACCTGATTCGTCTTCGATGACTGTACCTCGGAGAGTACCAGTCTGTGAGTAGAGTAAGGTTGGCACTAGTGCCATCATGACTGCAATGAGTCGAAAAATTGAATTATACATTGTACGCTGTATCATAATTAATAAAGAAAAAATATCTACTGAGACTCAATATTAAGTCTCATATAAGAATAGCCACCTGAGTACTTTTACCCTTGGTTGGAGTTTGATATAATCTGATTGTTGTTAGAGACCTAGTGACTCTAACACTCCTGATGATCCACCAAGAGTCCACCCAAATACACTAGAGTTAGCACCTACTGTATTTGCATTAGCCTCTATCTCTGCCGCTTCTCCAGCACTGATTGGATCAGCAAAGAGTGTTGCTCCATCATATCCGGCAGGTACTGTATACTGCCAAGTACCTGTCGTACACATCCCATCTCCTCCGTATGATTCGATGCCAATAGTAGCATCATACGTAGGGTCTACACCCAGGACATAGAGGTTAGTGATGCCTACATTGGTATTATCATCGCAGTCGATGATGTGATCGATATTAGATCCTGCGTAGATCGTACCGCTGTCAAGTGTATGGCAGCCTTGAGCAAATGATCCTTCAGGACCATCGAGCTCTAGAGCACTTCCACCATTGGGGAGAGCTACGATCCAATTGGTGCAGGTACCATTCCATGCTTGATCACTATCCAATCCATCATCGCCACAGTTCCACACTAATACGTTATCTACACTTACATTACCACCAAAGAACTCGATACCGTCATCTTGGTTAGCTACTACCTCTACACCACTAATCACCGTACCACTCCCTACTCCACCAAGAGTCAGTCCATTGATCTCGTTGCCGTTACCGATGTTAGTCCCTCCATGTCTGATAGAGATATAAGAGAGAGATCCACTATTATCATTAGGATCATTCCCACCGTATAGGCCGTTGAGATCAGAGGTAGGGATACCTTCTATCTGTACTTCTGAGGCGTCTTCGTCAGCCATGTTGAGTGCTGATATCGGTGCATTACCTAGTATGATGAGTCCACCCCAGAGTCCATTGACATTATTGTCAAGGTTGGGACTCGTGTAGTTACCTGCGAGGACCATATTGGATGTCAGCTCATCAGATGATGAGGTGAATATGATCGGAGCCGTCTCTGTACCATTGGCAATCAGCTTAGCTCCCCTTGCAACCATCAGAGATGTAGCATTGACTAGAGCTCCTGGTCCACCTTTGATCACTGTACCTGGCTCTATCGTAAGTGTAGCACCGCTCTCTACAGTAATCCTCGCTTCGAGGAGATATTCGTTGCCAGCAGTCCAAGTCTCATCCGATGTGATATTAGAGATCACTGATATCGAAGAGTCTGTATTCCCCAAGATCTCGCATGAGCAATCGATTAACTGTACAGCTCCTTCTGGACAATCTTCTTCACAGCCTTCGTCAGTGCAACTCGCAAAGAGCAACACTAAACTTATAAATGCGAGTATGCTGAATAAATTCTTAGTCATTTCTTAATCTAATTTTTTTTGTTCGAATAAAAATTGAATGGTTCTGTGCAATTTTTCCCCTATTTTTATTTCGTTGGTACAAATGTAAGAGCATACAATAACCACAACTTGATGGAGAGGTTATGGAATTGCAAAGTCAATATCTTATTGCTTAACATTGGGATAATATATCACTGTGAATTGTAATATCGTACTGTACTACTTGGTCGCTGCCAAATATTAATGGCTCATAATAGACATTAGCAGAACTCTAAATAAAAACCCAAATAATCGTGGATGTCCGTGGCATCAAATGTCCCTTCTTGATGGAGTGACTCCTGCCTTGATGCTCTCCTAGAGTGAAGCGCAATAGCCTGACTTAGAGCCTGACATTGAGATCAAATCTGATTCTCTGTCCAGTCTCTTTATATCTACCGAAGGCGACTAACTGATTGACCAAGTAATATTTGGTCACGAGATTAACTTTATCTGAGATCGCATATGCTGCTACTACCTCGATGCCTTGCATGTTACTCAGTCTACCATCTGGAGAGCCTGACGCTGAGTAGTCCCACCTTGCCCAATCATTCTGAGCCATATAGTCTAGTATTGCATACCTCTCTAAGTAAGCATATGTGAGTTGGAGATACCAATCATTTTTAATTTCTAATTCTCCATATTTTACGCCAAGTGTAACCCCAGACTTTTGATCCGCCAAGTGAGACTCTATCCCGGTATCCTGAGAGTAATCTTCGACATTGTGGTAGTAATCTAGAGCGATAGTCAATCGATTACTTGGGAGTAAATGGCATGTAGTACCGAGGTGTATGATCGTATAATCGATCAGAGAGGTATGACTACCATCGGGGATATCTGGGATATTTCTAAGTCTGTATAGCGATGGAAAGAAAAGTAGTCTACTCTCTAGAGCCGATATAGAGATCTGTAACCCTTGCATGTAAGCATCATCTCTGAAGAGCCCATCATTGGATGCAAGGATGTAGTGCCCTGCTGTCAGTTTGATGTAGTCAAAGAAATCAGCCTTCAACGGAAGACGTTGTTGCAACATGACTCCCTCTGGAAAGACGTTATCACTCCAAAAGAGTTCATTGTTCTTTCTAAATGGATAAGTATTCTTTCCGAGCCAAAATCTAAAATTCTCTTGCTTGTATTGAAAGTAGATTTTTTCAAATCCCAGAGGCAGTGTACCAAACTCTCTCAGACCTTTACCTAGAGTGAGCTGTGGATCTTGTTGTTTATTGGGATTGCCTGTCCTGACTCGTAGGCCTACTGAGTAATTATCTAGAGTATAACTCACTCCTGTACGCAATCGATATCTGAGTCTAGATCGATTGTCTCTGAGTGTCCCATCTGGTCGTCGAGAATCCCAATCTTGCTCTGCTCTAAATCTAAAGTCAAGATCAAATTGTACTCTAGACAGTGTCGAGTCAACCTGAGCATAAGTAGCAGATATCCATAATAGGCAGAGTATCCATAATATTAATCTCATACACATCACCAAAAAAAATAATACTATTTATATCAGTTGGAGACTTTCTGCAATCTTTCGATCATTAGAGAGTCTTGGTACTTTGTTTTGTCCTCCCAGTTTACCTTGAGTCTCCATATACTTCCTAAATCCTCCAGGCTGTATCGATGTGATGATCAGAGGTCGGAGGACCTTATCAGTGATGAGATCTTTATAGTAGATATTCTGGTCTTGCATGGCTCGGTCTAGCTCGAGGCTAAATGCTTGTATCTCAGCTGGTGGTACATCCCACTCGATGAACCACTCATGATATGGTAGCCCAGTACTTGGATTGACCTGTGGTGCTACCGTAAACTCTGTAACACTTGCTCTATGCAGAGCGATGACATCTACGAGTGCTTGTTCGACTTCTTTGCCGATGACATGCTCTCCAAATGCTGAGATATAATGCTTGATCCTCCCTGATACGACTATCCGATAAGGATCTTTGGAGACGAATCTGATGGTATCGCCAATATTGTAACTCCACAGTCCAGCATTGGTAGTCAAGATGATAGCATAGTCAGTGTCTAATACAACATTTCTCAGTGTAAGCCTCTCAGGATTGTGCTCAGCTATCTTACTCAACTCTACGAACTCAAAGTAGATCCCTCCATTGGTATTCAGGAGGAGACCAGGGTTATCTGGCTCATCTTGGAAGGCGATAAATCCCTCTGACGCTGGATATGTTTCTAGTGACGTGACGGCTTTGCCTACGAGCTGATTGAGTGTGTCTCTATATGGATCATAATTGACTCCTCCATAGACGAATAGTCCAAAGTCTGGAAACAACTCACCGATCGTCTCGCGACCTGAGAGTGCCAATAATCTCTCATAATACATCTGCACCCAAGGGGGGATACCGCCGATAAGTGTCATCTGCTGATCCATCGTCTCTCTTGCGATCTGCTCTACTTTGACTTCCCAGTCATCGATACAATTAGTCTCATATGATGGCAGCTGATTTCCTTGAAGCCAAGTAGGTATTTCGTGATTTACGATTCCTGAGAGTCGACCTAGAGGCACTCCGCAGTCAGTTGATTGCAGTACTGGTGACCCTGAGACGAAGATCAGCTTACCTGTAAGTACTTGGGGTCTATTGATCTTATGCAGCATATTGAGAGTAGCATTACGGGCACTCTGGATATGATATGGCATACTCTCTTTGGTGATAGGGATATACTTGACACCTGAGGTTGTGCCTGATGTCTTAGCAAAGTACTTAGGCATCCCAGGCCAGAGGATATCTGACTTACCCGCTAAGATCTGATCTACATACTTACGATGACCCTCGTAATCGGTGATAGGGACTGCTGATGTATAGCTCCTCTGATCATTAATATCGCCGAATGAGTGGTCTCGGCCAAATGCCGTATCCTTAGCCCTCCAGATGAGATACTTGAGGGTACGATCTTGATGTACAATCGCTTGCATTGATTGTCTCTTGATCTTCCCAGAGATGTGCTTACCGACTTGCTTGAGTACTGTTGACTTAAGGCCCATGTATGTGTCTAGATTACAGAGTGCAAAGGTAGTGAGATTGATTGCAAGTTTGCAATAATTCCAATAATCTCCATCGGACTCTGCAATAGTAAATAGCTAGCTCTTGCACTTACTCTGGTGACCAGATGGTGAGATCACTGTCCTAGCAGAAAGATGCAAAATTCCTTCCCTAAGACAGGAGTACTTTGCTTCCATTGCTTGATAGATTGGGTAAGGATGTGCTCTGAGGCAGCTGTGACATTAGTCGCGATACAGAGTTGGATGTCTAGTGGCATCTTATTGAGGATCGTCTTGAGGAGTCTGTCGTTGCGATAAGGGGTCTCGATATAGATTTGGGTTTGGCTATTACTCCGTATGCGTTTTTCGACTTGTCTGAGTTCTTGGATGAGTGCTGGCTCCTTGACAGGCAGGTAACCTCCGAATGCAAAGTTCTGACCATTGAGACCGCTAGCCATAAGTGAGAGCATGATAGAGTTAGGTCCGAGTAGAGGTTTCACGGTATACTTATACTCATGTGCCAATCTGACGATGAAGTGACCTGGATCTGCGATACATGGTGTACCACTCTCTGACATGATCCCCACGGAGGTCTGATCTTGGAGTATACGCTTCACTTCTGAGGAGATCTGACTTGGGTTGTCTTTGGGGATTTCTATCCAATGGTAATCGTCTATGGCTTTGCTTATCTTCAGTTTGCTGATCCATCTACGAGCAGTTCGGAGTCGTTCGGCGACGATGACATCTGTCTGCTCTAGTGCAGTACGATAGTCTGCTTGTGCAAATGTGATCGCATCATCATGGATAGGGAGAGGGAAGAGATTGAGTACTGTCGCCATTGATTACATTGGGTTATTATCTTGTTACTTGCTTTGGTCTTTGATCCTATTGAGTCCTGACTTTGCTTTCTGGTGGAGACTATACTGATAGGTATCAGGCTTCAGAGACAAGCACTGGTCGAAGTATAGCTTAGCTTGGGTCTTATCACCTTGGTCTTCGTAGATGATCCCTACTTGGAGTGCTGCATTGCAAGCGTAGAATGTGGTGCTGTACTCATCTGTACCGAGGATCTCTCTATAGTATCCGATGGCATCTGGATAGTTGTAGAGCATCTGAGAGATCCTCCCCATACGATAGAGGTACTCTGCCTTGTACTCTTCATCATAGTAGAGAGTGTGTGACTGCTGGATCAAACTAGTGAATGCTCTTTGGTAATATCCACCATCATAGAGGAGTCGTGCTCTGAGCAATTGTGGATGGGGTATCTGATCACTATTAGCGTCTTTGAGAGCCTGCTTATCATCATCTATGGTAGCATATCCACGATCTTGGCATGCAGCCATAGCAGTCTTGTACCGCGGGATATTGTTATCAATGACGAGAGCAGACCAGCCAATCTTCTGGTAGGCTTCTTTGATATAGTGTCTGCCTTGGAAGTGCTGGAGGAAGTGCTGGAAGTACTGCTCTGCTTGGTCATCTAGATCTCTGAGCAAGCAGAGCCCTTTGAGGAAACTCAGATATGGAAATTGTCCAAATTGGGTATCGGTGACAGTATCGAGTATCTGTATCGCTTCTGTATTGTGTCCACTCCGCTGGGCTATCTTGACCCCGACAAACTTCGCCACTGGGCTCGGATTATTAGACACTTGACTCATCAGGTAGTAGTCCCAAGCTGCTTGAGGATCATTCTGCTGGTAGAGGATGATGAAGGCGTAGATCGCTTGAGACTCCTCTGAGAATAGACGAGTATCTGGTCGATCTTGGAGGTAATCAATCAATGCCGTAATCTCTGACACACCTTGCTCTATACTCCCTGAGACACCGATGACACTCTTGACGAATCCCGGTAATGGTATCGTCTCTGCTAATGCATGGATGATAGAGAGACTCTTATTGTAGAGGAGGAAGTGTGGATTATCAGCCTTCGCATCTTCGAGGATGTGGTATGCCTTGTAGAGCTCTCTGGCACTCAGAAACAGCTCGTCAAACTTAGATCTAATCAATGCCCACTGCAGCGTAATCTCTGCTTGGACAAATGGCAAGTATGGATCTGATGGATCAGCAGTATCTAGTAGCTTGAGACGTGCTTCCTTATTAGTCTTCAATTGGTCGAAGTCTGATTGCTTCTCACTGATGAAGAGGGTGAAGAAGTCAATATAGTTCTCGATGTGGACTACGGCCAAGTTGGTTGGATCATCGTGCCTTATGGAATCGAGTATCTGATGACCTCGCTTAAAATCGAGAGAAGAAGCTGCGATATATGCTTGTTGTATCCCTGTATTGTAATCAAATCTTCCTTGACTTGAGACGTGAGATGTACACTGGATACAGAGCAGAATGGTGATAATATGCTGACAGAATGATCTAATCGGAATCTGGAATTTATAATAATATGATCTTACCAATATCTCAAACGAGAGATTTACCAAAGTAGTTCGTAGGGACCTGAAGACTGTAGAGACATCCCTTGTTAAAAAAAGATGAGAGGCAGTTCCATACTCTGGAACTGCCTCTCATCATTAATCTTGTGGAATAAGGTATGTGATCATACCTTACTGACTTACTCTTCGACGCTGTATCCTGCGATTTCGTTATCGACTAAGATCCTGCAGCAATGCTCACAAGCGATGATTCGCTTTCTGAGGCCTATTTCGATTTGTTGCTGTGGTGGTATCCTGTTGAAGCATCCGCCACAAGCATCTCTCTTGATGGTAGCGACAGCGAGGCCATTTCTATAGTTTTCTCTTATTTTGTCGTAAGACTTAAGGATTCTATCGGAGATTGATTTTCTTGCTTTATCAGTTTTCTTTTTGAGTTTTTCCTCGTCTTTTTCAGTCTTTTCGATGATTTTGTCGAGTTCTTCTCTTTTCTTTTCTAGGAGTTCTTTTTTACCATCTATCCTAGCATTGCTTTCGTCTAGTGTTGCTTGCTTAGTTTCTTTGATGGCATCGATCTCTCTCATTTTCTTTTCGGAGAGTTTGATTTCGAGCTCTTGGAGTTCTATTTCTTTAGAGAGTGCTTCGAATTCTCTATTGTTTTTGACGTCATCGAGTTGGGTTTTGTACCTTTCGATAAGTGTCTCAGCTGTAGCGATATTTTTCTTATGGTTACTGATCTCAGAGTTGAGTTCGTCCATTTTTTCGACGAGCTTGGCTACACGAGTTTCGAGGCCTGTGACTTCGTCATCTAGGTCTTCTACTTCGATTGGGAGCTCACCTTTGAGGATTTTTATTTCATCTATTTGAGAGTCAATCTTCTGTAGCTCGAAGATGTTTTTCAATCGATCTTCTACTGAAAGTACTTTAGTTGCTGCCATAAGCTGTTATAAGTAGTTTACTGGGTTTGTGTTCACTTTCGTCAAATGGATTGCAAAATTACGAAATTTTTGGCTAATAAGCTTACTTAATTGCTCACTCGTGTATTGCTCACTTTCATAGTGGCCGATATCTGCGATGATTATCTGTCCATTAGCGTCAAAATACTCATGATACTTATAGTCTGCTGTGATGAAGAGGTCTGCTCCTGCTGCGATGGCAGCTGGGAGTAAAAAACTTCCACTACCGCCGCAGATTGCCACTGTATGTACTCTTGACTTACAGAGATCTGTATACTTGATCACTCCAGCTTTCATCTGAGATTTTACCTCTAGGAGATAATCTAAGCTCTCAACAGGTGTAGGTAGTGTACCGATGACTCCACTCCCCACATTGCTCATCTCATCGAGTGCTAGATTGGGATTGAGTATCCTGAGATCTGTCACACCTATCTTTGAAGCGATCATCTGATTGACTCCATCTGCAAGGACGTTATCTAGATTGGTGTGGATGGCGATGATAGCGATATCGTGCTTGATCGCAGCGACTATAGTCTTACTGATGTAGTGTTGATAGTCGATACGCTTGACACCACCGAAGATGATTGGATGATGACTGACGATAAGATTGCAGCCTTGATTGATCGCATCAAGTACCACTGCCTCTGTAGTATCAAGTGAGATCAGGACTCCGGTGACTTCCATCTCTCTGTCACCGATCAGTATCCCTGCATTATCATAGGATTCTTGATAGCGAAATGGAGCTATCTGGTCTAGATAATTATAGATGTCATTCACTGTTGGCATTGGCAGATCATTTAGTGTGATTTTAGGATGTACTGATATCATGAGTGCAAGATGATCTCATGGTTCACTTCATATGGTTGATGATGGCTGTAGTAGACTTCCCTTCGACGAATGGAATCACCTCTACTCGTCCTCCTCTCTCGATGACTAGATCACTCCCGACGATAGTATCGATGGTATAGTCTCCTCCCTTGACTAAGACATCTGGTCTCAGAGTATCTATGAGATGGTATGGTGTGTCTTCGCCAAATGGGATGACATAGTCTATACTCTCAAGTGCTGCAAGTACTCCGAGTCTATCAGCAAGGGGATTGATTGGTCGACTCTCTCCCTTGAGTCTCTTGACACTTGCATCATCATTGACACCGACGATGAGGATCTTACCCAAGGATTTTGCTGCAGCTAGATAAGTGACATGACCGATATGTAAGAGATCAAAGCAGCCATTGGTAAATACGACATCACATTTACCTGACAAGGTCCCTAAGAGGTCCGAGAGTGTGTGGTATATCTTATGCTCCATCTGTTGCCGAGTTATAAATCGGAAGTAAGATAAGGAAGAATAATCCAAGCAACACATTACAAAACAACTGAATCGCAAAGAATACGATATTGGCAAACGAAAAGGCATCAGTACTCTCAATGCCATAGAGTAACAGACCATTCATCACTAAGAAATGATAGCTCCCCATCCCTCCTGGAGATGGAAACACAATACCCATAGTGCCCAATACGAAGATCATCAGACCTACCTTGGCAGAGAGATGTGCTGTAGGTCCAAAGGAGAAAAAACACAGATATGTCATCAGATAATAACAGACCCATATGATGATCGTGTAGAGGATAAACCGTGGTACACTCTCGAGCTGAGTCACTGCTTGGAGTCCATCGATGAAGCTATTGGCTTTCTGCACGAGCCAGTTCTGACTCCCTTGCTTGATGAGTCGACGGATGACTCCGATACCGATGACTAGACCGATACAGCCCATCACTGCTAACCCTCCAAGGAGATAAAGCGTCGACGGACTGACATTATCAGCTAAGAATGCAAAGAGATCACCTCCCACTAAGAGTAGTGTAATGGTAATGATAATGAGCAAAGCTATAATATCTGCTACTCGGTCTATGACGACTGAGGCAAGGGATTTTTCGATGGGGATGTCTTCATAGTTAGAGAGCATCCCGGTTCTGACCAGCTCGCCAGCCCTAGGGATACCGAGATTGACAAAGTATCCAATCATCAGCGTACCGATACTATTGACGAATCCTGGATGGTAATTGTCAGCCCTCAATATTTGTTGCCATCGGAGAGTCCGAGCTATATTACTGATCATATAGATGCCAAGTATGACGAATATCCATATCCATCGTACACTCCTGAAGTCACTCATGATCTTGGTCATCAGACTACAATCACTGTCTGGAGTCGAAGAGATGCAATCAGAGTAATAGGCTTCTTGTTGGCTCTGATACATCAAATACAAGATGCCAAAACCGACTAAAACAAAAATGAGAACTTTAGAAAATTGGAATAGCTTACCCATAATCTACTAAGAGAATTGAGTAAGGGACTATACGAGCTTATTGTCATCATTGGGGAATACTGTAGTGGCCTTATAGCCTCTTGCTTCCTCTTGGGTCATATAACCGTAGGAGATGATGATGACGATATCACCAATCTCACACCGTCGTGCTGCAGAACCATTGAGACAGATCACACCTGTACCTCTCTCTCCTGTGATCACGTAGGTCTCGAGTCTCTCACCATTATTATTATTGACAATCTGTACTCTCTCGCCATCAATCAATCCTGCGGCGTCCATTAAGTCTTCATCTATCGTGATAGAGCCTACATAATTGAGATTAGCTTGAGTCACCTTGACTCGATGTATCTTTGATTTGTGTACTTTTATTAACATGGCACAAAAATAAGGGTTTTTTTGGTTGGAGTGAAGAGAATTTTATCCCCATGCAAGGAACTGACGTAAATCACATCACTTGTGGTCACTGCTACGTAACTCTATGCATGGTAAATCATAGATGGAGAGCCAGCAATTATCGACAATTGGTGATGATGTAATGAAGTATATGGAGTGTATAAGGGGAGTTGGCTAATTGACAATGTAGGTAAATCCCTTCCTAAGATATTTCTTGATATTGATCCAAAATGCAATGGCAAGGTAGAGTACAATCGGAGATCCAAATGCAACAAATGAAGTATAGATAAAGTAGAGTCTCACTTTGCTAGAAGCGACTCCCATGCGATGTCCTAGGTATGCACATACCCCGAATGATGATTTTTCTATAAATTGGATTACTCTTCTCACTTAGCTAAAGATACAGTAATTATCTCAGATTGTTCAGATCAATAAGATCAAAATAGCAAAATCCAATGCATGTAGAGCTCGCAGAGCCTTAGTATTCGCTGATACTCATAGACTGGACTGTATAGTTAGTCTCTGGGATATTATCAGAGAGTATACATGATATGGTACCACAGATTCCTATCAATGAGAGGAGGACTATGATGACATAATCTTTGGTACGTCTTGGAGTAGAGAGTACATCAAGCTTGAGATCGCTTGTATTGAATGATTGAGATACGGACATCAGTTTTGGGGTTTTGGTAGGATAAAAGTAAAGACTAATCCTTGAATAACAAAACCTTACGCAGGGGCTTAGTGCCGTATATTAGGTACAAAACACATAGAAATTTTATCCTTTGATGGAAATTGAATATGTAACATGATTGGTCCTGAGAGAGCTATGCTCCACTTACGTAAATGTCAACCAATAGTGTAAGACAAAAATTCTGCGAAAAAAAATTAAAAATTAGTTGTTGCTTTTTCAGAAATCTTCATCAAAATCCTCTTCTTCAGAGTCTTGATCATCACTGGGCTCTTCCTCCTCGAAATCGTCAAACTCTTCGAACTCCTCGTCAAACTCTTCATCAAATTCCTCATCGAACTCATCGAAGCTTGCTTGTTGCTCGACTGATTGGATAAATTCGTCCTCGGGTCTGATCTGCTTGTAGCGTTCGCAATCGACGAAGTCAATGAAGCCGACTGGTGGCTCTGGGAAGTCAACTTCGGTATCAAAGTTAACATCTGTATCGGCCTCTAGTGCTTTCATAAACTCTACGAAGATGGGTCTTGCCATCACAAATCCTTGACCATCATCTAATGTCAAGAATCTAATCCACTTGTCATCTCCGCCGACCCACGTACCGACGACAAGATTAGGGGTGATCCCCATAAACCATCCATCTGAGTAGTCATTCGTCGTACCAGTCTTACCACCTGTCACCGACTTGATCCCCATATTGAATCCTGCTCCGACATTATTCTTCAACATATCTACCATGACAGCATTGTGCAATGGATTGAGAGCTATATTTCGATCAGGCATTCCGGTATAGATGATTTTTCCGTTTTTGTCTTCTATCCTACTGATGAAGATTGGTTGAGTATAGACTCCGTTATTAGCGAATGTGGTGTAAGCTCCAGTCATCTCCAAGAGTGAGAGATCGGCTGCACCTAGGCAGATACTCGGCAGCTTGGGCACTGCATACCGACCGTTGGGTAGGACTAGGTGCTTGCTGATACCTGCATTATGAAGTACTTCTCTTATCACTTCGACATTTCCTAGCTCTTTGATGAGTCTCACTGAGATGGAGTTTTTGGAGTAGAGTAATCCTTGATAGAGATTGTAATAGTTACCTGTAAACTCTTCGTTGGCGTTAGCTGGTGACCACTCTTCATCTACGAATAGCTCGACGTCTCCTGGAGCGATGGTATACTGGATATCTTCGTACTCTTGGCATGGAGAGATCCCCATGAGACCTATGGCAGTTGCGTATACAAATGGCTTAATCGTCGAGCCTACTTGCCTTCTACTGGTGACGTGATCATACTTGAAGTACTTAAATCCTACGCCACCTACCCATGCTTTGATATGACCAGAGTTGGGATCTACGGCGAGCATTCCAGATTGGAGATGTTGATTGTGGAATCTCACAGAATCCAGTGGTGTCATTGTTCTCTCTACTTCTCCATTTTCGTAGTCAAATACCTTCATATTTATCTCAGTGCTGAAGGTCTCCTTGAAGTCATTTTGGAGGTCTACATAGTTATTGATCAACTTAGAGTAGAGAGGAGAGTCGAGGAGTTTTTTGTAGTTGTTTTCATATTTTGGCTTGAGCACCTTAGTCTCTTCACTGAATCTACTCTGGTTTCTATCGATTGCGATCAGTGCTTTGATTGCATTTTCGTGGAGTGGTAGATCAGATCCATACTTTGCTCTTATCTCTTCTTTGACAGCGCTTAAGTGGTGATTGTGGAGTGAGAGGTATCTCTCAGATTCCTTGATTCTCCTGTCGAGTACACTATATCTGAGATCTTTGATCTCGGGTTCTGCTTCGTAGCTCCACGGGTCTAATCCCTTCCATACTTTCCAGTAGCGTTCTTGATTCCAATACATGTGATCTAGCACGGCTTGCTCTGCATGCTTCTGATAGTTGAGATCTATGGTTGTATAGATCTTCAATCCATCCGTATAGATATTGTATGGAGTACCGTCTGGCTTGTAATTAGTAGAATCTGCGAGCATTGCATTGATAAACTTGGTAATCTCTGCTCTGAAGTGAGGTGCTGGTCCTTCATCATGGCTCGATCGCTTGAATTGTGTCATGTCTAGTGTATCAGCCATAAGCGTATCAAGGGTATTGTCCCCGAGTAATTGATACTTCTCTAACTGGCTTAAGACCACATTTCTTCTTTTTTCAGATTTCTCTGGAAATCTCACAGGGTTGTAAAGAGAGGGATTTTTTAGCATCCCCACGAGCATTGCTGCCTCAGTGAGGGAGAGTTCATCTTGATTCTTATTGAAGTATGTCTGACTCGCTGCTTGTATGCCATGGGCACCATTGATAAACTCAAATTTATTGAGGTACATCGTGATGATTTCTTCCTTGGAGTATTGTCTTTCGAGTTTGACGGCGATGATCCATTCTTTGAGCTTGACTTGGACCAGTTTGATGATTTTGGCTAATGGATTGAGACCTCTCATGCTAGGTCTACTGAAGAGCAACTTAGCGAGCTGTTGGGTGATCGTACTCCCACCACCAGAGCTCTCATTGCTCATGGCTACTGTCTTGAGTCCTACTCTGACAAGAGCTCTGAAGTCTATCCCATTATGCTGATGAAATCTAATATCCTCAGTAGCTAACAATGCGTCAATGATGTATGGAGACAGATCAGTGTAAGAGACTTGCTCTCTATTCTCTACATAGTACTTACCGAATGTCTTCCCATTGACATCATAGAGTACTGATGCTAAGTCGTATTGTGGATTTTCTAGATCTTCAAACGATGGGATATCTGACTTACTGACACTGTAAAATAGATAGGCTACGCCTAATACAGCTGCGATAGCTGCTAACCAGATTAGCCAGCAGATGTACCGTAACCACGGTCTTATCTTAGTACTTTTTTCATTCTCTTCTTCCATCAGTATTTGGAGTGTGTGCCCACCTCGACTGTTCAGTCGGTGTACTTCATTATGCAATATACTAGCTAGTGCATCAATTCACTAATCCATGCTCCAATTTCTGTTTTCTTAACACCTGATTTCACTTTTCTGAGGGGGAGTAATCTAGATTTTTGCTCGTCTGAGCATCGGATGATAGTAAGTCTGAGTCTCTCGACGAAGGAGAGATATGCTGTCTTACTTATTGTTATAGCCTGGGGTTTTACTTAGCAAATAGTCTTTTATCAAACTTGAATTCTTCAACTTTAAGTAATTTTACTCTCGAAAAGCTTTTGTGATTAGGATTTATTAGATAGTTGTATTCATCTCGAATTACAGCTGATGGAACTCGCATAATCAAAAATTTATTCTCTTCAATAAATTTGTCTCCTACAATTTTTGTTGACACTTCATGAGGAAAATTACGCCAATCTTTTTTTAATGTTTTAGGAGATATCTTCCACATTTTTAAATTTGGAACCTCTATACTTTGCAAGTAGTAATTTGTCGGAACAATTCCCAAAGGCGTATGTACTGCTATTTCAGTCGTACATAATGCTCTACTCTCAGCTGTGTATATGACTTTGAGTCCTTTACTATTCCACCTTCCTCCATTAATCTCAGCTCCTTTGCCATTTAAGTCGTTTTTGTACTTTTCTTTCGTTAGTCTGAATACAATCATGCTAATATACCATGCTCTATTCTACCTAATTCATCCATAAGCATCTCTATTCCAAAGCTGCTATCTAATAACTCAACTGGTCTTATGTTACCCAATGCAATTATTTTAGAGTTCATCCACTCTCCAAAATTTGATTTAGAACCAAACACTTCTTTTCCCTTAAGTTGTAGCTTGGCAATTTCGATAATTCGATCTGATTGTAAGGATTCAAATTTTCTTTTTTCCTTTTTGTATCGTTGAATTGTTCTTTCAGTTATATGAAGGAATTTACTCCACTGTTTAATAGAATATGGATTTGATTGAACTATCTCTTCAAAAAGACTTACAGGAATTCCCTTTCGCGATAATTTGATAAGTTCAACTGTATCTATGAGTTGAGAATTGAATTGAGCTATGGACATTTACAACTATTTGTCGTAAATATAACGAAAATTATCTGGTTTGTCAAGCTT
>CALLAW010000080.1 GCA_938001865.1 uncultured Saprospiraceae bacterium | reverse complement strand
CAATGACTTAGGCTTCTTTACAAGACCTGAGTATCAACTAGCACATGAAAAAGGACACCTGATAATCAATGAGTTAGTTAACGTTAGTCAAAATAAAATTTAAATAAGATTGACTATATTACCAATTATTGGTAACTTGTTGTAAAATTAAAATATGGGTAAGAATACATCTATTTCATTAGGCGAACATTATGAAGATTTCGTTCAATATAGAATTCAAGAAGGTCGATATAAGAATGCAAGTGAAGTAATCAGAGCAGGTCTAAGATTATTAGAAGCTGAAGAACAAAAGTTCTTCGCTCTAAAATCAGCAATTGTTGAAGGCATAAATAGTGGAATTGCTGTTGACTTTGAACCAAGTGAATTCCTTAAACAAATCAAAGAAGAAAGAAAACTGAATGGCTAATTACAAATTGACTAAGAAGGCTGTTCAAGATCTTAAGCAAATTTGGAATTATACCTTTAACAATTGGTCAGAAAATCAAGCTGACAAATATTACAATGTACTACTTAATCATTGTTTAGAGCTTTCAAATAAACCCAACTATGGAAAACAATATGACAAAATATTGAGTGGACTTAAAGGATCTCAAATTAATAGGCATATAATATTCTATAGATCTTTAAGTGAAGATGAAATTGAGGTTGCTAGAATTCTTCATGAACGAATGGATCTAAAACGAAGGTTGTTGGAGGAATAAAAATACTCCAAATAACACTAGCTGATGATTGCATATCTCTCCTATCGTCGAGAGACGGCGACATACCATCATTCGTTGGCAGTAATTAGAAAAAAATGAAAAAGGGAATAATATATAGTATTGCAAACTGGGTTATTGAGCATTCAAGTTGTGAGACTTAAAGGGTATGGTCTTAGCAATCCTCACTCGTTACTCTTGCTACTATGACCTCGGCTGACTTCTATGTAACATCAACTCATTACCTACCCACCCGTTCCGGTTCACTCACTTATAGATCCTCTGGATCTATACCCTGCGGGATCGTTCCCTCATCTAGGTAAGACACCGATCCTTCAGTTGACATCCTCATGATCTACAGAATTTTGTACGGATATTTTACGTCAAAATATTGCGTTGTACGGTAAAATACCGTAAATTAGCCGTAAAGCAACATAATATGGACCTTACAGTCAGTAAAAAAAGAGAAAATAGAGTTGAATTCCGTGTAAGTAACGAGGATAAAGAGCTGTTTGAATATGCTAAACAATTGAAAGGATTTAAAACATTCTCAGAATTCGCTCGATTCATCATTACTCGTGAAGCTAAAGCGATAGTGAGAGAAGAGAATAAAATTCTTGCGTCAAAAAGGGATAAAGAATTATTCTTTAATGCTTTAATGGGTGAAGAACACCAACCAAATGAATCTTTATTGGCAGCCATTAAGTATCATGATGAATTAATCACTGCGTAAATTGAAGATTCATAAATACGAGAGAAAATACAAAAGGGAAAAATTTGATTGTGGCAAAAAACCGCTAAATAATTATATCCAAAAGAATGCCACCAAAGACGTAAAGACTGGAGCATGTACTTGCTTTATCGTTAAAAATGATGAAGATGAAGTAATTGGCTACTATACACTTTCAACTGAAAGTATTCCAATTGAAGATGCCCCCGAACAATTCCAAAAGAAAATTAAATATCAATACGTCCCTGTGATTCTTTTGGGAAGATTAGCACTTGACAAAAATCATTTTGGAAAGGGCTTAGGTAAACTTTTATTAGTCGACTCATTAAAAAGAAGCCTCGATGTTGCTACAAATCATGTTGGAGCTGTTGCAGTAATTGTCGATCCAATTGATGAAGAAGCTGAACATTATTATCTAAAATATGGGTTTACATTGTTGCCAGATAGTGGAAGAATGTTTATGTCGATGAAGACAATTGAAACTGCATTCAACAAGAGTTAAAAACGAGACATAATCGAGTAGACGGCTGACAGGATTGTAGTCCTGCCAGTACGCCTCTCACAGCGCTACTGAGCGAAGTCGAAGTACCACCGTACCCATTCGACTGTGCTCAGAGCTGGCTATACGGATCTTCCCGATAGACGGGACAAGCTGTATACGCGGTTCACCAAATCGAAACTTTGAATTTAGAGAAGTAGTCAATCATAGGAACATAACCTCTGCGCTTAAGTAATGATACTTCGATAGTAGTGGCGAGTATTGGGCTTTGAGCTACTGCCTATCCGTCCATTGCGATCAATTCATTCTTTTTTCTGTCTTTCTAGTCCATAGCTATCGTGAGATTCTATGGTTAATCCAGGCGTGATTTGATGTTGCCACCCATCCGCTTTGCGGACTCCTTCAATTGAATTGATCCGACTGCTCAATCTCCCCTGCCTCAGCTCAATCTAGTTCTCTTGAATAATTTTAACTTTATATATTTCAATTATTTCTGAAACTTTAATTAATTTGTTATACATTTGAATTATGAATTACACAGAAGCAAAAAACGAGCTCATCCAAGAATGGGGAATCCTAGGATCAGCATGGGGGATCAATAAAACAGAAGCACAAATCCATGGACTCCTTATGATCAGCCCAGAACCTCTCTCAGTGGCAGAGATTATGGAAGAGTTGCAGATAAGTCGAGGTAATGTCAGCATGAGTCTCAGAGCATTGATGGATTGGGGTATCGTTTACAAAAAATTTAAACTCAACGAAAGGAAGGAGTTCTTCGCAAGCGAAAAAGATGTGTGGGCACTCGCTACCAAAGTTGCTGAGGAACGCCAAAAAAGAGAACTCAAGCCTGTAGTCAAAATGCTTGAACGAATACAAGAAATAAAGGATACTGAAGCAGACAAAGCTCATGTCAAAGAAATAAATAAAATGAGTAAAGAGCTCCTCAAGTTTGCTCATCAGTGTGACAAAGTATTGAAAAGATTTGCTAACTCAGATAGTAGTTGGTTCTTCTCTACCCTAGTTAAACTCATGAGGTAAAAAAATTTATTCTACATGTTTCATTTTTTTCTGAAATTACTAATAATTAAATACACAGAGCTATGATTTTTATCCTTCTACTTTACATCTATCCGCTTATGGGCTTTGTCCATGTGCTGAGTGCCTTAGGTCGATACTTTGCAGGCGACGATCTCTATCCTGGATATAAACAAAAGCTAGGCAAGTACTTACTTGGTGTGCTCATATACTTTGTGATAATTTTTGTGGTCAATGCCTTGATTCCGAGTCAACAAAGCCATCAGTTTCCATCTGCAATTATCACTTTGTACTTCTTTATTATTCCATGGGGATTTGCTGCTTACTTCTGGTCAACAATCTTTTATAAGAGTCATGAAGACACAGTTGAGCACGACTCTTCACCCGATGTTTAATAATCTCTGTAAAAAACAGACATATTAATCACTCATGAAATCTTACTATTATGGAATTCAAAGTAATTACTTATCTCATCTACATTGTCATTTCACTCATCCTTACTGCCTGGGTTGGCAATACACTCCACAAGCATGGTCGTACATTCCTATTAGACATCTTCAGACAAGATGCTGTATTGACTGACAGCATCAATAAGTTGCTATTGATTGGATTTTACTTGATCAATTTTGGTTACATCTTACATAATCTCATCACAAAAAAATCTATTGACAACGGTGTGGAAATGATCGAACACCTAAGCACGGAGATCGGCATCATTGTGATTGTACTTGGAGTGATACATCTGGTTAACATCACGATCTTGCTGAGGATGAGAAGTCGTGTGATAACTCCGAAGCAAACTTTCCAAAGTAGCCTCAAATCATAACTCATACCTGCATTCTCTGAGCCATGATAAGTTGTAAATCAACGGATGATTAGCAACTGACCAGTCCATCAAATAAGCTTGTACATATGTCATCAGCATAATCATAGCAGTCTTCCTGTGCATAGTTAGTGATACAATCTTCCAACGATTGTTAATAAACGAAGAATGTGGACCAAAAAACGGAGAAATATACCCGTTCATCGAAAACACCCTTATTGAGGCTTGCTTGTCTTTACTTTTGAGCTCGACTGGGGTCCAAACTTAAATATTGGTTGCTGTAGAACAACTTCCTGGTTCAGAAGAAATCTACACGCTATAGAAGAAGGCCTAGATACTATTCTAGGTCTTTTTTTTATCCTTCTAATACTCGATACCACGCCTCCATCTTAGCCACAGTAGTCTTGTGATTGAGATGTTTATCGATATGCTTGGGTGCATTTTCTTTATACTTTTTGAGTAATGCTTGATCATTGAAGAGCCTCAGAATAGCTTGAGCAAGTGAGGATGGATTTTTTGATTCCGCGACTAGACCTGACACCCCTGCTTCTACTAATTCTACATTGCCTGGGATATCTGTCACGATCTGAGCCACTCCTAGGCACATCGCTTCCATGATAGACCGAGTGATAGACTCTCCCTTGATAGAACTAGAGACAAAGACATCACACGACTTTACGATCTGTAGTACATCGTCTCGATACCCTACAAATTTGACCATCTGTTCTGCATTCCCTTTACGTAGAGTATTGATATTATCTTTGGTATCCATATCTCTACCAATCAGGAGCAATGTAATCGGATTCCCCAGGAGTAGTGAGAGAGCCTGGAGCAAGTATGGGATTCCCTTCATCTTGCGATTATTTGCCACATTTACGAGGAGCAAATGGTTATGAGGGATATCTAACTCTTGTCTGATATCATGGGCCTTGACAGTAGCATACCATTCCAGACTATGCCCTTTACTAATCGTGACAGCCTTTCCTTTGTTACGGATGAGGTGCTTCTGTATCAGTGCTGTCACACCTGAAGAGTTACACTGGATACCGTCAACTCTTGGATGGAGATACTTCCGATACGAGAGTGGGTCGAGTCGATGGATATTACCAGCATATCCTCTATAGAGGAGCACCTTCACAGAGAGTCCCTTAGCTGCTGCGATTCCATTGACACTACTTACACTGTTGTAAAGGTGAAGATGTGTAATCTCGTGTTGGATGATGAGTTCTCTGAGTTTTCTGATTTCAGCTCGACTGTGCCGCTTGACTGGATGCCAACCTATAATGCTGCATCCTGCTTCTTCGAATCTCGGGATGTACTCAGCGTCGGCATATGTAACAACTGTAATGTCATAACCACGCTTAGCTAGTGAGACAAAGATCTCTGCCTCAGGCCTAGCAGTATGGCGAGATCTATAATTGCTAATTACCATTATCTTCATAAGAGGAGGTCATCTGTGAAGTGTTGGGTCGTCTTCGATGAGTTGAAATGAGCTGTATTATGGGTATGAGATTCACCCTTAGGAATTGACAGACTTTGCCAATCATGCCCTACCATAGATTTGCCGATGAGTACGATCTGTCCGACATGATAACTATAGTGACAGAGTTGTCTGTTGATTGCTTCCAATAGAGTGTGCCCTTGATTGCGAATAAATATTTCTGCTGTAATGTTCTCTGCATTGACACTCTCCATTGCATTGAATACACACTCCCAACCTTCGTCCCATCTCCCAATAAGCTCAGCTCGTGTCCTGAGTACCGGCTCAAACTCTTGATCTCGATTGCGCCACTCTTTCTCGCCATCACTGATGAGATAATCAGTCCACCTAGAGAGCATATTGCCAGCCATGTGATTGACGATCACACCTATAGAGTTCCCGCCCACTCCAGACTGAGCAAAGAGTATCCTATCATCACATTGGTCAAAGGTCTTCTCTCCGAGCATCTTGTAATACCTGAATTGCTTCATCACACTGTCAAGGTAATTTGTAATCATAGCAGTTATTTGCCGTAAGGCTCATCTTATAAAAAAAGAACTCATAATTCGATCAATCGGGGTACAAAGATAATTCGATTATCATGCAAAAGTGGTTATAATAACCCTCTATAAGTAACTGAGCTGTAAATAAAAAAAAACAGGTTACCAGAACAAAATCTGATAACCTGAAAGTTGTGTAAGTATAAGTAAGTATTAAGTCTTTATCTATTTTTTGCTACCTCAAGAGGCTTACATTTCCAGTCTTGACATATTGTACATCATTGGGACATGTGACTTTGAGACAGTATGCGTATACATCAGGGGTAAGCAATGCACCATCATATGTGCCATCCCAGCCTTGATTAACATCTGTACTCCTGAAGATCTCTTCCCCCCATCTATTGTAGACGAAAAACTCTAACTCTTTGACAAAATTAGATCTGACAAACAAGACATCATTCGTCGAGTCACCATTAGGTGTGAAGGCAGTCGGTAAGAAGATATCACTCTCATCGCATGATGGCTGCAACACTGTAACCAATATCTCCATGGTACTTTCACACCCGTTATCATCCATCACAGTCACTGTGTAGATCGTAGATTCGAGTGGAGAGTCAGTGATTGATGACACCCCAGTGCCACTCTCACCTGTACTCCAATCGTATGCCCAGTCAGAGTCACCATTGATGACATTGATCGTCACTTCATTTCCTAGGAAGATCGTATCGTTCTCTATTGCTTCGATATTTATCTCACTGAATGATGAGAAGACAATCTCATGCATCAGTGTTGCAGAACATCCAGTCGAGTTTTCTGTAATTACGACTTGGATGGTCTTCTCGCCATCTCCATTAATGATTGCACTCTCGCCGTTAGTCTCTCCTTCGATGCAGTCTGTAGGGCTCCAATTATAACTATAATCACCATCAGGCAAGCCATCTACACTCGCTGTCACTCCATCATTATCACATCCCAACTCTGGCGCTATAATCATCGCGTCACCTAGGTCAAATCCATTAATCATGACTATGTCAATGCTGCTACACGCTGCGATCGTTCCAGCTTTTGCAGTATATGTGGTAGGTCCATTGTACATGATCTCTAGCGATCCTCCTGTACCTACTTGGACACCATCGGCATCACACCATCTGATATTCTCATCACCGATATTGGACTGTGCAGTGAGAGTGAGCATCCCTTCTTCGCAGAAGAGCACTGTCTCTGGACCATCTATAGTCACACTTGCTATCATGTCATATACTTCAAATGTCTGAGTCGTTGCAAGCAAAGGACATGGAGAGTCAGGTGCAGATAGCGTCATCGTATAAGTACCACTCATCGGTACAGTATAGCAGATATTTTGTCCACCGATGATCTGATCCGTCAGCCCTATTCCTGTAATATCCCAGATGAGATTATCGTCTGCATTGGTATTTGCTGCAAAGCATACTTCTAGCGATTCGCAGTCTGGCTGGGAGATTACATACGTCAGACTATCGATATCCGTCCCAACTCCAAAGTCATATGGCTCGACGGAGACAAGTAGTGTATCCCCACATGCTGATCCAGTGCCCAACTTCACTGACAACTCAGAGATATCAGACCCTAGGAATGTGTAAGTCTCTCCTGTAGAGACGACTGCTCCATCTACACACCAATTAATCATAGGATTGTCAACAGTCGTCGTGGCAATCGCAGTGACGCTATCTCCAAGACAGTAGTTGAGTACGCCATCATCGAGTCCAAGTACATCTAAGTCAGATCCGCCACCTACGATGATTGTCTGAGTAGTAGGATCGATCACGCATGGTGCATCAGGAGCACTAAGTGTCACAGAGTAGATGCCATTGCCACTGGCAGTAAAGTCATAACAAGGAAACTGCTCACCTACAATCTGGTCACTAATACCCATCCCAGTAATCGTCCATATCAGATTGCCTGCCGCTTCGGTATTAGCAGCAAAGCAGACCTCTGGGATCGTACAATCCTCTTGAGTAGATGTGAAATCCAACTGGGTAATATCAGTATCTGGACCAAAATCATATGGTAAGATCATCACTACTGATGTATCTATGCAATTATTCTCTCCATCTAGCTTGACCGCTAGATCGATAGGCCCACTTGGCGTAAATGTGTAAGTATCCCCTACAGCCAGCTCATTACCTGCCGCATCGCACCAACTGATCTGACCTCCATCGATATTAGTCACTCCAACAAGGGTCACCTCGTCACCGACACAGTAATTGACTATGTCATCATCTACTCCTACTACACCCACAGAGCCCATCGTACTGATCTCCACCTCCAACGAGAAAGGAGCAATAGCACAAGGTGCATCGATTGCAGATACAGAGACAGTATAATTGCCCATCGGAGCTCCTGTCAGATCAAAACATTGAAACGCATTGCCAAAGGCAGTCATCATGACACCTTCTCCTTCGATCAACCAATTGATAGTGTTATTGGCGTCAGTATTTGCTTGGAAGCATGCAAGACCTGTCTCACAATTAAATCCATTATAAGTAATCCCAAATGCCGGATTATCAGTATCTGGACCAAAGTCATAAGTACCAATCGAAATACTATCAGTAAATTGACAGCTTGTATTGTATGTCACTTTGAGTGTAATATCAGTTGTCGTAATGATGTCGGTACTGCCTACGATACTCCACTGATTATCACCGATAGCCATCAAGGTGAGTTGGCTTCCTGATGCTATCGTCACACCTTGATCATCACACCATGTGACTAATTGGTCTTCTACTTGATCGGCCAGAGTCAATATCAATTGATCTCCGATACAGACAATACTAGAGTCAGCATCGATGCCATTAGCGATGATATCCGTCCCTTCATCTTCTGTGAGGATTAAGGTCTCGCTGTATGGGATACCTGAGCATACCGATCCTACTCCAGAGAGAGATACAGTATATGTGCCATAGTCCGAGTAAGTATATGTTTGCTCTACACCGATCGCTTCGTTACCAGGGTTATCCTGATCTCCAAAATTCCAGATATACAGGTTACTCTGATTGCCAGATGGTGAGAAAGTTACAGTCAACTCGCCACAGTCTTCAACGATGTAGTCAAAGTCCAACTGTGGTTGGTCACCTACAACGATATTCAACTCCCCATCCATCGTACAGCCATATTGGTTAGTTGCTGTAAATGTCAGGGTAAAACTCTCAGGAGTCGGACCAGCACCTATGACTGGCCTCATCTCATCTATCACTTCTACGATATGCGGATCGTCATCCCATGCGATTGTTAACTCTTGTGTAGGATCATTATTGATCACAAAGTAAGTTACGGTATCTAGGATACAGATCATAAATGGATCAACCACCTCTATATCTAGATTACGATTAGTAACTGTTGCCTCTTGAGTTCCTACTAAGCAGAGTGGATTATCTCCTTGGATCCTCACATAATAGGTACCTGACCCTATGGAGAGGTCTATCATCCCCGAGAAGGACTCGCCAGTTGCTAGTATCGTGTCAAATGTCGGTGTATCTGACCACTCGTAGATGATACCAGGGATGGGAGCATCTACACTCAAGGTAAATGTATCACCACAGATGTCAGTCTCTCCAATAATAGAGAGGTCTTGTCCGTCCATCGTGATGACATCTATCTGATCCGTAATGCTACAATCTCCATTAGTCACTGTGACACGATATGTCGTCATGCCAGTTGCTTCGACAGTTGGATTGGATAAGTCTGTCTCCGAGTCAAATATCAAACCTTCGAGGGGATCCCAAGTATATGTCCAAGCCGGATTGGGGTTAGCTACGAGAGGTACTATGTTGCCTTCGCAAGAGACGATTGGCTCGCTTATCCACTCTACACTCGGGACCATCAGATCGGCATCTATAAGTGTAGTCGTCACAGTACAATCATTGTCATAGTTGAGTGTAAGCAGTACATCTAACTGAGCACCTGAGTCTATTGTCAATTGGACTTCTTGGTCAGTCGAGCTAAATGCCATACCATCTATACTATAGTTCCAGACTAATGACTGTACGCTTGTTATCGTTGATAGCGGTGTTGCATTTACAAGAGTAATACCCACATTATTGACATCGCTACAATCATCTAGACGGATGTCGATGACTGGCGTCGGACCGAGGAGTTCGTTCATTCCTAGTACTTCTGTGACTGACAATGGACATCCATTCTCAAGTACTACAGTAAGTACTGCTGTGACTTCATCTGATTGGTTTGCTGTAATCGTGATTGTAGGTTCAGTGGTACTCTGTCCATCGACATCCCATATCTGAGATGTCGTCGCTACTGTTCCTGATGTATACCCCAGTGTCGCTGTGACTGTACCATCGATATTACACGATGAGTTCAAGACTACGATATCCAAGTTGGGGATCAGATCGGCAGAAGAGATAGTCTCTGTCACTTGGCTCACACACCCAGTCTCATAGGTCACTTGGACACTTGCCTCTACGCTAGACCCTATCGGTAGAGCCAACTCTACGATCTCGTCTGTGACAACAGTCTCTACTCCATCAATCGAGTATGTCCACAGATAACTTGCCACTGGATTCATCACCCCAGAGAGATTAGCCGTCAGGATGACATCTAAGATACCATCCTCCACTTCACAATCTGCAAGTGAGGCATTGATATCCACAAGTGTGATATAATCTTCTGGATTGATGGTCTCTGAGTAGGTGATGCTACATCCATTCTCATAGGTAACGACCAAGCTGACTTCGTCGATGACATCTTGGACGATCGTGATCTGTATGGATTCTTCACTACTTGTTTGGCTGATACCACCTACTGTATATGTCCACTCATAAGTATCTACTAAGACATCAGTGACGCCCATAAAGTTAGGAGTTACTGTTGCTGTTTGGATTCCATCATCTGTACAATCCATCAGATCGACATTGAAGTCTAAGTCAGGCAATAAGCCTCCTTGCAGTATAATCTGCTCACTTGCAAAACCTGTACATCCAACATCGTAAGTGACAAATAGCTCAACGACAGCACCATCTAACACATCTACTGAGATGGTTTGTCCCATGAAGATTTGCTCTACTCCATCTGATGTAATGGTCCATTGCCAACTGATCGGATCTATATCATTAAATACTGAAGCCCCTGTCAGAGTCACAGCAATATTGTCTCCATCACACCCATCTAGCGCAGTCTCTATACTTGTCTGCGGCAGTAGATCTGCCAAGGAAGTTGACTGAGACAAGGTTGCTACACATCCTTCTGGAGTCACTCCTGTAAATGTGACTTCAAGTTGTGTAAACATGACATCTTCGAGTAAGACTACTGATTGATCGACGACATTCATTGGATTCCCATCGAGGAGTATGTCCCAAGTAATAGACTCATACATAAAGTTAGCATCAGGACTCTCAGTAAGATCGGTCAATTGAAGGTCAACACTATTATCATTACAACTGACTATCTCTATCGCAAAGTCCGAATCTACTCCACCAAAATCTATGGAGATCGGCTTGATCACGCTGAGTTCGCATCCCGAACTATTGGAAGCGATCAACTCCACTTGATAGACTCCTGGTGATGGAAAAGTGATCAATGGATCTTGGTCTTCTGATAAGAGATCGGAGTTAGTTGTATCTGGGAAGTCAAAGTTCCATGCGTAGGATGTAAATTCTTGGCTCAGATTTTCGAATTGGACTACGAGGTTTTCGCAATCTTCATAGAGAAAGTCAAAGTCTACGACACCCATCTCACTGCACTCTCTGACATTGACCTCAAAGTCTCTAATCACGGTACCAATCAATCTCCCATCACGATACTCTTGGACACAGACTCCGATAAGGAACTGTCCGAGCATCCCTGGCACAGCGAATATCTCACCGGTGACTGGATCGATGGTAAGGGGTGTCCCTACCCCAAACATATTATCAGTCGAAAATATATTGTTCCATGTGACCTCTGACCAGTATGGATACAGTGGACTCTCTGGCTCGAATGCAGGCTGAGGCATAGGCTGGTCAATAGTAGCTCCAGAGATCGGAGTACACAGACTGTAGACAAGCTCATCGCCATCCGGATCTACAGCACTGTGATCAAAGGTAAGTGGTTGATCTTTACAAGCATAGATATCAGCAAAGTCCCTGAATACTGGACTATTATTACACTCAGAAAATGCAAAATCATCTATAGTCACGAAGTATGTCGTACCAGTCTCTAGCGGATCTACGATGTTGAGTAAGGTCTGATTGTGACAACATCTCTGATAAGCAATGATGTATCCACCCTCTCTAAATGGCAAAGTGATATTACCAATATAAGTTGCTTCCTCGACACAGACATTTGGATCATCTACTGCACAGAATTCATTCGCATCAGATGTCACGGAGATGATCTGGTCAAATGTCATATTGATCCCACCATTATCTCCGAGGAAAGTCAAGAGGTTACCTTCAGAATCAAAAATCCCTGCGACGGCTGGATCATCAAACCCTGCTTCTGGATCACCAAATACACAGTCTCTCCTGAAGTTGAGTGTAAACTGATATTGATTATCTCCTAGGCATCTATATGTCAGATCACCACCTACGACGTGGGTTGCTGAGAGATTATTAGTACTGAGAAGTGCCAACATCCCGACTGCGATATAAGTGATAAATCGCATCATATTGCTATTGTATATTGTAATAGTATTCATGATCGATTAATTGAGTTTAATTAGGTCTACAAGAGTAGCTCTCCTCTCTCTAGATGCTTCGACGCTATAGATAGAGTTAGCCTTATCAGATCGCTGATCACTAATGTCCTTGGGTGAGAGCTCCTCTCCAAATGATGTATCCTTGATCTTGAGTTGTCCATTCTCTATGTATGGTGCAAGCACTCCACCCTTGTAAGATTTGAGTTCGTTCTTGATAGAGAATACCCTTCTCTGTCCGAGTGCTTTATTGTATTCGTTAGACGCCAATGGACTCGTATATCCTTCGATTTGAAGTTGATAACGTTCACCATTTTGCAACTTAAGCGTCAGTTCTGTCAAGAACTCTTGAAGCTGTGTATACCCTCCCTTGACATCTTGCTCAAAGAATGATTCGATCCGTGCTGCAGATGCTTGCTTGGCAGCAGCACCACTCAGCTTAGATGACCGTTGAGACTTGAACTCTCCCTTCCGTGACAGATATGGATAGTAGGTATCTGTATAGTTCTTGAGAGTATAGAGTCGGATACTCCTATTATCTGGCTCATCATTATCAAAGTAGAGCTTGAGAGGGAGCATACTCGTCAGAGGCTTCCCTTGTGGAGTAAGGTAGATTTTCTTATCAAGAGTCGTCGATGGATCTATCCCTCTCGTGTCTACCATGATGGACGTAGGATTATAGCCTGGTTTAGTCGCTGTGATTCGGTACTCTTTATCTGGCTCTAGGCAAATGCTATAGGTATTCCCATTGACATCTAATCTCCGTATCGGTGGATTGTTGGGATCAGTGAGATCCTCGATAACCACTTCCACACCAGTCAGTGATGCTCCGGTCAACTTTACATAAGTGCTTAGTGCCATCTGGATACACTGAGATTCGAGGAAGAGTCTCTTGCTCAACTTGTTATCAGTCACTCCATAAGTGCTAAACTCAAGTGTATCACTCGTATAACCACTTTTGGTACCGATCAAGAGATATTCTCTCCCTGACTCGATCTGAAAGAGATGACGATTACTCGAGATATTGAGGACCTCATCAATCAACTCCCCAGATGCAGCATCATAGAGTTGCACTGTAGCTCCACTGAGCTCACTGAGATCACTCTTGACAAAAGTCTGTGCATCGAGATCGATATTCTTAGTCGTAACTTTTGCCTTATAGATATCATAGCAGCACGCCTCAGCTAACTCATCGATATAGTTGGACTCTAGTCTATTGGACGAGAAGTATGCCTCTTGACCGTTAGGACTGAGTACATAGTAGAGGTCATTATAGCTTGTATTGATACCCTTCCCTAGATTTACTCTTCCTTGGAAGTCATCGCCGTTAGCAACGCTTCTGAATACATCAAACCCTCCAAATCTCATCCCTGCATCAGAGCTAAAATAGAGAGTCTTACTCGCCACATCATAGAATGGTGTGACCTCATCTCCCATCGTATTGACTCCATTTACAACAGTGGGCTCTGTATATGTACC
Source organism: uncultured Saprospiraceae bacterium (assembly GCA_938001865.1). Taxonomy (GTDB): domain Bacteria; phylum Bacteroidota; class Bacteroidia; order Chitinophagales; family Saprospiraceae; genus JAHDHH01. Next base: position 12,842 of record CALLAW010000080.1, on the reverse strand, counting down.
ATCAGCCCGCATGATCATCCTATAGATATCAAGACCGTAATCATCACCTGATGGATGGGGTCTATCTGAGGAGAAGTATATTGTCAGATCATCACTTCCCTCAGCTTGGGAGATGTGAGGTTGAGTGCTTGTATAATTGGGGTTATTGACATAGTTGGGCAGTTTGACCTCAGGACCATATGAGTCATCAATAATCGTCCTTGAGTAGAGGTCACATCTGATGTCATCGGCATTGAGATAGTCACAGATCGTGTAGATCATCAGACTTCCGTCAGGCGCAAATGTCGAATGGGCAATATTAAATCTTGAGTTATTCAGATCACCTTCTTCGATCACTACACCAGATGTCTGATCTGAGTCGGACTTGAGTATCTTAGCGAAGATCCGATTAGGGTCAAACTCATCTTGAATGCCTTCAAACCTTAAGGAACTATAATAAAAATCATCTTCATAAAAATTGCCTCCAAATTCTGAATAGCCAGTATTGATCTCATCACTCAATCGAGTCACTTCTGCATCTAGCGAGGTGATACTGTCTTGTTCTGCTACCCAGTCTAGAGCTGAAAGTTCATTATTGGCTTTGATCAGTAGATTACTATCTCCTGTATACTCGCTAACGAAGAGAGTGTAATTGAGTCTGGCTTGGTCATACTTACCGAGCTTCTGCTGGATACTTGCCAGTTCATAGGTGGTCAATGGAAAAGTATTGAGACTATCAATCTCCATGATTGCTTTGAACTGGGATTCGGCTTGTGAGTAAGCATTGAAGTCCCTGAGAGTTTCAGCATATTGATATTTCAGAGGTAGATTGGACTGATCAAATGCCAACGCTTCCTTGAGATAACTCTGTGCTGCGTAATAATTCTTATTGTCAAGAGCCTCGTCTGCTGCAAGTAGATATGCCTTCATTGTCTGACCTTGTAGATTACTAAGGCCGACACTGAGCAAACAAATGGTATAGAGTATTATGCGTTTCATAGTATTAAATGAATGTTGCAGTGTCTTAAATTAAAATATTGGACAAACCTTGAACTGACCCATGGGTTTGACATGAGTGATCAAATATTGAAAATGAAGCTCTGGCCCACCTCGACCGCTAGTATGTTGGCTAAACTCTGACAAGTCAATATCGTAACTAAATGCTACGAAGACTTGATTGTACTGAAGTGCAACCTTAGGATAAAGTGCTTGAGAAGTCCGATAGCCTACGCCTGCTCTCACTGCTATACTCTTGCCTGCCTGTCGGTTGAGGAAGTAATTGAGGTATCCTCCGATGAGGTACTCTCTATATGGTCCTTGGAACTGCGCCATCCCATCAACTTGAAAGTCCAACTTATCAGTCAAGCCTATACTTCCGATTCCATATGCCGAAAATCGCCTTGGCAACCTTGGTAATACCGCAGAACTTCCTGTATAAGTGACATCTGGTGCGATGAGGTGAAATCCTCCTACTCCGAGATCAATCTTGGTCCTCTTATTGAGCTGTAGTCTGTAATTGAGTCCTGCTCCATTCTCAAATAAGGCAACTCGCTGCAGATCAAAGTCTTCACCTCCAGAGGATCCTGGTACAAACTGCAATCCATCCCATTGCTTATCCCAAGTCAGATTACCGACATCAAACCCTCTCGTAGCAAAGCCAACTAATAGACCAAGGGAGATAACATTATTGCTATTGATGACATAGTTATAACTTCCAGAAAGATTCAGATTAGTCAGTGTAAGATTGGAATTACCTTGTCGGTCGTAATTTAATGATCCCCCAATACCAAAAAATGAGTTTTTTGACTTCTTTGAATAGTACTTCTGATCATAGGCGATCGTCGCAGTAAACCAAGGAACGGGTACAGACCTCCATTGATCCCTTACACTGACTGATACTCGCTGATCTCCATTGAATATCCCCGTAAGTGCCGGACTTATCGTCGAGGGTGCATTATAGAATTGTGAATAATGCAAATCTTGGGCAGAAATATTTTTGCTAATCCCAACAAATAAAATTGTCAATAGTAAAAGTTTTGCTCTCATTCTGTGGTTAATTTATCTCTTATCATTACATATTACACCAAAATGTAATTTGTAAAAACGTGGCTGTAAACGCATTGCAAGATATCTTACAAACCTTGCTTCTTACAGGTAGTAGTAATGCAAAAACCGTACTTAATTTTTACACTCCAAGTGAAATCCAGAAGACTAAATTCGCAGTGAATAGCTCAAAACCGAACCAATAAAATCAGTATATCCATAACCAACCATGGTGTAAAATCATATTTTAACTTTTATTACTGTGTAAGTACTGTGCTTACAATGATTAACATTTGTAAATTTAGTGCCATAACAACAGATAATTTCACTTGCAATCTCACTGGAATCGTGGAGCATGGTCAGCGTATCTACTCTACATTTGTGAAACTTTATGCAGTGTAACTCTGGTTAAAGAGATGAAAACAAAACAACTATCATATAAAAATAAATTGTAATATGAAAAAAGTACTTATCGCCCTACTTGGTATGGCAATCATCATCATAGGTTGCTCTCGTAATCCGGTAACTGGCAAGCGTATGCTCTCTTTCATGTCAGAGGAAGGAGAGTTGAGAATAGGCGCAGAGAATGACCCAGCAATCGTAGCACAGTACGGCCTCTATGATGACAAGGCTATGGCGAGTTTCATCACTAAGAAAGGTAAAGAGATGGGGAAGATGAGTCACAAGCCTGATCTCAATTATACATTCAGGCTCTTAGACTCTCCGATGGTCAATGCATTTGCACTTCCTGGAGGTTACGTCTACTTTACACGAGGGATCATGGCTCACTTCAATAATGAAGCAGAGTTTGCTGGAGTACTTGGTCATGAGATAGGTCACATCACTGCACGTCACGGAGCTAAGCAATATACTAAGCAAGTCGCAAGTAATGTCGTAATGATGGCTGGTATGATAGCGAGTCCTGCCTTCCGTCAGTTCTCTGATGTCGCAGGTCAAGGTCTCGGTCTCTTACTCCTCAAGTACAGTAGAGATCATGAGAGCCAATCAGACCAACTCGGTGTAATCTACTCGACAAATATCGGATATGACTCTCATGAGATGGCTGACTTCTTCGCTACACTCAAGAGGCTGAGTGCTGAAGCAGGTGCTGATGGCATCCCTAACTTCCTCTCGACACACCCTGACCCTGCTGATCGATATGAGAAAGTCCATGAATATACAGATCATGTCAGAGAGAAAAAATCAAGTAGTAAGACTTACAAAGTAAATCGAGATCAATATCTCAACATGATAGATGGACTCGTCTATGGTGATGATCCCAAGCAAGGATTTGCAGAAAACAACGTATTCTATCACCCAGAATTAAAATTTGAGTTTCCATATCCAGATGGTTGGTCGATCAACAATATGCCAACACAAGTACAAATGGGACCATCTAATGGTGAAGCTTTGATGCTATTTACCCTGGCTGCTGAGTCGACACTCGAAGCAGCATTCAATGCTCAAGTCACAAGTGACAAACTCCAAACATTAGATAAGAATGGATTCAAAGTAGATGGGATGCAGGTCTTAGCTGGTGAGTTCCTCCAAGCAGGACAAAACGGAAATATCAAAATACTCACTTACTTCATCAAAGATGGCTCAAGGATATACAAAATGCATGGAATGGCTCTTGAGTCTAACTTCGGGAAGTATAAGAGTACATTTGACCGTAACTTTAGTCAATTCAAAAAGCTCACTGATCCTGACAAACTCAATAGAAAGGCTATGACGATTGACATCTACACTGTCACAAAGGACGCTAAACTCAGAGCTATCTTATCAAGCAATGGAATCCCTACTGCTCTGCTCAATGACGTTGCTATCTTGAATGGGATGGAGCTCAATGATGTCATAAAAAAAGGCGAAAAAATCAAACTAGTTGCAAATGCAGTTGCTAACTAGACCAAATACTTAGAGTAGTAGCTTCTACTCTCTATCAATGTCTATCACAGAGCTCATCAATACCCTTAGTCGTGGTGAGCTCTGCGATAACTCAGGATCAAGGCATCCATACCAATACCACACTCTCCTACTCTGATTCTCTAGAATAGTGAATCGTCATCAAGTCCTTGATTTGCTCTATCCCATTAGCAAAGAAAGGTCACGGGGTATCCTCGGTTCAAAGCAAGAAGAAGAAAAATAAGAAAAACATGTAGTCAATCTAAAGACTGAACCAGCTGATGATCAACGGAGTATACCGCTCTGTTATTCGCTTAGGCAAATAATGTGTTCACTCTTCGACACAGAATAGAGCTAAGAGATGTCCCTTAGGGAAATCAACAAGCCATACTATTGCTACATGTGAGGATTCAATATCCGTAGTAGTGCCGAGAGCTTACCACTACGATACTCATACCACAGACATCCTGCAACAATCAAATACTGCAAAGCAATCAAGATCTGATTCTCCACAACAGGAGTACTCAAGTAAGCACTATAGCTCAAGAATACTACATAACTCCAAACGATCGGATATCTTAGCCCTGATAGGATACTCAGTGCAACTAGAGTACTGATATACCAAGGATGGACCGTGGTAGCAAAGCAAAGATAGAGAGAGAAGATAATGAGCAAGACTTGAAGATGCACTTGCCGAAGTCCGGAGGCCCCTCTGACCGACCAACTGACAAGAAGGATGTACACGACACTCATTATACTCAGCAATGGCCCGACGAATCCAATAGGGTTAAATCCAACAATACTCGCCAATACCCATCTTACTAAGTAATAGATACTTGCATTGAACTCAAAGCTTTGGAAGTATAGATCCGTGCTAGATAAGAGAGATGAGAGATGTCCCTGGAGCATCAATCCAAAACTCCCTAATACCACAATCCCCGCTGGTATGAAAAATCTGATCCCTCGCTTGTAACCAAGATACATCAGTATAAATGGCCCAAACATCAGTGGCAATATCTTCGAAGCGACAGCTAAGCCATAAGCAACTCCTGAGTACACCAATCGATCTTGCAATAAGAAACATATCATCATCAACAGAAAGCATATCATCAGAGCTTCAAAGTGAAGATTGCAGCCAAACTCTATCAATATCAGTGGATTGAGTGCATAGAGTAAAATGGTACGACGTGGTATCTCAAATCGCTGGAGGATCACAGACATAATATAGAGTGTCGTAATCTCGCTAATCAAAAAAATGATCTTAATCAAGGGAGCACCAAAGAGCCAAGATGGCAAGCTATCAAATGTCGACAACCAAAAGATCAACTGACATACAGGAGGATAGATCGTGTAATAGTCTTGAGAATTGAGTAGTGGGTATAACCCTTGGTAGGCACTGCTCAAACTCTGAGATTGGAATAATTGGCTTGGAGTATAGGCAAATGGATTGATGCCATCATGCCACAACATACCGTCCCAGACAAATCTATAGATGTCATCTGACAGTCCGGGATCCACCCATATGAGACAGACCCGCAACAGGATAGCAAGACCTATCAGCCAGGTAACTTGGCTCCCATCACTGCTCATCCAGTATATCCCAAAGAGTGCCCCAAAAGCTCCAGTGATCAATCCAAATAGTAGATAGAACTCATCCTGATTGACCTCTAATGCAATGAAAAGTATCGTCGCAACAAAGCAGATACTCAATAGGAGCACCAGCAATCCACGTTGGCGACTGACTCCCATCTATGTCTTGATTTGTTGCTTGATACCTAGATAGAACAATGTCAAGTAACCACCAGCCAAGGCTAAGTGCATTGGGAGTAATGAGTAGATCCCTCTAACAATAGAATAGACTACGGCTCCGACAAAGATGAGTCCAAACAACAACTCTATGAGCAGCTTGCCATCCAACTTAATTGTATGAGATGGATTTGATTTTTTAATTTTATCCTCTTTGTTGATGATTGCATACTTGGGTGTCCGTATAAATGCTGTCACCTTGCCTGCATACCCTTGAAGGACTGCAATACTATTGTGAAATGCCATTGCCATGGAAATGGATAGAAAGGCTGGGAATAAAAATAGGAAGTAAAACATCCTATACCAGATACTTTTTTCTTTCTTCACGATATTGATATTGGCTGTAAAGTAGACAGCGATAATCGCAGTAGTACTGATCATAAATGGTAAGAAAGCATTCGGGTCAACACTCCCATTGTCAATAAAGTAAAGTAATGGAACACTAGACAAACTCAACGTCAAGATAGCCACAAAAATCGAACTACTCATCAAGTGAATTGTAGAATGGATCTTCTGTCTGATTGGGAGATCAGACCTCCAGACTTTTGGCAAGAGTTTCTTAGCTGTCTCTGCGCCACCCTTCATCCAGCGATACTGTTGAGATTTCAATCCATGGATTTCGCTGGGGAGTTCTGCGGGAGTTTCGATCTGTTCAAGATACTTGATCTTCCAATTTTTCATCTGAGCTCGATAGCTTAGATCTAGATCTTCTGTGAGAGTATCTGCCTCCCAACCACCGGCTGTATCGATAGTCTCTCTCCGCCAGATACCCGCTGTCCCATTGAACTGAAGTAAGAAGTCGGCTGTATATCTCCCGAGCTGCTCTATGGTGAAGTGGACATTGAGTTGAAAGGCTTGTAATCGAGTCAAGAACGAATACTCTTCATTGATATGCCCCCATCGAGTCTGCACTACACCGACTTGATCATCTTGGAAGTACGGTATCGTCTCTTGGAGAAAATCTGCATCTGGCAAGAAATCGGCATCAAAGATAGCGATATACTCTCCCTTCACATCTGGCATGGCGGCCTTGAGAGCACCTGCCTTGTACCCAGTACGATCCACTCTATGGTGTAGTGTAATGTCGTAACCTTGAGCTGCATACTTAGCTACTTGTGATCGAGAGATCTCAAGGGTATGATCTGTAGAGTCATCGATCACTTGAATCTGCAGGAGTGACTTGGGATAATTAAGTGTGATCATATTATCGATGAGTCGATTGACCACGAGTTGCTCATTGAATATTGGTAACTGGATCGTTACGAAGGGCAAGTCAGTGAGGGTTGGTCTTATTTCACTTTTGACTCCACTGCCATATCTGATATAGTAATAGAGGAGTCTGAGCTGCATCAAGCAAAATATTGCAATAAATGACAGTGAGAACACATAAATCACGACGATAATTGTTTTTGTAATTGCCATTATTTATGTTTAGTATTTGTAAGAGTGTACTTAGCTATTGTCCACAATATCTTGTAGCCAGCCATGAGGGTGCCTTTGATCGTACCTGACACCTTGGATGTCCCTATCCTGACTTTATAATTCACGGGGACATCTTTGATCCTGAGGTCATGTTGGACGGCTTTGACTTGCATCTCGACTGTCCAGCCATAGTTAGTATCTTGCATATCGATGAGAGTGAGAGCATCGTACTTGATAGCTCTGAATGGTCCTAAGTCTGTGTAAGTGTGACCATAGAAGAGCTTGATCAGACGAGTTGCTAACCAATTTCCAAATATTTGTTGTGGCATCATCGCCCCTGTTTCACTTTTGCCTAGAGCACGAGACCCTATGACTAGATCTGCTTGATCATCTTGCAGAGGTGTGACCAATAGTGGCATCTCTTGTGGATAATCGCTATAATCTCCATCAACAAATACGACAATGTCAGGCTTGACTGCCTTGTTGGCTATCAGATCCATCCCCTTGAGGCAAGCTTGTCCATATCCAGGTCTTGGCTCATCTACTACAGTGGCACCAGCTTGTCTTGCCCTCTGTGCAGTAGCGTCAGTACTCGCATTGTTGCAGACTATAATGTCGCGTACCAGATCTTTGGGGATATCATCAATCACTTTAGCGATAGCTGACTCCTCATTGTATGCGGGAATAATAACGTCGATGATAGATTTCAATATTCGATTTGTCTTATGGGGTGCAAAAGTAGAATAAAGACAATCAATACAGTGTTATTTGTAGGACATTGTTATTTATTTTTATCAACTTGCGATCAATGAAGACAGCATATTATTTACTCACAAGTGTGATCTGTATCGTCACTTCCTTGATAATGCTCAGCTGCAATGAGATAGACTTCTATGAAGGTGATGATTTGACTCTCAGATTTGAAGTTGACACATTGATGTTTGACACTGTATTTACGGAAGTAGGCACCATCACACGATCACTCAAGGTCTACAATGATCTCGATGAAAGGGTGAATATCAAGTCGATCAATCTCTCCAATCCAGAAAGCTTCTTCCGACTCAACGTACAGGGCTTCAATAGTCTACCGATAGAGGATATTGTCATCCAACCGGAAGATAGTATCTATATCTTCGTAGAGGCGACAATAGACCCTGATGCACCGGTATCACTAAGTCCATTTGTCATCTCAGATGAGATTACCATCGAGACTCAATCTACTCAGACTGTCCACTTGGAGGCCTTTGGGCAAAATGCAAATTATATCCCAAGTAAGGAGAGTGCTGGCGACTTCACATTCATCACATGTGACATGCAAGAGTGGGTATGGGATGACCCCAAGCCATATGTGATCTACGGGTCACTCTTCATAGATAGCTGCTCGCTGATATTGCCAGCAGGATGTCAAGTCTATGTCCACGGTGGTATCGCTGACAATGAGATCGGTGTCTATAATGACGGTCTCATCATCATAGGGAATAGTGCCGATCTGCAGTCAAATGGTACTCTCGAACAACCAGTCAGGATCCAAACAGATCGGCTCGAAGAATCATTCCAAGATGATCACGGTCAGTGGGGAGGTCTCCTACTGACATCTGACAACGATAATCGACTCAACTATACGGATATCTATCACTCTATCGTAGGAGTCAGAGTAGATAGCGCAGCGAATGCTACTATTACCAACTGTGAGATAGCCTATACGAGTGCCAATGCTATCCTCGGTGTACATAGTACTATTAGAGGATCTAATAATCTAGTCCACTCTACCCTGAGTCATGGGATCAATCTGGTCCACGGTGGCGATTACACCTTTGAGCATTGCACGATCTATAACAGTAGCAGTCAGACTCATGCAGTCAATATCAATAATTATAAATGTCTTGATCAATTCTGTACACAGGCCTTGAAGAATCGCTTCGATGGTGTATTTCGCAATTGCATCTTTTCGGGATTTAATTCTGATGAAATCTGGATTGATGATATCGACTTCGAGGATAATAGTGATCTGGTCTATTTCTTTGACCATTGCATCATGCGTATCGATGAGTTGTTAGACCCTGGTCTTCAACCCAATTTCTTTGAGAGTGTCTCTCAGTCACTCAACTATGACTTGAGTGATTCGCTATATCTCTCAGTAGATAGTCTCGACTTCCATCTTGACACTCTCTCTATCGCTATCGATATTGGCAAGTATATCTCGTCGTTGCCTGTCGACAAGGATGGCAATTTGAGACAGTCAGACTTGACGGATATCGGATGTTATGAATATGTCAACTAGACTCACTAATACCAACAATGCCGACTGATTGATAATGATGATTGGCATCAAAAGTAGAGGATGTCATAAGCCTACTGTTGTAAATTCGATGATTCTCAGATACAATTGATTCCAACGATAACTCTCTCAAGCTCTTATCACTCAAGCATTTACGTAAGTACATCCATCAATAATAATAAAAAACTATGGCAACAAGATTACTCTCTCAAGTAGAAGGTCTCTATATCATCGCTGATAGCAAAATGGGGAGAGGTGTTGCGAGCATCCACCATATCCCTACGGAGAGTATCATAGAGTCATGTCCTGTCATCATGTTGTCCTCAGCGGACACTCAAGTGATCCACTCCACTAGACTCCACGACTACTACTTCCTGTGGGATACTGATCAGAAGACGAGTGCTATAGCACTTGGATATGGCAGTCTGTACAATCATAGCGAATCTCCCAATGCTGACTACGTACTGAATGATGAAACCCAAGAGATCCAATTCTTCGCAATCAAAGATATCGAAGCAGGCGATCAGATATTGATCAATTATCAGACCCTGCTTACTGAGGAATACAATCTCTGGTTTGTAGAAGACCAGAAAGTATAAAATGGGTAGTCTACAGGAATAGAATCGACGGACAGTGATCTGTCTCCTGTGCTAATCTCAGAATTATTTTCACGAAAGTGAAGGTGTATGTAAAGAAAAAGTTGCATCTTACTCTCCCTAATTAGAGTTATAGATATGACAAAACCGATTATGAATGAAGATAAGATCATTACTCTGAAGAGATTTCATCATCGGGGTCAATGGTGTATAGGATTTCACTATGCGTATAGTAAGGAACTTTATCAGCAACTCATGAGCCTCAGGAGTAGTCTCTATACTCAGACTCACGGGTGTGTCTATATCCCATATAATACGGAAGCATATCAAGAGTTCAAACGGTTGAACTTACCATACGAAGTGATAGCACCACAAGATAATATCAGCAGAACCAGGCAATCCCCATTAGAGTCTGACATCTCTGCCATCACACATTCTGATCCAATGAAAGAGGGAGGAAAATTGGATACAGACATAGATATTGAGTCAAATCAAGTCGACAGTATTATCTGGCAGGACAATCACTTCCATATCCATCTCCAATATGCCAAAGAGGAAGTCGAATACCTCAAGACGCTTAGAGGCTGCTATTGGCAAGGTCAACAAAAGATGTGGATCTGTAAGGGCTCACTCAAAAATCTCCAATCGCTACAAGCGAGATATACCTACTGGGATGATCCCACATATCGGAGATTGGAAGAGCATGCCACTGCATATAGCAACCTACCTAGGATAACTCTCAAGGCTGTCGCAAATGACTTGACAAGATTAGAGGTAGTAGTAAGAAATGGTCCTGATGCGGTCAAGTGGATCAAGGCAATGCCTGATAGATCGTATCTCTCTGACTCTAAAAGTTGGCTGATACCGAGGGATCATGAGAGAGTCGATGAGTTGATAGCTCAGTGTCAAGCAAAAGAGTATCAAGTAACTGTACAGTACACCAAGTCTACGATAGAACCAAATACTCGGACGAGAGATAAGACGAAGTGGGTCAAGGCGATACTCAGCAAAGTATCGGCTGAGCAGCTTACACTCATGCGAGACTATGCTCATCTGTTTGTCAGGAAGAATTATAGTTACCAGACTATGAAGGCATACTGTGCATCATTTCAAAGATATGTGAACTCCCTCAGCGATATCACCAAGATCAATGATCAATCAATGAGTGATATCGAAGCTTATCTCAATGCAATTGCACTCAAGAAGGTAAGCCATCAGGAGATTAATAGGCATATCAGTGCCCTTAAATACTATTATGAGCATCTGGGGGGATGGTCTAAGATGAGACTAGACTTGGTCAATCGACCCAAATCACCTAAGACACTCCCATATATCTTCAGCATAGGCGAGGTACAGAATCTCCTCAGCCAAGTCACGAATGTCAAGCACAAGTGTCTCCTATTGCTCACTTATGGTTGTGGACTCCGGTCAGGCGAAGTGGTAACTCTGAGGGTAACTGACATCATGACAGATAGAGGACAGATATTTATCAGAGGAGCAAAGGGCAAGAAAGATAGAGTGGTAATGCTCCCAAAGAATCTGCTCCCTATCCTCCACATCTATATGAGTAAGTATCGGCCTGATGGATGGCTCTTCCCTGGTCAGAAGAGGAGTAGTCCGTATAGCAGTAGTAGTCTGCGACGAATATTCAAAACTGCAATCAAAAAAGCTGGACTTGACTCAAGATATAAGCTCCACAGCTTGCGCCATAGCTTTGCGACTCACTTGATGGAGAGCGGTACACAGCAACGACTGATCCAAAAACTCCTCGGACATAGTAGTCCAAAAACAACAGAAATCTATACGCATATCAGCAAAGGAAGCATCACAGAGATCAAAAGTCCACTAGACTATATGAATGTCAAATAATAAAAATACGTGCAAAATATGGCTATATTGAGCGGTATAAGGTAGTTATCTTCCATCAGATGAAAAACGTCAGAATTAAATGTATTGGCATCTAAATTATAAATACTAATGAAATGCGAATTATTCTTTTATTCTCAACATTATTACTGTCTTGCAAATCAGAATCAAGTTTGTCTTTTTTAGCTATAAAAGAACCCGAAATTTATAGATTTAAAAACTCAATAACAATTAATGATTTTATCAATAAGGCAGAATCTTTAAAATGTGAGGGTTATAACATAGTGGTAAAGTCAATAGATAATACTCAAATAAATGACTATGATTTTATAATCAAAACAATTTGTAAATTTCCTAAAAAGGTAAAATTAGTTCATCCAGACGGAATACAACTTCCAATTTACAAATGCAATGGTTTTAGAAAATATGGCATAAACTTATGTGAAGATGAAAATTCCAATTTCAAATTACTAAAGGAGTTTTATCTAAATCCAAAACGACGAGCTGACTATCCGAGTAAACCGAAAAACGCAACGGTCAAATTGATTATAGATGAATCATCAACTCTAAAATCTATAACTCCAACAATCAAACTATTAAAATCGATAAGAGACGAAATTGGTGAAGAAAGATTGACACGTCAACCATTTTTACTAAGTATACAAACAACAAGGAATGATTCAGTTATGATAACACCACCAAAAATTGTAAATTAATGACGGAAGATAACAATAGATGACCACAGCATATCCTCCTTCGTCGGAGACGCTGGGTATCATTATCCGTTAGTCACAATCCAAAAGAGGAACGTGCATTATATTAATAATTTTTTTTAACTATTAAAACGTTGAATATGAAACGGATTAAAATTAGCAAATTCTTGATCTTGGCTATTCTTTCAGGAAGTTTGCTTGTCAGTTGTTCTGACGAAAAATTTTTCGAGCCAAACA
>CALLAW010000079.1 GCA_938001865.1 uncultured Saprospiraceae bacterium | reverse complement strand
TTTTTTTAGTCGAATTCAAGAGAGTTAAAAAGTATGTTTAACAAATATCATGGTCTTCTATTAACCATATTTATATCATCCCTTGTCAGTTGTATTAGACCTAAACAGCATTTTTCACAATCAAGGTTTCTAGATCAACCATGTACTGAAACTACTCTCAGGCATGTGTTATTGGACACTGCACTATATCCAGCAATCGCTATAGAGAACTCTATAGAAGCAGTTATTAAGTACAATATAAAAAGTGACGATGATTTAAAGGTTTCTATTAGCAAGGAACAATATTTTCAAAATTGCAAAAGGCTCAATATAGATTCATCTTATACACTTGGTCTTATATTTAATAAATTCCTTTATTCAAAAATATCTCAAAACTGCCCTGATATTGAAAAAGGGAAAGAAAAATTAACCATTGCTTATAAGTTAATATCTAATCCAAATTGTGAAGAATCTAAAGGCATTGATTTGATTATCAAAAGAGATTCCTTTACACTCATTGAGACAAACAGTCATTAGTTCAATTTATTGATATCTTACCTCCTCACCATTCACAACTGAATCAACTCTAGAGTAAGATATTGTTTAATCTAAAAAACAGGTGGCAAATTAGCTTCCAGGTAACTTTTCTCCTTTTGCAGATAGTTGTACTAATTTCTGTATTCGACTATCTCTGGTCTTTTGTGTTTTAGCAAGCTTGAGCCATCTGAGTACAAACCTCTTACTGGAATCATTGATTGAAATAAAAAATTCTTTAGCACCATTAAGTTTGGAAAGTGCTTTCATCAGATCATCTGGAATAATAAGATTATCTACGTCATCCATAAAATTCCAAAGCCCACTTTCCTTACCTCTTTTGATAGAATCCAATCCTGGTTGTTGCATACGTTCTTGTTCTATCAATTTACTAGCTCTCTCTTTGTAACTCTTAGCCCAATGTTGGACTTTCCTAGGAGAGATGAGTTGCATTGTTTTCGTCTCATCTAACTTACAACGTATACCATCGATCCATCCAAAGCAGATCAGCTCATCTAATACTTCATCACGACTCACATAGTAGTCCTTCATGCTTTTCTTATAGGTCACTAACCACACTGACTCTTCTTGAGCATGATTGCTTACTAACCAAGTTCTGAGTTCAGTGCTACTCTTGATTTCGACTTGTTTGAAATTTTCTGTTTTTATCATAGTTCTTAGACTTCTGACATATCATTTTGTTTTGAGGATTGTACACCTCATTATCCAGATGGTAAACAACTCATTCATTCCTTGGTTCTACGGACAATTATCGGTATTCGCTTTAGTCTTTGATTTTTAATAAAGGGTACATCTATTTACTACATTATTGGATGAACAGAAAATCTAACACTCTAGGTAAATGCCTCTCTCACATTGGTCATCTAATTGACTCCTCTCCAAGATATAATGAGGTGGACAATTCCATCTTCGATGTTAAGCCGTACCTTAGTGTCTCATCTAAGAAAGACCAATGCAAGCACTCATCACAGGTGGTACCAAAGGAATCGGTGCAGCCATAGTACACTCTCTGCTCACACACGAGATAGACGTCCATGTCAATGCTCGTAATGTCGATGATCTCAAATCCCAGTACGCTGAGTTGACCCAGACATTTCCCTCGAGGCAAATCACCTGGAGTGCTAACGACCTCTCTACTCCCGAAGGTGTCAATAGCCTCGTGGATGATTACCAAGGAGCCCATGAGAGTCTAGATATCTTAGTTAACAATGCTGGTGTATTCTTACCAGGGATGACTACAGAAGAGGAAGAAGGGAGCCTTGCTAAGATGATAGAGACCAACCTCTACTCAGCCTACCATCTGACTAGAGCTCTCCTCCCCCTTGTACTCAAGTCAGACAATGGACACATCTTCAATATGTGCTCTATCGCTAGTAAAGTCGCTTACCCCAATGGTGGCTCATATAGCATCTCTAAGTTTGCCCTCTACGGATATACCAAGGTACTGAGAGAAGAACTCAAAGAGCAAGGAGTCAAAGTCACTGCTATCTTACCGGGTGCTACATGGTCCAACTCTTGGGCAGGAGTAGATCTGCCAAAGTCAAGATTGATGGAGGCTAACGATATCGCGATTAGTGTCATGTCAGCCATACAGATGAGCCCATCAGCAGTGGTCGAGGAGATCGTCGTCAGACCTCAGCTCGGTGACTTATAACAATATCTATAACTATTCGTATCCTATAAACTCATCCTTCTCTAGCAATGAAAAAAGGCAAATTTATCCCACATCCTAAGGCTTATGAGAGAGATCTCGACCCTCTCAAGTTATCCGAAGAATTGTATAGATTCCAAGACAAACGAAGAAGTGTTCGACAGTTTAGTGATAGAGCTGTGAGCAAAGAAGTGATCGAAGCACTCATCAAGACTGCAAGTACTGCTCCATCGGGAGCACATAAGCAACCTTGGACATTCTGTGCTGTGAGCAACTCTGACCTCAAACTCAAAATCCGCGAAGCTGCCGAAAAGGAAGAGTACGAAAACTACCACGGTCGGATGTCAGAAGAGTGGTTAGAAGACCTCAAGGTATTCGATACTGATTGGCACAAAGAGTTCTTGACCATAGCTCCTTGGTTGATCATTGTATTCAGAAAAAACTATGACCTCGTCGACGGTGAAAAATCAAAAAACTACTACGTCCAAGAGTCAGTCGGCCTCGCCTGTGGATTCTTGCTCTCAGCGATCCATCATGCGGGATTGATCTCGCTGACTCATACTCCGAGTCCGATGAACTTCCTCCAAAGTCTGCTAGACAGACCCGCTAACGAACGACCATTCCTCCTCATCCCTGTAGGATACCCAGCTGATGATGCTCAAGTGCCTTACCTCGAGAGGAAACCCCTCGATCAGATCTCTGTCTTCTACGAATAATCTCCTTACCTATGTGTCTAGTCACCTACTTACCTACACAGTCAGGCTACATCCTGAGTTCCAATCGCGACGAAGAACCTAGACGTGCCGAGACTACTCTGATTACAGAGAACCTCAATGGGCATACAGTCACCTACCCTCGTGATCTCATGGGTGGATCATGGATCTTCTCAGCCAAGGATAATCATAATGTCGTACTGCTCAATGGTGCATTTCACCTACACGAACGGAAGCTTCCATACAAGATGAGTCGAGGGATTATGGTCAAGGCTTTCTTTGATTATGAGACTGTATCAGACTTCTTACGCGACTTTGATTTTGTAGGACTTGAGCCATTTACACTAGTGATCAACACGCCTGAGACCTTCATCGAGTATCGATGGGATGGTCGTATCCAACACATCAAGACCTTAGACAGATCTCTCCATCATATCTGGTCTAGCTGTACACTCTACGATGATCGGATGCAGGCTGATCGGAAGTCTCATATCGATCGACTCATTACTCAGCATGATTACAGTCTCGATCTTGCAAAGACTATTCACAATTCATCCGGTGATCTACCGCTTACATATGACCTCAATATGGCTAGAGATGGGAGAGTCAAGACGATCAGTACGACATATATCGTATCGGACATGCATGGGTCTGTACTAGAGTATAGAGATAAGTCGTAACCCTCTCGAGTGGGACTAGAGTCAGTGATATCCTAGCCACCTATCAGGAACTGAGCCCTCACTGGATAGTGGTCAGAGATGTCTACTCGATCTACTGTGAAGGTCTGTGGGACCAGTGATGGATCCGCGAAGATATAGTCGATCCTCAATCCTGGTAATGCTCGATATGTAGCTCCGATCCCTTTGCCTTTGCTATTGAATGCATCTATCAGTCTCTTGGTCAATCGTTGGTATAGGTAACTCTGAGGCACATCATTCATATCGCCTGCAAGTATGACGGGATATGGCGATTGACTCAGATGCTTCTCCAATACATCGTACTGACTATTGCGCTGCGTAGCATATCTAGCATAATTGGCAAACAGCCCTTTGATCTCTGAGACGAGTGCAGGACTCTTGAGATTACTCTCCTTGATGAGAGCCTTGGACTTACTCGAGATCATATTGCTACTGCCATGCATACTGTACACTCTGAGAGTCGCTGCCGATGAGAGTTGGATATCTGCCCATGCCACGAAGTGAGTATTGCCACCGACATCGATGTAACCCTGATCGAGTATGGGATGACGAGTATAGATACCCGTACCGATTGTATCATTACCGTGTCGGTTATACTCGTTGCCAAGCATACTGTCCAGCAAGACTTGACCAAAGTATCGTTTCTCCTGTACACAGATGATATCAGTATCAGCCTGGAGGTTAGTCCAGTGCTTGAGTGATGCCATCTTCTTACTATTGAGTGTATTGCGATCTACTCTGAGATACTGTCCCGAGTTGAAATTGATACTACTAATAGTGACTGGAAGTGCTGCAGACTCTGATTGTGTAGCTGATTGCACTATATTGAAGTGACGCTTAAATGTACTGAACCCAAACAGTAATGTCAACAACGAAATCAGAACGTACTTACTCGGAAAGAGAAGCCAATAGAGAAGACAGCAGAAGTTCGCCGCTATCACATAAGGTGTCATCACACTCAAGACTGGAAATATCACAGCTTGGCTAGGCTCCACATATGGAGCTGCGTAACATCCTAGCGTTACTATACAGACACAAATATTGACAACTAATACGATGTACTTCAAAAGAGTAAATAAGTCTGGTAGGTCCGACTAGCTCTTACTCATGAGATGGAGGTAATCCTTCTCCTCTTGAGACAAGTTGTCGTAACCATTTTCTTTTATTTTATCGAGTATATTATCGAGTTTGGCTTGACTATCCATCTTCCCAGCTTGCTCCTTGGGCATCTCCTGCTTGTGTATCAGTGAGAGTGGAGATTTTTTTGGTTTTGATGGTTGCTGAGTTGGCTGCCTGTGTGCCCTACGCGTACTTGTTACCTCATCTCTATAGATAAGTCGCTGTAGCCAACCAGTCAGATCTTGGCCTCGTCGGAGTTGTGTGATATAGAGATATCCGAATGCTGCCCCACCTAGATGTGCCCAATTGCCTCCTTCATTCCCTCCACCTGCTGTCCCTAGGATATAGAAGAATACTGCTACCAGTGCTATCCACTTAATCTTGACTGGACCAAGTAAGATCAGACTCATCGTATAGTCTGGTGAGAGTGTGGCCGCTGCTACCATGATGCCTACTACTGCTCCTGATGCTCCGAGTGCTACCGCTTGGCCACCAGTCCCTGTAGGCAATATGAGATCTGTGAGGATAAATACCATCCCACCAACCAATCCAGCCATCAAGTACAGTGGTAATACCTTCTTGTCTCCTATGAAGTCCCCTAGTATCCTCCCAAACCAAAAGAGCATCAGCATATTCCATGCAATATGCCAAAATCCCTTGTGGGTAAACATATGTGTCACTATCGTCCAAAACCGCTTGAGGAAGGTCATCGGATCAGACGGCAAGATAAAAAATGATCTAAATGTCTGATAGAATGAGTCTGCGGCTACTCCACCATGTGCATTGTAATCAAAGACATAGACTAGATTGATGACTACAAACACCGCAATATTGACAAGGATAATTCTCGTCACAGTATTGCCCATTTGGACTTGGCGTTTGATATCGTTATAGATAGAGTCAAGCATAGTTATGGTCGTCTGTGTATCTGTGTACCGAAGTAAAATTTAATCATGAGGAAGCCAGTAAGTGCTCCACCTAAGTGGGCAAAATGTGCAGTCCCAGTATGAGATCCCATCACTCCATTATATAAGTCAAATGCGATGTACGCTGCCGCTAAATACTTAGCCTTAATCGGAATCGGAGGAAAGAGCAACATCAATTTGGTATTAGGAAAGAGTGTTGCAAATGCAATCACTACTCCATAGATAGCACCTGATGCACCTACTACTCCGATATTGCTTACTACCCCTGTCTGTAGATATTGGATATAATCTACCCCGATATGCGCTAATAATGCTCCGAAGGCACTGATGATATAGAGCTTCAAGAAATCTGGGCTGCCGAGTGTCCTCTCGACCATCGGTCCGAGGAAGAAGAGACCTAGCATATTATAGATAAGATGCTGAGTACTCCCATGCATGAAGAAGTGTGTCACTATTTGGTATGGCGAAAACTTCTCCGACAATGGAAAGTACATTGCTAAGTCTGGCATCATCTGTGAGAGTGACACTGCACCAAAGTATATGATTACATTGATGATTAGCAAGTTCTTGATAACTGGTGTAATATTCTGTAGCATTTCTTCTATTTACAACTCATGCATAATTGTACTAACACCATCTCTGTCTGTCTAGTTCAGTTTGAATCTCACGACAAATGCTGTCTCAAAGTTAGTCACTGGGAATGGTGGAGTCACCCAAGGCGTCGTCCGTCCATACTCAGAGTACCATCTCAGTGAGAGATTCTTATTGATATCATACTCTATACTTGGGCTGATTCTAAACTGTTTAGTACCTCTGACAGCGAGTGGATTCAAGACATCATTTCTCAAGTCATGGGCATACGTAATATTATCAGCGAATGACATAGAGATATCACAGATCAACTTCCGCTTGAAGTTAGCATCACCTGTATCGAGTACTGATGCTAGACCTCCTGCTTTCTGGCTAGCAGATTGAGTCCTTGATCTTTTCTTTTTATTCTTCTTCTCACCTGTAAGGAAGCCGATATTGACATCTTCAAATTGGAAGCCTGCACCGAATACAAACTCTGTGCTGAGTTGCTCATTGAGCTCCGCAACTGTAGTATAGAGCTCGAGCTGTCTCGACTTCTTATATTCAAAGTTGAGGTTGATATTATTCTGTGTCTGTAAGTCGATACCGATGATCGGACTGAACTGCTCATTGATCTGGATACTTGGTATCTCCCATCTTGTAAAGTAGTTACCTGATGCCACTTTGATCTCATTGAGATTACCCTGATTACTCAGAGCATCGTATTGTGGATCACTATTGTATCGGTTGATCCCAAATACTGACTTGTAACCATGCTTGATATTGATGGTCTTGAAGATGTTTTTGAACATCGGTAGCTTATTGAGTCCTCTGTAATTCAGTGACCAGTTTGGCTTAGGCAGATAATTCCACTGTGATGTCTCCTGAATGATATCTAGATTGACCTCTGTAGGGTCTTGACCTGTATAAGCAGCGATGAATGATGGTACGACGACATCATTGTTGAGCTTACCGAGTCCTTTAGCATATTCATTACCGTCGATTTCGTGTTGTCCACCTTCTCTATCTATCCCTATCCGCTGACTTACTATTGCCCTGTTATCCCTGAGAGTATTGAAGAGTTCGATTGATCGATTACC
This sequence comes from uncultured Saprospiraceae bacterium, assembly GCA_938001865.1. Classification (GTDB taxonomy): domain Bacteria; phylum Bacteroidota; class Bacteroidia; order Chitinophagales; family Saprospiraceae; genus JAHDHH01. The sequence continues at coordinate 10,997 of CALLAW010000079.1, read as the reverse complement.
GAAGAGTGTATTGAGAGTGTAGTAAGAAAACTCTACAGAACCGACATCATAGAGTGCCTGCTGTCTGAAGCCCTCTACACCATCTTTGTCTAAGAAGGTAAACTCCTCAGAGTGATTACGACTCGTCTTCTTGTAAAATTCGACATCAATATCTACATCCTTCCATGGCTCGAATGCAAAGTCTGCCTCGAGTGTCTGTCGACTATCTTGCATGATCTGCTTATTGAGCACCTTACTTGTATTGAACCATTGTTGGTTCTGGTAGAGCCAATTATCGTTATTATTTGACTTAGTGATATCTGGCTGTAATCCTGCTACGAACTGCCACCCTGGTGATGAGAATCCCTCTGACAATCCAAAGAACTGCGGAGTATCTAAGAATCCTGGGACCAATGTAGAAAGATCTTCTCTATATGATAGCTTGGCTGTCCTCAAGGAGAAGATTGGTCTGAGCAAAAATTTCTCTATTCCACTTGGTTGTCTTGGTCCATCTGATTTCTTGGTTCTGTCCTTCACAACGGCCTTATCTGCATCCGTCTTATCTGCAATATCACTCTTGGGATTAAGCGCATCTCTTGACCGATCTGATCTACTTGATCTACTTTCTCTCTCGTTACTCTTTCCTGACTTATCGAGGCTCTTGATATACTTACTCTTATTGTAGAGTTTCTTGAAGTCTAGTGTTGCATTGACCGATCTATTCTGATTATTCTTGATGATGGCTCCTGGCTGATTACCTTCTTGATCGATCGTGATGAGTTGTCCTGCCGCCCAAGTATAGTCAGCCTTGTACTGAGTCTTCACTGTGATCCAATCCATGAGAGGAAGGTATCTGATAGGCAGTGTATAGGTCAGTGAGAGTTGGTGGTCATAGCTTCGATTCCTTCCACCGTTTTGGAGATTATTCATCCAATAGTCTTGGACAAATTCTGCATCTTGGTTGACCTCATTCGTTCTAATTTCTCCTTGTTCATCTTGCCAATCTCTCTGTTCGGCTATATCTTCTATTCCTACCTGTCTGAGTTCGTCGACGAATGACTGGTTAGACGCATTGAATCTCATATTGAGTGCCTTGGTGAAGTCCCACTTGAGGTCATACTGCCTTGTCCAGACAAAACTTTTTTCATCAAATTGGAATGCCTTAGTATTCGGTAGTCTAAACTTTCTCTGCTTGAAGGTCTTATCAAGAGTCGTGTTGAACCCAAAACTATTGGGGAATGGATTGAAGTTGAACTGCTTGAGGATCGCTAGGTGCTTGGACTTAATCGACTTAAATGGTGTGATATAATTGACTTTACGACTGTAGATATAATCTAGTCCTCCTCGATATTCTTTTGAATTATCAAACTCTAGGAGAGGATCTCGTCTATCGGTCTCAGTATATCCATAGCTTGCGCTAAAATTGGAGATATCCCATGGCATTGGTTTAGGCGGTGCAGCTTTCCTTGCTGCTTTCTTCTCAGCTTTGGCTATAGCCTTTTCATCTAAGTCTGTTCCTCCATCTACCTTAGGTGGTGTAGCCTTACCTACCTCTGTCTTGTTGGACTTACCATCTTTTCGATTGATCGGTTTGGTGCTTCTTTCTTTTTTGACATTAGTGAAGTTGAATGTCCTAATCGTAGTCACATCTTGAGATTCAGCTCTGACTGCTGCTCTCTCTTGTGGTGTATCCGCAGCTGCGATCTTATCCCTTACCAGTACATCTGAGTCAAATGGATGGAACTGTGGGTTACTGATAGACTTGAGATATTGTGCATAGAATGGGATCCTCACATTCCACTTAGATGGTAGGAACTTCCCCAGTTCTAGATTAGTCGCGACATCATAATCGATGAGCTCTTCTCTATTCCGCTCTAGCATCCTCTGATCGAGTGATCCCCAACCGATACTACTATACTGACCTGATACACTCAAGTTACCGAGGTCTGCTAACTGTACGTCTAGTCTCGCGAGTGCAGCTACACTTGGTTCCTCATCGAATCCTATGGCTCTGAGTTCGTTGACCCAGACCTCACCGTCGACATCCTCTGTTCCATCTTCTCTTGTATTAGTGATTCCTATCTGGATTCCTTTGACTAGACCAAAGGTAGGGTTACCAATCACTCTAATCTCATGACCAAATGTATTGTAATCTTCCTTGATATACTCTTCTGTGACGGGGAATCCAAGAGCATTCCTTTCTCTCTTGAGGTCTACGAGGTCAGTAATAGTTACATCCATCAAGTTATCTTCTCGCCAGACACTATCTTGATACTCTGGAGGAGTGGCTCTACTCAAGTTGTTATCCTTAGTCATGGAGAGTGGTATCCGATATTCGTAATAATTATTTTCATAATCCTTACCAAATCTGACAAAGAGTTCTAGGTCATTATCCTTGATGGTGTCTGATCCTATCCCATCGAGATAGGCTTGTTCTATCGATTCTTCTGCATGTACGAAGAGTTGGAGTCTCTTGAAGAGTCGGAGATCCATATCTAGAAGCTTATTCATAGAGATTTCACAATCTGGACCTAGGGACCTAAAGTTCATGGAGAGGGCTCTCTCATTCAGGGCATTAGATGAGATAGAGTTGAAGATTTGCTCTTGTTGTACATCAGGTGGGATGACATATCCGAATGGTTCCTTATTACCATTCTCTTCTATCCCTCTGGTGTCTAAGTTGAACTCTACGCTAGATGCACCAAACTCTCCATTACAGACGACTAAGTCTCTCCTCCACTGACTCCTGACTAGCTCAAACTCTGCCATCCTGAGTATCTTCCGTGAGCTGAACTCATTGACAATCATCCTCATAAACTGGATCGATCTGAATCCTTGAATATCTCCCTCTATCTGATCATTTGAGATATCTTGGATTGGAATCTGGAATCGATACCACTTCTCATCAGCTCCATTACTTCCTCTCTCGACTGTGACGACATCAGTAATATATGGTGTTGCTGTTTGGTCTATTTCATTATTCCCATCATTATTGATCTGTACCTCATACTTATAATAGTTTTCACTCTGATCTAGAGAGTTATTCCCATTGAGATCTTCTCTATCTGGTTCAAACTTACCTCTGACATTAGTATTGAATAGAGACTGACTGACATTGGTACCTGATCCTTGGATGTCTGGGCTGTTATTCTCACTATTACTGAAGAGTCTATACTTGGTATTGAGGTTATCCATATCGTCGAAGACATCCGAGTCTCCAAAGAATGCAAAATCATCATTCGCTGGATCTTCCTGTACTTGCAATGGAGTCGTCGTAAGTGCATTCTCTACACTATTGAGCCAGTCTTCGTGTTTTACTCTTTCTTCTAAGCTATTGATCCCATCTAATCCTACATCTTGCTGTTCCTTAGTAGTAATATCAAAGCTACCTGTCACTGGTGGAGTAAGTGGGATCGTACCAAAGGCTGTTTCTTGTTCGGCAACTGTGTTATTCACTATTTGGACTCCATTTTCGTAGAATTGGACTCCATCTTTCAAGATGTCCTCTGAGATACTTCCTAGGTGGAATGTCAGTTTGCCTTCTTCGAATGGATCTTGTGGGGTAATGATTTCATTGTTATATCCTTCTTGTTCCATGAATGGATTGAGCAACCAGAACTCGATAAACTCATAATTGGCTGCTTGGAAGTCGTTGGTATTGAGGTATCTCATGACACCAGCCCATCGTGTTTCTGGATTATTAAGGATGATACCTAACTCTTCGTCAAATGTATCAAAGCCTTCAGAAATACCGTCAATCCCATCTGGTAAATCAAAATTATATGGTCCTCTGAGTGTAGGATCATAGATCATATCAAATGTAAAGAGATCTTGTCTTGCATTGATAGGGATATCTCTATTGAAGAGGTCTCTCTGTAGGACTCCTCTCGTATAGGCATTATCATTGTCTTCTGATGATCTTACGTTGATATCAGCAATATACCAGTTGAGCATTGCTCTATTGACTCCAGACTCGGTTCCTTCTCTGAATGCTTCTGGCCACTGCGGAGAGGGACCATACTCTACTGGTACGCTGGCGAGATTCCATGCGAATGGAGAGCTTCCCATCGGTAGTCCTGTCACTGCACCTTCAAAGTCATCGATATTTACTACTCCTTCGTTTTCATCTTCTAGGTTGATCACTCTACGGTGACCTGGTTTGAGGGCAGCAACCTCCGCATTGAAGCTGACTGAGGACTCAGCGTTGGTACTATAGAGTGGGAGTTTATCTATGATTTTGGTTACCCAAGGTGCTTCTTTTTGGTAGACCATGTCAAATCCTATGACCCTATTATTGATTGGATCATCTCCTACATTTACCTTCTGAGTGAATGGTCTCTCAGAGAGTCTAAGATACGTACCTCCTATGCTAAAGTTCTTAGTGAATTCGTAGTCTGCTCTGAGTCCCAACATTGACTTTTGCTGTAAGCTGAAGAGTGAGTTATCTTCGAGTTGGATGTCGAGAGGGACACCTTGCTGGAGGTATGCTTCATTGAGTATCCTGAGTCTTCCTATCCCATAGTCTACTTCATAATCTTGACCTTCTATCAAGACCTTACCACCAGCTCTCACTGTCACTGATCCTTGAGGGATATTCCATGATCCGAGTTGGATCTCTGCCGAGCTGTCTGACTTATACTCTCCCTTCATGATGAACTTACTCTTGGTCAAGTCTAGCTCTGCGATGGTCACCGTATTGGTATACAAGGAGTCATAGATGAAGAAGTCTGGTGCTCCCCACTCTCTCAAGGTACTCCCAAATGGCTCTAGTGTAGGGAAGATGATAGCACCGATCCTTGGTATGACTGTCACACCTGGTACGAAGTCAAAGACACCATCTGGTTGTGGATCATTAATCGAGTTGAGCTGATCGAGGTTAAAGACATTGAGGAGTGGTTCGTTGGACTTGTCAAATGTTCCGAATGGTGGGATAAACTTCTTCAGCTGTCCTCCATCAAGGTCATCTTCATAGAAAATGTCGAATCGAAAATCCTTCGGTGAGAGATTATTGGTCCTCAGTGCATAGATATTCTTCATCATCAAGTCCCATGTCGGATGGGTAATTGACTGATTACTACTCTTCAAGAGCTTACTGAAGATCACGGTCTCCGGCTGAGCTACTCCAGTGGAGTCTGTACTTGCGATCTGTGAGTCAGTAGCCAACTCTCCTACTCGGTAGACTTCGTCACAGTTCTGAGTATAGAAGTACTCATAGGAGACGGCCAGTTGTTGATTGGGCTGTAGCCTGATGTTCAATGAGATGAATCCGAGCTCTGGGTTAAATGTAAATTCGTTTGGCCTGAGCATCCGTCCTTTGAATTGTTCAAAGTCTCGTGTCTCTTGCATATTGTAGGTTGTCCTCAGACTTGCATTGGCATTCGTCATCTGACGGGTAAAAGCGTCAGTCTCTAGCTCATCCATCAGAGAGTTACTCTTGTTATCTGGCATCCTTACTCCATTCACATCTAGATTTAATGGTGGAAAAAACGCTTGATCTATAAAGTAATCTGCATCCGGATTGGAGAACTTATCTTCCTCAGGATTACCGATATCCACGATACCGACGATCTGAGTACTATTCTCATCAAAGTCTGGTCGATCATCTGAGATCCATACTTCGATATTAGCAATGGTGAAGGCACTCAATACGTGGGGTAGATTGCTCAGTGCTTCCTCATATGCTTCTCTATGATAGTGTGAGATGAAGAAGTGTCTATTCTCATCATAGTCTGCCGGTCTGAGTTCGAACTCTTGGATCTGTGCTCCATTTTGTATCGAGAGTTTCTTAGGCTTACTTTTCTGCTGTGATGCCAGGGCAGTCACCTTGAGATGACCAAACTGAAGGTCGGTCTTGAGTCCAAAGAGAGATTGTGATCCGGAGATCAATGAGCTTCTCAGTGGGAGACTCACATTACCAGCTTCTATCTTCTTGATGATATCGTCTTCGGTAAACTCCTCAGAGTCGTATGCAAGCTTGATCTTACGATCGGAGTCAAATGTGGATTGTGTGTCATAGTTAAATCCGAGATCCATCTTATCTCCAATGTTACCATCTACATTCATCTTGATCTTTGGCTCGAAGAGCATGGCCCACCTATCTATCCTTCTGGCTGGATTATTCCCATTATTGACGAAGTTGTACTGTACACCTATCGCGACATCAATCGTCCCTTGCGGCTTGATGGTCACTTCATTACCTCCGAAGAGTCTATCTTTGAGTGAGTCCTTGATATTGATCTTAGACATCGGGTCGAGCAGACCACTCTTGCCTCTTGAGTTGTCACCTATCCCTGAGAGCTTATTGAAGTATTCTTGATCTGATTGTTCGCTTTTCCATGTGAGATACTCATCAAATGTCATATATGATGGCATGGTGAGATACTCATCACCGATTTTTTCGGAGATGATATAGGTATCGCTATCTGCATCATACTCGATCGTCTGCTCAGTATCTGAGGGCAATAGGTCGAAGGGATTCTGGTAATCTTCAGTAGTGAAGTCACCATCTCTATCGATAAGAGGGATCGTATCGATAGCTGTAGATTGCCAGTAGTCACTCTCCATACGGAGGAGATCCTTCCAGTCATCTGCATAGAGATTGCTCACACTTAGACTTGACAACATTAGGCCAAGTAAACCGATCTTGAAATTCATGAAAATAATTTACCACAATAAAATAGCGTACCTCAGGCAAGCACGGGTTAGTAACGCAAATAAATTGAGCTACATTATATTGATTTTAAGATAATTGTCTCAATACTTGTTTTATTAACGCTTCAACGGACATTTCTTCTTGACTACTCCCTAGAGTTAGGTCTATTACCTTGATCACCTTAGCCTTGACAAAGCCCAAAGAGACTAGTGCTGAGAGTGCTTCTTCTCTCACACCGATCGTTGGCGTTACACTCGAGATTGCTGTACTCCCTCCATCACTGAGTTCGAGTTTGACGAGCTTATCTTTGAGATCTAATATGATTCGTTTTGCTGTTTTGGGACCGATCCCTTTGACCTTATTGATCACAGAGACGTTCTCTTGGATGATTGCCGTCCTTGCCTCTGCTGGCGTCATGTATGATGTGACCATGCGAGCTGTATTGGGTCCGATCCCTGAGACTGATATGAGATGGATGAAGAGTAGCTTCTCATCTTCTGTAGCAAAGCCATAGAGACTCTGATCCGACTCAGTAAAGTGCTGATAAGTATAGAGTTTGGTCTCATCGACATGCTCGATTGCTGCATAGGTATGGAGACTGATATTGACATGATAGGCGAGTCCTCCGATATCGAGATAGAGATGTGTAGGACTTTTGTACGTTATTTTTCCATTTAGGTATGCAATCATATTACTTTTGTTGTTGGATACAGGAGGAGAGCATTGTCATGCAAATGTAAGACTTGTACTGTACACATTATCATTTTTTATAATATAATTAAGCCCCAGCAGAGTGAAGTATACGATATTATTGATAGGAGGTGGAGGAAGAGAACATGCCATAGCGCAGTCAATCAGTCAAAGTCCTCGCTGCGAAAAACTCTATGTTGCTCCCGGTAATGCTGGGACCAAAGGGATTGCATTTAATATTGCTCTTGATACTACTAACTTCAAGACAGTACATGAGTTCTGTACGTCTTACCATATCGACTGGATCGTTGTCGGACCTGAGTTGCCACTCGTCCAAGGGATCTACGATTACTTCAAAGATACTGAGATAGATGTCATCGGCCCATCTCAAGCTGCCGCTGCTCTCGAAGGGAGTAAGTCATTTGCCAAAGAGTTTATGGCTACGATGGATATCCCTACTGCAAGGTATCAGACCTTTACTCAAGAGACTCTCTCTGATGGCATCAAATATCTCGAATCTCATCCCACGCCTATCGTACTCAAGGCAGATGGTCTCGCTGCAGGCAAAGGTGTCCTCATCTTAGAGGATAGACAAGAGGCAATTGACGAATTAAAGTTGATGCTCGGAGGCAAATTTGGTGAGGCATCACAGACTGTAGTCGTAGAGCAGTTCTTATCAGGGATAGAGTTCTCTGTCTTCGTAGCTACTGACGGGACAGACTCAGTCCTCCTCCCGGAGGCTAAAGATTATAAGCGGATTGGCGAGGGAGATACTGGTCTCAATACTGGTGGTATGGGTGCTGTGAGCCCTGTTCCATTTTTTGACGCAAGTCTCCAAGAAAAAGTCAATAAGCGGATCATAGAACCGACTCTGAGAGGACTCCAAAAGCATGACCTAGACTATACAGGATTTATCTTCATAGGTCTGATCATGGTAGATGGCGATCCCTACGTGATAGAGTACAACTGTCGGATGGGAGATCCCGAGACGGAGGTCGTCTTCCCGAGGATTGAGAGTGATGTCATCGACCTCTTCGAAGCGATGGTCAACAAGACAATAAAGTCACATACTATCGCCATCAAGGAAGATGCCGCTGTGACTGTATTCTCAGTGAGTGGTGGCTATCCTGGGAAGTATACTAAAGGGATAGCAATGACGATCCCTGATCACCCAGAGTCTTGTCATTACTACCATGCGGGCACTCAGGCGATAGATGATACGATCGTGACCAATGGTGGTCGAGTCATCGCCGCTACAGCATTTGCAGCGGACATTCCTACTGCTATGCGTAGAGCTCAGGAGGCAGCCTCTCTGATTAGATTTGAAGGGCAGTATTATCGGAAGGATATCGGTATGGACCTTCTCCAATATTTGCCTAGAGCATAGGATGTATCTCTCCATCCAAGATATCATCAGAGTCACTCAAGGCCGCTGCTCGCAGCCAGCTAGTGACAAGTATATCACTGATGTTACCTATGACTCTCGCAGTATCTTGCAAGGTAAGCAGACCCTCTTCGTACCGCTCTCTACTGGTCATCGTGATGGACATGCATATGTCCATGATGCCATCAGAGCTGGAGCTACTTGCTGTCTGATCAGTCGCAGTAAGAGGGATATTATAGAGCAACATTTGCCTGCGAGCAAGTGTCTATTCATCACTGTAGATGATACCTTAGTTGCCTACCAAGCGATCGCTGCATGGAGGAGGTCACAAGTGGCATATCCCATCATCGGCATCACCGGGAGTAATGCTAAGACGATAGTCAAAGAGTGGTTGAGTTCGGTACTCGAGACTCACTACTCGCTGATCAAGACACCTAAGAGCTACAATTCTCAGATCGGTCTCACTCAGTCCCTACTTCCTATCGATGAAAAGTACAATCTTGGACTCTTCGAAGCCGGTATCTCACAACCTGGAGAGATGGCAATACTCCAGCGGATGCTCAGACCGACGATTGGGATATTTACCAACATTGGCGATGCCCATGGAGACAACTTTGAGTCAATCGATGCCAAAATCAAAGAAAAGCTCCTCCTCTTCAAGGAAAGCAAAGCACTCATCTACTGTAGAGACCATGAAGCAATCCACTCCGCAATCAACAAGACTGACCTTGCTGATTGTAAGCTGATCTCATGGGGAAGACACCCAGAGAGTAGCATCAAGATAGAGTATCAAGTGGAGTCGATGACGATAGTAGATCTCACCTATCATCATCATGGTCAAGCCCAAAGTATCTCACTAAGTGGAGTCTCTCTTATCGAACTAGAAAATCTGATGCACGTCATCTGTGTAGCTGCTCATCTCGGAGTGCCTGCTCAGAGCATCCAGTCAGGTATCGATCACCTCGATCCAATACCAATGCGATTAGAAGTCCTCCAAGGATACGATGGCAATGTCATTATCAATGATAGTTACACCTCAGACCTCCATGCCTTCAAGTATGCCCTTGACTACATGCAAGGGCTCTACCCTGACCTCCATAAGCTCGTAGTCACCTCTCAACCCGATGACCCACAAGCCCTGACCAACCTCCTAGATGATTATAAGATCTCTGATATACTCCGAGTACAGAAAGGTCAAAAGATGTCAACCATCATCTCAGATATTAAAGACAAAAAACTCTCAAATACAGCTATCCTAGTCAAAGGAAAACGACAGGACCAACTTGAAAAAATAAGCGAGGCACTCAGCTACCAGACTCGGACTACGACACTTGAGGTACATCTCCCTAGTATCAATCATAACCTCAAGCTCTATAGACAAAGGTTACACCCTGAGACCAAAGTCATAGCAGTCATCAAGGCATCAGCCTATGGCAGCGGTAGTACTCAGATCGGAAGGTATCTGTCTAGGCTACCAATCGACACACTTGCTGTCGCTGTCTTAGACGAGGGCAGAGAGTTGAGAGAGCAGGGTATTACTCTCCCGATTATGCTCTTCAATTTTTCGGATTATAATGCAGTAGACCTGCTCTGGGAGTACGACCTCCAACCAGAAGTCTACTCTCTCGAACAACTCAACCTCCTCGCAAGAGCTAGCAAGAGACAGAGCAAAACCCTAAGTCTCCACCTCAAAATAGAGACAGGCATGCACCGCCTCGGCCTAGAAGCAGACCAAGTGAATCAAATCGTGAGTCTCTTAGAGGAGTCACCAATGCTCAAGGTAAGGAGTATCTTCAGCCACCTCGTCAGTAGCGAAATCCCTGAGCATGATAGCTATACTACCCAGCAATATGATCGATACATTGATCTCTACACTGTACTGTCTGAGGCAATAGGCTACCAACCGATGCGGCACATCCTCAATACAGCTGGTATCCTCAGACATCCACAGTACCAGCTCGATGCAGTCAGGATAGGTCTCGGTCTCTACGGGATAGACGAAACCAAAACCCTAGAAACTGAAATCAACCCTGTACTCACTCTCAAAGCACAAGTCCTCCAAATCAAAGAAGTCAAGAAAGGTGGATCAGTCAGTTATGCTCGGAGTTATGTCGCTGATACTGATCAGAGGGTTGCAATCATCGGTATCGGTTATGCTGATGGACTTCCTCGTGGTCTCTTCTCAGGAGGAGGATCAGTCTACTACAAAGGACACTTGCTGCCTTACGTGGGTAATATCTGCATGGATGTCTGCATGGTGGATGTGACTACTCTCCATGAGATAAGACCTGG
>CALLAW010000078.1 GCA_938001865.1 uncultured Saprospiraceae bacterium | reverse complement strand
CTCAACGAAACTATCCAAATCTACTTCGTATGATCATTAGAATCGTGACATTACAATTGCATCAGCAACATATCCCACAGTTCATATCCATCTTCGAGGAGAGCCGACCGAGGATATTACAGTTTGATGGATGCTCTCATGTCGAGCTATTGCAAAGTACTGCCGAGGACAATACACTCCTCACATATAGCCACTGGGAGTCAGAAGACCATCTCAATGCTTATCGCAAATCAGAGTTTTTTGGGACGGTCTGGCCAAAGACCAAATCACTCCTCATCGCTAAGCCACATGCAATCTCAGTCAGACAATTGGGATAATCCGATCTAGCCAAATAGCAAATCAAATCTCTCATCATGAAGCATCCAATCAAGATCAACAAATCATACTCCATCATCAATCAGATGGCACGAGAGATCAAAGCAGATCGGATCGTAATCCTTGTAGACGAAAACACAAGTAAGCACTGCCTCAAACGCTTCAAGAAAAAATCTAGAATCAAAGGATCAGTCATCCAGATCCAATCAGGTGAGCAGAACAAAGATATCGATACCTTACAATCCATCTGGGAGCAGATGCTCCGTGAGGGCATGACCCGCAAGAGTCTACTGATCAATCTCGGTGGTGGAGTGATCGGTGATATGGGAGGATTCGCAGCGAGTACATACATGAGAGGGATGACATTCATCCAAGTACCGACGACCCTGCTCAGTATGGTCGACGCTAGCGTAGGCGGTAAGCTAGGCATCGACTTCCGTCAAATGAAAAACATGGTAGGCGTATTCAATGCTCCACACCTTGTATGGATCGACACTCACTACCTCAAGACTCTACCAGCAGACGAGATCCAAAGTGGTATGGGTGAGGTCATCAAGCATAGCCTCATCGCAGATAAGCAACTCTGGAAACAACTCCGCAACCATCCAACAATATCAGATTGGAAATCCCTCGTCAAGCGAAATGTCGAAATCAAAAAAGCCGTAGTCGCCGCTGACCCCAAGGAACAAGGAATCAGAAAAATCCTCAACTATGGCCACACTGTCGGTCATGCCATAGAGTCTCACTACCTCCATACAGACTCTCCACTCCTCCATGGACAAGCCATCATCATGGGGATGCTCGTAGAGAATATTATCTCTAGAGATCGAGGGATCCTCAGCCCTAAGCACTGCCATCAGATCAATACTTACCTAGCTGATCAAGTCAAAAATCTCTCCCTCTCTGCGAGTGCAACTGACTTCGAATCGATGCTCCTCACTATGGCCAAAGACAAAAAGAACTCTAATGGTAAGTTGAAACTCTCTCTTCTCCAAAAACCTGGGTCATGTACATATAATGTGACAGTCAGTCCTCAAGAAGTGCTGAGAGCTCTAGGAGCAAGTAATCTCTTCGGGTAGGATAGCTCTCTATCGGAGTGATGCTCAGATCAGAACATCCATCAACTCTCAGATCGCTGGAGGATACTCTTGCTTGGGTATGACTCCTATCTGAGTCACACTACTCACTACCCTCTCATCCAACTACTGATGATAGTGATAGCATTTTGCCTTGAGCAAGCGACTCAGTCTGAGGGAGGATATCACAGTTGTCCCAGATGCCAGTCTCAAGAGTCTCAGCATAGCTCGGTAAGAGTCCTTGATCATCCATAGCTTGTCTTGCAAGTCGAGCTGGGTAATGGAGCTTATGATATTGAGCATTGGGTTTGCCATTTGGCTGCGACCGCAGTGTCATGAACCAAGTAGATTGGAGTCCATCATTAGCCGGCATGCCGATCACTCCTGCATTGAACCAATATTGGTTGTCCCCGAGCACCTGACCGAATGGCAACCCGCAGTGACCAGCTAGTATCAGATCACTAGATGTCGCCTCGAGGATATCAAGCTTAGTCTGAGCATCGGTTGATGCAAAGATGAATTGTGAGATATCGGGATAGCCACCGTGGAGGACTAAGCAAGCAAGTTCTCCATAGTCAAATCTCAGATAGAGTGGCAATCCAGCAAGAAAATCTCGACTCTCATCACTCAATCTAGACTGTGTGTACGGATACCATTGCTTGGAGAGGAGATCACACCGAGTACCAGACTCGAAGTTACATCCACAATCATCATTGCCATCTACGATATTCTGCTCTACATTGCCCTTGATACAGTGGATGCCCCACTCTTGGACCAGCCGTATAGACTCCTCAGGATAGGCACAGTATGCTGTAATATCTCCAGTACATATGATCTGATGAGGCTCATAACCATGCTCCTGACTCCACTCCCTCAATGCAATGAGAGCATGGAGATTAGAGTAGATCCCTCCAAAGATGAGGAGAGGCTTGTTACCTGGGATACTAATATGCTTGAGAGATTCCATAAGACTTGACAAAGGTAGTCTCTTCTCCACTAAGTGTAAACAAAGAGTAAATGAATTGTCAATTGTGAGCAGTATGACCTCCATGTCGGATGGATGACCTATATTAGTACTAATGGAATCAAAATCAACGATACTCTATGTCGAAGATGACGAGGTCTTGAGCTTCGTGACCAAGGATAATCTGGAGATGCATGGATACACTGTCATCCATGCTGGTGATGGAGAGTCAGCACTACGGATATTCAATGAGGTCAGAGCTGACCTCTGTATCTTGGATGTGATGCTGCCAGCGATGGATGGCTACACCCTAGCTGCAGAGATCCGCAAGCGTAATCAGTCTATCCCTATCCTCTTCTTGACAGCCAAGTCTCTCAAAGAAGATAAGATCCACGGACTCAAGATAGGTGCTGATGATTACATCACCAAGCCATTTAGCATCGAAGAGCTCATCCTCAAGATCCAAGTATTCTTGCGGAGGAAGGAGCTCACAGGCGACAGCAATCAGTCTGACTATGTCATCGGTCAGTATACCCTCGAGTCCAGCAATCTCAAACTCAGACATGACTCAGGCACAGAGAGATCTCTCACTCAGAAGGAGTGTGACCTGCTCCTATGCTTCATCAAGAGTGGAGGTAAGATCCTCAAGCGACAAGAGATCTTGGAGCAAGTATGGGGTGAAAATGATTACTTCATGGGTCGGAGTATGGATGTATTCATCAGTCGCTTACGCAAATATCTCAAGGAAGATCCAGCTCTCAAGATAGAAAACGTCCATGGTGTGGGATTTAGATTTTCGAGCTGAGTAGACTCCTCACAGTGTCTTGCAAGCTCCTAATTGACCTGGAGCTGCTGAGTCATCTGATGTGTATCAAGCACAGGCAGATACTGCTCTAGTGTATATCTGAGATAGTCAGTATCGAGATGTGTGTAGAGCTCAGTGGTCAAGATGGACTCATGACCAAGCATCTGCTGCACCGCCCGTAGGTCTGCTCCACCCTCTACTAAGTGAGTGGCAAATGAGTGTCTAAATGTATGTGGACTTACAGTCTTAGATATCCCAGCATCATTAGCAAGTTGCTTGACGATATTGAAGATCATCACTCTACTCAGAGCCTTCCCTCTTCGATTGAGGAATACATAGTCAGAGTTGCCCGGTTTGATATCGATCTGCTTCCGTTCGTTGTCGGTATATTGTCTGACTACACTGATAGAGTAGTCAGCGATGGGGATGACTCTCTCCTTATTATTCTTACCAATGACTTGGATATAGCCCAGCTCATCGTAGAAGTTGGAGAGCTTCAGTGAGATCAGCTCTGTCACCCTCAACCCACAGGCATAGAGGACTTCGATGATCGCCTTATTGCGATGCCCTTGCGGATGACTGAGATCTATGGTATTGATCATGGCATCGATCTCCTCATGATGGAGGACGATCGGGAGCTTTTTTCCCAGTCTAGGTCCTTCGATGAGCTCGAGTGGACTCTGCTTGATGATCCCTTCGAGGATGAGGTACTTATAGTATGCTTTGAGTCCTGAGAGTATCCGAGCTTGTGATCGAGCACTGATGCCTATCTCATGCAGAAATCCCAGAAACTGCTCAGCATCATGCTGTGTGACGGTAAGCGGTCCAGCAACTCCTTGACCATTAGCGTAGGATGCCAACTTCTCTACATCAGTGATGTATGCGACGATGCTATTCTTAGAGAGTGACCTCTCTAGCATCAGATATGCCTCAAATCCAGATATGCTTGACTTCCAATCCAATACTCTATATATTAAATATATTCATAATATGTAAAGTTACACAATTGTCGCCTAAGTAGTATAAGATAATTGAGGTATCTGGTCTGTGCTCCCTCTACAGGTGCTAATGATTGGGCACACAGCATGGGAGTACCATCCCAGATGCAGGTACCTTGGACACATTATTGGATCGGGAGTAGCCCCTAGTATCTCTCTCCATACCGTCCAAAAATTGTTTCAAACTGATGGAACAATTCAGGATACTTCGACTGCATACTCTCTCCGAATACGAAGTAGAGATAGATCCCGATCGGGAGTGTATCGAAGTATTCGAGACCGAGGGCTCCTTTGATAGATTGCTCGCTAAATCCCGAGATCTCTACGATCATGGGCCAAGTGATCTCACTAGGATAGTCCACTGTCGGGTGTTCGTAGAGATATGCCTCTGCCCATGCATGATAGCCCACATGGTAGTATGACTGAGGATCATTAACGGCAGCACTCAGGTGATCCATGGCCATGAGTAAGACTCCATCTTCACCATTGGTCTCTACCGTGTGGAGTTGTTTGATATTGGGTGTCGGGAAGGGATGCTTGTAGACGATGACTTTGTCAAAGTGCTCGAGGAGTGGATTGTCAGACTGAGCAGCGATCTCAGCACCGATCGCTATGATTATCATCTGGACATCATATGGGATTTCTTCCTTTTCTTTTCCCATTCCATAGACATCGATAGTTTGCAACATCATAAAGATGCGATTCTCAAATTGGAGCTGATCGTCCTCAGAGAGTTGATTATAATAACTGGAGTGAGTACGCAGGACCTCCCTGTCTCGTTCGTCAAGAGGGACGGGATGTCGTCTGAGCCACCATAGATTGATCTGATTGTGAAAGACGTAACAGAGCATGAGCACCATCCCCAACGGAAACAACCATACACTAATCTTGTGATTACTCAGCGGTAGAGATGCCTGATAGAAGACATAGCCAAAGGCAAACAAAAAAGGAGCAGCAATGATCCTGGTAAATTTATGGATATGCATAGTTGAGAGTTATTTAAGGACACTGGGAAGGTAAGCGATCTGATTCCCTATGTTACTGATGATGAAATAGCAATTGTAATTTGCCGCATCCTTATACGTCTGCTTGAAGTTGTCCACCTTAGCTGTATCTATAATATTCTTCGCTACAAACTCTTCGAGAGAACTCACATTAATCGACCAAAGTGCCGTTGTCTTTTCATGATCGATGAGATTGATCCCGAGCTCCACCTTAGTCCGAGCTGCTACGAAGATGGGATACTTAGTCACATCACTATCTAGTACTGTCTGCTTGGCATGAGTGACGAGATGGTTATGCACTTTCAGCTGTTTTTCTATCTCTAAGATTGTTTCTGTTACACTCATAGGTAAATGTTTCTCTTTTTTTTTATAACTCAAGATACTGATAACGTTGCTGAGTATTGACATTGGTATACTTGATGCACTGATCTACCTGATGATCTGTATTTGTCGTTCGATCATGGTGACACTAATCGTCTCTAACTCTAGATAGTAAGTCCCTGTGGGGATGTGTCGTACATCGATTGGCTGTTGCTTATAATCGTCAGAGAGGACGATCTGTCCTCGGCCATTGATCAGTCGGTAAGACCGTAATTGCTGCTCTTCACTCTTGTAATCTATGTTGATATAATCACTTACAGGATTGGGATAGAGAGAGATCGAGAGATCATCCCTGAGATCCTCATGGGTATCCGAGAGTGACCATTGGAGTCGATAGACCTTGTCAGTGACAGTCTGATCGGCGAGCATACCACCAGCGAGATATTTGACCTGATCAGAGACATTGGCTATCCCTCTTAGATCCATGGGGATCTCATCATGAATCACTCTAGTAAAGTCACCTGTCTCAGTATCCAAGATAATCTCTTGATTAGCAGGAGGGACACCACCTGATCCATCGTAGGCTATCCCATCGAAGTTGTAGGTATTATTAGATCCGCCGATCCAATGGACTTGATCTCCAACTGTAGTCCCTGCCATCCGATAGCCATTGATACTGGCATCTGGAGTAGTGATTGACCATTCTACTTCTGTCGGATTACTTGGGTTGATGACACCCATTCTTAGACCATTCTGAATACCAAAACTTCCTTCTGATCGAGCACCACCGTAGTAGTAGATCGTATCATTGACGATCGCTCCACTCCCTCCGAATGAGAGGTAGTTGACATCATTGGGTAGAAATGTCCCCAGGGACCATGTATCGATCTGTGGGTCGTAGATTTGTACAAATCTGATATTGGTGCTATTGCTCCACCCTGTGATCACATACAGCAAGCTATCTCGCCAGACTGCCTGTACTTGATCATCGGTCGCGATGATCAAGTCTGCTGCATCGTCTAGGTAAGCATTCTGATTGACATCATATCTACGGACCTTATTGCTTGAGACTTCTGTACCATCACTATTGGCAGTATAGCCACCTACGATATAGATGATATTCCCTATCCGACTTGCAGCGACTCCGAGTAGACCTTGGTCGCCTGGTAAGTCTTCGATTGATTCTGATACTCCAGTTTCTAGATTTATCCTGTAACTCTTCAGATGAGTCCCTGAGTAGAGCTTAGTACTATCGATCCCTGCGAATGAGTAGAGATATGGAACTCCATCTACAAATCCCTCGCAGACTGCATTATTAGCAACTGCCTCCGGTAGAGTGCCTACCTCAGTGATTGTCAATTGGGCCATCACTGAGAGATTACATGAGAGTGCAATGGCAAGTATGCAGTACGTTGTCACTCTGATGATGCTCCGTATCTTAGTATCCATGAGTTTTACTTTAAAGTCAATAACGCAATATTTTCGATATGATGTGTATGCGGAAACATATCTATGGGCTGTAAGTAATCCACAGAGTAAGCCTCAGCTAACAATGCGAGATCTCTTGCCTGTGTGGCGGGATTGCAACTCACATAGACGATCTTAGGTGATTTCAATTGGAGTAGCATCTCCACGACCTCAGCATGCATACCAGCTCTTGGAGGATCGGTTATGAGTACATCAGGTCTACCATGTGCTGCCCAGAATGCTGCTGAGAGTATCTCCTTGACATCACCAGCATAGAAGGTACAATTCTCTATTGCATTCTTTGCCATATTGAGCTTGGCATCTTCGATCGCTTCTGGCACTGCTTCTATCCCTACAATCTTCCCTGCTTCCTTAGCAAGATAGAGACCGATACTTCCGATCCCTGTATAGAGATCATAGACTACTTCGTCACCCTTAAGATCAGCTAATCGAGCAACTTGCTGATACATCACCTCAGCCTGATAAGTATTAGTCTGGAAGAATGACTTCGGACCGATGTAGAAGCTGACATGATCAAGCGACTCCTCTAAGTGGAGATCACCTGAGTAATGGATCGCCTCTTGATCCACGATACTATCATTGTGCTTTTGGTTGATGACATAGTATAGTGACGAGATCTCTGGGAAGTGCTCCAGCAGATTGTCAAGCACTGCGATATGCAGATCATCCTTCTTGTGGTTGAAGCACATCGTGATCATCCATTGCCCTTTCCGATTATTTCTGAGGAAGATATTTCTGAGAAATCCTTCATGCGTCTTCGCATCGTAGAACTTCCAACCTTGGGCATGAGACACTTCTCGCAAGTGATTCCTGATCCGGTTAGATGTCTCATGTTGGAGGAAGCACTCTTGGATATCAACTACCCGATCAAATGCTCCAGGACTATGAAATCCTACTGCGGGTGACTGCGGTATCTTCGCATCACTCTGGATCTCTTCATCAGTCAGCCATCGCTTATTGCTGAAGCTATACTCTACCTTATTGCGATAGAATGTCTGTTGCTCTCCACCAAGTATAGGCTGTACTTCTGTCTCTATATGACCAATCCTTCTCATGGCATCTGAGACTACTCTTTGCTTCTCACTAAGTTGTTTGCTATACTCGAGATTCTGCCATTTGCAGCCACCACACATGCCAAAATGTTCGCAGAATGGTTCTACTCGATATGGAGATGGAGTTGTCACTTCTCTTACCTTCCCTTGGTAGACTCCTTTACGTTTTTTCAATCGGAGGATAGTCGCGATATCACCAGGCACTGCACCAGTAGCAAAGTACACCTTACCCTCTTCATCTCTACCCACTGCCTTACCTCTATCGGCTATCCCGCTAAATGTTACACCTTCTACGATGACTTCTTTTTGCCTTCTTCTGCCCATTTTTTTTGTCTCTGAATGATAATTACTCCAAAGATACATTTGTCTTTGATTAGTAAGTGTACGATGTGATGATTGCTCTAGGCAAATGTCAAAAGCGGAATCAACCTTGAGTGTCAATGACGAATAGAAAAAAGACAGATCAACCATTAGTCATTAATAACACATGTCCTCTAACCGACGAGAGAGTTCTTGCCTACTTCACTCTGCCAATACTACAAACTCCCGACTCTCCTCTGCTCCATCATTACTCACTACAGTCAGTCGGTGCTTACCAGGTGGGAGATCTAGGGAGAGCTCATGCCTGTCTCGAGTCACTGCCATCAACTCCTCATCTACAAACCAGTACAATGAATCTACCGTCGTACTCGTCAATGCCTTACTGATGAGAGCTTCCTTCCTATTATCAAGGTCAGTTGGGAGTAAGATTTCCGCATTGGGTTTGGGATACAGGATACTCACTCTATCTGTAGCTTGAGCACATCCAGGCAGATAAGGTGGAGGAGCATGAGATGTCCCACTTGACTTCTTGTAATACGAGTCCACGATCGGATCAAGAGAAAAAACAGACTTATGTCTTACCTCGCTGACACACTCTTGGTAGACTTGATATTCCTCAGAGACATCAAGAGTCATCATCTGATGATAGGTGCAGATTGGTATATTATCAGTTGCCTTTGGCAGCAGTATACTCGATATTTGCTGACAAGCAACCGAAGGTGAATACCCTGATGCCTGACAGATGTTACGTCGTCGTAAGTTGGCACTTGGCACCTGATCAGGAGTCCCACTTGGCAAGAGCTTGAAGAGGTCAAATAGCAATGGTGCTGCCTTACCAATACCAGTCAATCCAGCCTTACCCTCGCCATCAGCATTCCCTACCCAGACCAGTACAGTGTAGTCCTTACTACAACCAACTGACCAAGCATCTCGCAACCCAAAACTCGTCCCAGTCTTCCAAGCAATCTCTTCGCTACTCTCAAAGTATTGCCAGCCATCCTCACTCGTCGGACGATTGACTCCCTTGAGCATCTGGAGTGTGAGGTAAGCACTTCCAGTACTCATTGGAAAGGACAAGTTTTGATCTGTTATCTTGTAATTGGCATTATGATAAGCACCAATTGGCA
This sequence comes from uncultured Saprospiraceae bacterium, assembly GCA_938001865.1. GTDB lineage: Bacteria > Bacteroidota > Bacteroidia > Chitinophagales > Saprospiraceae > JAHDHH01. The sequence continues at coordinate 9,217 of CALLAW010000078.1, read as the reverse complement.
TTTGCCCACGAGCAGTACGAGAGAGATTACAGTAGGCAGTAGCCAACTCAAGAGGCATCACCTCACTCCCACCCAATATCAGTGAAAGTCCGTAGTGATCTGCACTATTCCTCATCGTAGTGAATCCCATCCTCTGCAGATCAGAAAGAAACGGATGCGTACCATAAGCATGAAGTAGATTGACTGCTGGAATATTCAGTGAAGTCGTCAGTGCCTCCTCAGCAACCACCACACCTCGATGAGTCTGATCAAAGTTAGCAGGACTATATCCGTTATAAAAGATCGGAATATCCTCAAGTAGAGATTGAGGAGTAATCATTCCTTGATCGATCGCCATGCCGTAGAGGAGTGGCTTGAGTGTACTCCCTGGACTACGCTGAGATCTGAGGAGATCGACATCACTTCCACAGTCACTACCACAGTTGACATTAGCGACATAGGCTGCAATACTTCCATCTTGACGAAGGATGATTGCTGCCATATTATTGACATCAGTTGACTCCATATAATCCTCTTGATACTGGGAGAGTAATCTCACAGCATTAGTCTGAAGAGTGGCATCAAGAGTTGTCTGATGGTTGAATACTTCTGGTTGATCTTGCTTCATTCGCTGAAGCAAATGTGGTGACAATGTTGCAAAGAGATTACTCTGCTGAGGCAGATCTTCTAGTATCGAAAGACGATGAGTGACAGAGTCTATAAGATCATTTGCCAAGAGCTTATCAAGCAAAAAATTACGCTTCCGTACGAGTATCTCTTGTGACCGTCCTGGATAGATTTTGCCTGGAGCATTAGGTAAGACTGACAGTGTGGCTGCCTCAGTCCAAGAGAGCTCGTCAGGTGACTTGTCATAGTAGCGAAGTGATGCAGCACAGTAGCCAATCGTATTGCCACCGTAGGGTGCATGCTGGGCATAGGCATGTAAGATTTCGGTCTTGGTCATTGTCAGCTCGAGGGCAAATGCTACAAGGATTTCTCTGATCTTTTGCCGATAAGTCCGTGCTTGATTTCCCTCAATGATCCTAGCCAGTTGCATGGTGATCGTACTCCCACCACGTACCGTACGACCAGCCCGAGCATTATCTCTGACTGCCTTGATGATTGAGACAGGATTGACCCCAACATGTAAGTCAAAGTATTGATCCTCGAAGAGCTTGAGAGTCGTAGCTAACTTCTCAGGTAAGTGTCCTTCACACAAGATCCGCCATTGCTCATCAGAGGATACTTGAGCATCGATAATCTCTCCATCTGCAAGGAGTAGGTGGGCATAGCGATTATCAAATTCTAGAGTTGTACTCAGATAACTGAGATACCCAAGAAAGAATAATCCTAGGAGTGCAACGGTATAGACTATTCGGTTGATCATTTCACTATAGCCCAGTAGCCAGTTTGCTTAGCGTAAATAGATGCATCGTACATTGCTTCGCAGAAGACAGGTGCTGCCCAATAGTTTCCTTCATAAGTTGCATTGAACATAAAGTTGAATGTCTTCTTAGACCCTTTCTTCAAATCGAAGTAGAGAAGGATACGATCATCTCTTATGTCAGAGTAGTCAGCTGTATCACCTTCGTCAAATGTAGAGTTTTGCTTCATCCGTTGATTGAGAATCTCCCAACCAGAAGGAAGGATAGCAGTCAATGCCATATTTTGATAATCTTCTCTGACTCCTGGATGTACAACTGTGTAACTCACTTTGAAGTCTTGACCCTTCTGTAAGGTTTTGGGGTCAATCTCATTACCATCTTCGTCTGAGTAAGTGACATCTACTGATAGGTCTTGCTCTGATTGCTTAGAGTCATCTCTGAGTGATTGACCTGACATCACAACAGTCGTATACAGATTACTATCACTCTTGTTGACGACCTTGACAGACTCTGCCATCTCATGCTCAGCGATAACATACTCATGTGGTGCAAAGGCCAATTGTTGATCTTGCAACAGATCACCTGAGAATTGAATATCATAAGACAAAGTATCCTCCACCTTACCCAGATCACCTACAAATCGAGAAAAGGTGATCAATGCTTGAGCTCGTTCCTGAGTCGAGTATTGATATCGGTTATCTTGATTGAATTGGTCAGCTATCTCATCTATTAATCTCTTTGCATCTTCCTTCTCTCCCATCTCTGTCAATACTCTAGCGATGATCGCTTGATCTCTCAGACTACTACCAAACGAACCGGAGAGCTCCTTGTAATCTTCTGTAGATTGTGTGGCACTACTTCTCATCAATTCTGCCAGATCTTTCTCACCGATCGTCATGAAGGTATGTGCTAATATCCACTTACCAGTATTATGCAATTGGGGGACAAGCCTGAGTCTATTCATTGCTGCATAGTTAGGCTTACCAGCTTGAGCAAGTGTATATAATTTGTACGCAAGTGCTATCGTCCTTCGATCACTCGTGCTTCGATTTCCTGTCCGAGATTGGATGATTGGATTGGTAGCAGTCTTATACTGATACTGGATACAATTGTCTATCATATCTTGAGGTACTGAGTAACCTAGTTTTTTTGCTTCAAGCAAAAATTCAAAAGCATAACTTGTCCCATAATCATTCGCAATATTTCCTCCTGGCCAATAGGAAAATCCACCTGAAGGCAATTGCAAAAATCTCAACTTCTGTATGACTGCTGCGAAGTGTTGACGATATTTCATCTTATCATCACCATCATCGAGCAGGTTCATTTGATAGAGATAGATCTGTGGGAAGACACTTGAGATAGTCTGCTCGAGACATCCGTGTGGGTAGCGAGTCAACCAATCAACATGTGGACCAAAAGAAAAATTAAGACCTTTACTCACAGTGACCTTACCTGACTGAGTGCCTGGCATCCCTATCGGCTGATAGCTCACTGTCTTGGTAGATTGTGGATCGATCAGAGAATTGAAACTCTGGGTCACAACAGGTGCAGATGGCCTCAGATCTAGCTCGATAGTTTCCTTGAAATAGTGCTGACCAGACTTCACCTCTACATCCACTGTAGTCACTCCAATACCTGCTACTGTCTCCACTTCAAATGTGATATCTTGCTCTCCTTCCTTCTCAAATACAACTTCTTGAGTATCACTCCCAACTACTCTGACTAAGCTGTCGGTTGTAATCTTTGCAGTGACAGTCTTGATTGATTGCTCCATGGAGAAGACCGTTACTGGAAGTTTCATCTTCTCTTCTGGGCCCATCACTCTAGGTAAAGTTGCATAGAGCATGAGTGGCTTCTTGACAGGGACAGTTTTTTCATATCGACCGACAGCCATCCCATTTGTGCCAACGATCATTGCTCTCACCGAGCCAGCGTAATTATTGATTGCTAACTCATGTGTCGCTGTCTCACCCGGATCTAATGTGTAAGGCCCGAGATGCTTCACAACAGGCTTGAATCGCCTTGCCTTAGCACTTGCATTGATGGCATTAGACCCATCACCACCTACTGCCAAGAGTGACGTATACTCACCTAAGAATCGATGAAAGATATCACGGTACATATCCCATGTCTTCACTTGCAACCCTTCCTTGCCAAAGAATGCAGACCAAGGATCTGGTGTCCTATATTGTGTAATATCCAAGAGTCCCTCATCGACAATTGCCAAGGTATAGGACATCGGTTGGTTGTTGGTCTCTGAGACTGTGACACTGAACTGCTCATCTGTCTGCAAGGCATCTGGCATCTCCAACTGTGGAGACAAGATCGTATTAGGATCAAGTACCTTGATAGGTTTGACACCAAAGAGTCTGAGTGGTCGATCATTGAGATGAGTATTCCATGCTTGGATAAGATGGACATGGACATAGGCTGTTGGTGACATCTCAGGGACAACATTGATATTGACTTGGCTCGGAGATAGACTTGTCTGCCTTGTCTCAGTATGTACGATCTTGCCACCAGACTCGATACTGACTAGGTAGCGACCATTAGACATCGGTGGCAGATCAAAGCTCAAGTTATCACCAACGTTATACTCCGTCTCTTCTAAGTGAAAAGGAAGGACTTCTAACTGACTCACTTCTCCTCCTTCATCAGACCAACTCTCACCGTAACTATAGATCACTCGTGACATCTGATGACCACTCTCGATATCTTTTACAGTGAGCAAGTATCTTCCATAGAGATCAATTGATATCGCCTTTCCTCCAGGACCAACAGTGACATCATATTCTTTCTTGATACTTTGCAGAGAACTTGAGAGTGCTGCATAATTTCCTCTATTCCCAAATTGATACCACCAGCTATGTTCAATCTTGGTAAGAGTCACATTGACCTTACGAGATACTGGCTTCCCTTCTTCATCGAGAGATGCGAGCATGATTGCTTGATCATCCTTGATATATATTTCTGATCCATTGTCACCACCAGGAAACTTTGCACCTACATAGTGAGAGTATGGGCTGTATCGAATAGACTTCATATCAGTGCTGAATGCTCCACCCTTCTCAAATGCCCTCAACTCAAAGTTGAATAACATCATTGATGGATAGTAATTCCTTTGTTCAATTGGAATATCAAAGTCCAATACACCTTTTGAATTTGTGGATTTACTTACAATCATTCCTTGATCACGATCATATCGTTTTTTGATATCATTGAAACTATAGTTTTTGTAGTCTGCGCTAAATGGATTAGTGAGACTCTTTTGGAACATACTGATTTCAGTTTTGAGCTCTTTGGCTTCAAGACCATGCATCCATTTTACGGTCAGTGGAGCATCGAGGTCTCCATCATGCTTGATGACCTTTTCGTCAGAAAATTCCATTTCCATCTTCAGGCGATTTGGTCTGATTGTTTCAACTCTTACAGTTGTCCGATAAGACTGACCACCAAGGGACAGTTCGACCCTCCACCTTCCAGTAGGCGCATTGAGATCAGTACCGAAGTGACAGTTATAGATTCCGTCAGCATGCGACTTCTCTACCCATGTCTTGACTAACTTATTCGTTGGGTCGAAGAGTTTGATATTGACTGGCAATGCTGGAGGCAGCGGATTATCAGGCTGATAGACCATCGCATTGAGATAGATAGTATCACCAGGTCTCCAGACATCTCTCTCGCCATAGAAGTAGATTTTACGTTGGCCATTCCAATTCTTTCCTTCGATCTGAAAAGTACTCAATGAGAGAGCCCTTGCATCTTCTAGCTCTAAGTAAGTCACATCATTACCTGACGATACTTTTAATAACCGTGCCTTGACATCACCCACGGGCAGATTGGAGATTCCATTGCCATCAGTATTATCACTGAAGACCTCTCTCCCCTGATAATTGTAAAGTTGAAGATGAGCTCCACCGATAGGATTGGCAGTCGTAATTTGCGAGACATAGAAGAAATAACTCTTTGCATCTGGTTCCCATTTGGCTACGACCCCAATATCACTACACATCAGCAATCGCGAATCATGAATCTTAGCAATATAATAATCTCGACAAGGGTCACCATTCACTTGACTTGGATGCTCCGTATAGTGAATGTCATAGCCGTAACGCATACTCGACCGAGGCTGATCAAAGTTGATATTGTCTACTTGATCTTTCAACACATTGTCGGGAATCGACTTACATGGATAAGCAATATACTCACGAGGAATAGTCAAAAAGATCTTGTAAAGTGCCCCACTCTCTCGCTTGACCAATCGATCGAGAGTAATCGAATGATAACTCTCTAGGTAAGGATTTTCTTTGTCAAACGTGTAGATCGTATCAAGCACTATTCTTCCAATCTTCTCAAGACCAGTCTGCGAATCATAGACATCTTCAGCTCCTTGATAGAGGTTGATCACATTCTCATCATATATCTTCAAGACCCTCAGTCTGAATCCATTCGCGGTGATGAGTTTCACAGGCAGTTTCCATTGATTATCCGGCGGAAGAATATTTCCTTTCTCTGCGATCGCTACATTTGGGAGTGGTGGTTGGAAGAAGAGTTCCTGTTCAAAATTTCCCTTCAGCGGGTGACCAGCAATATTTTTGATCCCAGGCAAAACTTCTAAGTCATGATAACCATAACTCTCATCTTTGAAAAACACTTGAACGGTGTTATTGATAACTTTGAATTGTTGAACTGTACGTCCTTTGACATTAATCAAGCCTTCGAGTTTCTGATCAGCAAGGATAGGATCAGTAAAGATGACATTCAATAGTTTGACCCCATTTCTCAACTCAGTACCATGCACTGAAAATTCTGACTGCGAAGGAACTGCCAACTGCATCGAAGATCTATCATCTACATTGTAAGGTTCCATTGAGAGATCAAGGTCAACTATGCCAGGTGTCGATTTTCGAGCAATATTCTGTATGACAAACTGAGAGCTCGATCGACTAGATGCATGCCTCCAAGTAATTGCAAGTTGCTTCCCATCTTGAGTTGCTTTAAGGCATTCTTCGACCAACTCTTGAGTGGGTTCACACATCCCATACTTTACCTCTCCACTATAACTCACTTGTTCCATTGATTGATTGATCGGGGGATCCATCACGATATCCAATGTCTGTCGCTGAGCCTCAATGGGAAATGTAAATGTCTCCAAGCCTGCTGGCATCTCAGTCAACAATCCAATATTGAAGTCAACAGTATAAGTGACATTGTGCTTAATCTCAGCATTGACCAATTTGACCCTTCGACCATTTGATGACAACTGATAATTACCACCCATCGGAGGAGTCACATCTATGAGTCCTACAGGCAATGTACCTTGCGGCACAGTAAATCCCAAATCAATCGAAAGATCACTACACCGCGAGATAGGACCAGATGGATATTTAGTGATGTAGTCATTAAACTTTTCGTAGTCAATCTTCGATTGCTGAACAGCCTCCCGCTTGCAGGAAAACAAACAAAGGACAGAAAGAATTACGATTAGGAGAGAGTAAGTTGATTTCATAGCGCAGTGTCTTTAGTCTTGGTAAGTTACGATTTTACTCCAAGTTAAAAGCCACAACGCATCGATGCATTGGCAAATGATTATCCGTATTGAGGGATTGAGAGTTCGTGTTGAGTTAAGAAGTTGTGATGAATACTCAACCCCACAACACATCCAATCACCACGCTTCCTTTTCAAGTGAGCACAGCGACCGAGAAATCTTGTTGTATCGAAAAATGTATTTCATTGGGTAATACATTAAAGAGAATGGCCTTAAGCATTTTAGTGAATAAGATGAGTAAATAGCGTAAAGAAGCAATCACTGTTAGAGCCAAAGTGACAAAAAATAAAGACAGAGAGATTCACCAATCAGACAATGTTATATTATGAAAGGAACAAACTAAAGGCGAGTTTGATTGGTTTAGCTATTTACCATTTTATTCGCGTAAAGAAATGATTAGAGCCTTGAGTTTTTTGCTACTTTTTGAGTCAAGTCAAAAAGTCGGGTAAGAGAAGGAATAATGAACTCAGTTTCAACTTACCTCGTCTTAATCACTATTCTCCAAAAAAACAAAATTTGTCCCCTTCTATAGAATTAGGGAAGGCTAAATATGAGTAGAAAACCAACTTCAATAACCAACTTCCAACTTGCCTCGCCTCACTCACTATTCTTCAAATAAACACAATTAGTCCCCTTCCATAGAACTAGGGAAGGGCGAGGGATGGGTAGAAAATACCAGCTTCCGAAATCAACGGCCTAAATACTTCATCTTTCGTCTCGATTTACTCACTAATTTGTCCCCTTCCTTAAAATTATGAAAGGGCTAGGGATGGGTGAAAAATCAGCTTAAACAATCAACTCCCTACTTGCCTCGGCTTCCGCCTCGGTTCACTCACTATTCTTTCACTGTCGTAAAAGAATTTCAGCTGAAAGCTGAACCGTTCGATCACATACTCATCCCACCACAGACACTGAGGACCTGTCCTGTAACATAGGTAGACATATCGCTACCAAGGAATACTGCGGCATCTGAGACTTGCTGTGGCTTACCTAAAGTCTTCAAAGGAATCGAAGCCTCGTAAGCTTTGATCGTATCCTCTCCTAACTCTTCAGTCATATCAGTAGCGATAAATCCTGGAGCTAGTACATTGCATCTGATTCCTCTACTCCCTACTTCTTTGGCGATAGACTTAGAGAATCCAATGATCCCTGCCTTAGATGCAGCATAGTTAGCCTGTCCAGCATTTCCAAAGATTCCTACTACACTACCAACATTGATGATAGACCCACTTCTTTGCTTGAGCATTGTCCGCATTGCATGCTTAGTAAGGTTGAAGACTGACTTGAGATTGACGTTAATCACTGCATCCCACATCTCCTCATTCATCCTGAGCATGAGGTTATCCTTGGTAATTCCTGCATTATTCACTAAGATATCGATACGACCTAAGCCTTCTACTACTTCTTTGATCAGTTCCTCAGCAGCTGTATAGTCAGAGGCATCAGATTGGATTGCCATTACTTTCACACCATACTGCTCTGCTTCTTTGGCTACAGCCCCCGCCATCTCGGCATTACTCCGATAGGTAAATGCTACATCTGCACCTTGCTTGGCAAATGAAAGCACCATATCTCGACCAATTCCTCTTGATCCTCCTGTGATGAGTGCTGTCTTTTCTTGTAAGAGCTTTGTCATATTATAATCGTTTAGATTCTGCGTTATCAATTATTGGCACAAATATACATTGTAGCGATTTAATATCTTTGTACTCTTGAACTCAATCACACCAAGACTATGTTAGTACAATTATATAGAAGACTCTTAAATAGACCATCAGTACCTCTCCACAAAGAAGTAGATCCAACTATGAAATATGTAATCCTTGGCATCGGAAATGTCGGAGCCAAATACTATGGAACTCGTCACAATATCGGATTTGAAGTCATCGACTATCTCATGGATGGTAAAGATGCTGAGACCAAAGTCGAAGGCAATGCGATGATCTCATCCATCAAGCATAAGGGCAGACAAGTCTACCTTATCAAGCCAACTACCTATGTCAATCTCAGTGGTAAGGCACTTAAGCATTGGCTACCTAAGCTCAATGTTCCTCTAGAAAATGTACTGGTCATCACCGACGACCTCCACCTCCCACTTGGCACTCTCAGGCTCCGGACCAAAGGCGGTGCAGCAGGTCACAACGGTCTTAAACATATCGAAGAGACCCTTGGTACTAATAAATATCCACGTCTCAAGTTTGGTATCGGTGACAACTTTCCCAAAGGAGGACAAGTCAACTACGTACTTGGCAAGTGGAAAGATAAAGAGATAGAAGAGTTGCAATTTGCCATCCCCAAGGCAGC
>CALLAW010000077.1 GCA_938001865.1 uncultured Saprospiraceae bacterium | reverse complement strand
ATTACAATTGAATATAGACTTCTTTGTAACCAGCGAATATCCCGACACCATTGATCACATTGGAGTAATGTTGTGGTGTATGATGCGTATGCGTTGCTTCTAACTGTGCTTGCTGCTCATTGCTCTCTAGATAATGATAGAGCTCTTTACTTATTGCGACTAGCTTGATCGCAGCATTGCTGCCGAAGTCATCTAATTGAGATTGATTGGTCAGTTCTGATACGAGATCTCCTGGTATAGAATCTCTCACTGTTCCATTGTTCAGGGAGTTGCCATCAACGAATACTAAATCATCATTATTGAGATCTCTATAATCTACAGATGCTATCTCTGAATCTGGATTTGAAATCAATCCGCCGTCATCTCCTAAGTTAGTATCTGCAATATTGACGAGTTGCCATGCATAGTATGTATCTGCATTATTTGTTTGAGACGACTGCACTTCTATATTGAGATATTGTGAATTTTGGTTTTCAACAAAAGAACCGATTACTTCGATATGATCTGTAGATGGTACCTTACCGATTGCTTGGGACACTCCAAGCTCTTCATCATCTACTAAGATATGGTAGACATGTCCTTCTTGTGGCTTAGAAGAGGTATGATAAATGCCGTCTTGAGTGTGTTGAAGATTGAACTCTATATTGCTTGTCAAATCTTGGATGAGTACCTTAGCATCTCTGATACCAAGATCAGTGTTACTGTCGAAGACACTCTTAGTACGAGTCAGTTGTACTTGCCATACCGAGTCAGGCGCAAAGTAAGAATTAATTACTAATTGGGATTGGAAGTCAGAATCATCTATGTCAATAACACTCTCACAACTCACTACCGACAGGAGGCAGATGCTTATCAGGATTGCGTGATATGTGTTAAAGCCGTTCATATTACTTGCTAAATATAGAAATTATAGGCGACTTTAACCTAATTTTCACTGTAATAATTTGACAAATTCGCAGATTTCACTGTTTAGAACAAAATATTTGCTTTGACAGAAGGGAGTATTGGAAATAGACTTACGTTGACAGCTTCCATTCGATTTTCATTTGGTACTTCTCGTAAGTAAATGTAAAAGGTGTTTTTACGATTGTAAACGTTGTAAATTCCAGCCGATAACTCTGCGTCGAATCTGTTATAACTTTTGCGATAAGCATACCGAAGATCAAGATGATGGAAATCAAGTGTCCTCACATTATTTCTGTCTCCAGGGAGCACTTGGGTTGCTGTTCGTTCGATATCTAGAGTTATTGGGTTGCCAGATCCATAGACCCATTGTGCAGTGAAAGTTTGATGTGTATTCAGCTTGTAACTGATCCCCGAAGAGATACTATGTCTTCTGTCAAATCTTGATGGGAATACTTCTCCGTCATTGATCTCGTCAAATTGCTGAGTACTGTATGTAATACCATAATTGAGCCAACCGATTGCTTTGGCAAATTGAAAACGATAACTCACTTCGCCGCCTCTAGCTCTGCCAGTACCTTGGAGGATGGCTTCTTCGATATTGAGACTTGTCACTCCGATTTGTTGGATATCATCCGGATTGAGGATGTTGTAGAGAAGATCATTTGGGTTGTTGTATTCGACAAGGTTAGTGTATGCCTTATTATAGAGTGAGACTCCAAGCGACTGCCCATTATCAATGTCGATATTGAGTGATGCTGAGAGTTGATCAGCTCTCTGCGGAGAGATATTGTCTGTAGATGGATGCCAGAGGTCTGCAGGCAATCCTGTCCCAGGATTGATCAAGACATGCATGGGTTGATGTGTCCGAGTATAATCTAGCTTAGCTGTCATGTCCCCGTTGGTATAATTGAGAGATAACCTAGGCTCTAATGCGGAGAATGTGGTGGTCTTGAATGGCAATCTGAGATATCTCAGGCCAGCTGACAATGTGAATCTCTCATTCATGATGAGCTTATGTTGAGTATAGATTGCTAACTCATCTTGTTGGAATGTGTTGTTTGCAAGTACTTTATTCGTGATATCTTCATCCCTATAGATGTTAGACTGGAAGAGATTGGGACTTAACTCGTATGATGATACTTCTACTCCTATACTCGATTGGTGGAGATTATTATTATGATAATATTTGAGCTCCGACTTACCAGTCAGTACACTATTATTGGACGATGAGAAGACATCATATGATAAGCTGCTCACTATCGGATCAGCACTAAAGGATCCTCTTGATTGGAAGTAATATTGACTTTGGCTCAGATGTACTTTGAGTGATAATCTATCGTAGAGTACACCACGATAATTGATACCATAGAGTGTATTGCCCCATCCAATCTCATTGAATATCCTTTGCCTCTGAGCATCGGTACCTTCTTTCTCAAAGTTAAAGATATCATTACCTCTATAGTAGAGGGCTGAGAGCTTATGCTCTTGACTGATCTGATAGCTCATCTTGACGAATAAGTCATCGTAATCAAGATCTACTGAGCTGTAATTGAGTAGATTTTCTATCAATGGTTGGTCTGCAAATTTTAAGAATCTCGTTCGACCGCCAATTGCAATACCTATTTTGTTTTTGATCAAAGGGAGAGTAACTGTCCCACTGATGGCATCTAATCCGGCATTGAATGAATACTCTCTCTCTCGGAGATTGGGAGACTTCAAAGAGACATCTAGCACGGATGAGAGCTTGCCGCCATACTTAGCAGGCACACCACTCGTGTGAAATGATGCAGATTGCACGAGATTGGACAAGAATATGGATCTGAATCCTCCGATATGTGTAAACTCAAATACTGGAATATCGTCCAGCAAAATTAGATTCTGATCAGAACCACCGCCTCTGATGCTCAATCCATGTCTCCCTTCACCACCTGGATCAAATGATGAGTAATGTCTTATACTCGTCACGATATCTGCTTCGCCAGTGAGGCTTCCGTAACTATTGATACTTGTCAGGTCTAGGATCTGATTCCCTGGTATGGAGCCTTCTTTGATATTCTCTATATTATTTCCTATCACGAAGAAGGTGTCTAGGATATTGATGTGTTGGAGGGCTATGATGACGGGGACTGAGCTCTGGTAGGGGAGTGTGTCGGTCTCATATCCCACAGCACCTACGACGATGCTCTTTCTCGATGCAGGGTTGAGGGAGAGTTCAAAGAATCCATTCTCATCACTGTAGGTGGAAGACTCAGAGTGGTAGACAAATCCAAAGGGAATGGGATTTTTCGACTCACTATCCCTGAGATATCCATAGTACTTGATATCCGTCGGTTCGACTTTTATTGGAGTCTCTTTATAGAGTAGAATCTTTTTACTTCTTTTGTATGTACTCTCAAATTGGTATTTTACCTCGAGGAGTTCCACGAGATTGGATAGCGTATAAGCTTCGTAACTGATCGCGAGAGTATCCTCTTTGTCAAATAGGCTACTGTTGTAACTAAGTGTGACATTGCCTTGGACTTCTATACTGTCAAGTATGCTGCCCAGAGTATATTTTCCAATTTTTTCAAATTGGATTTCACGTTGAAGGTAGGATTGGGAGTGACAATCGCCTGATAGGATGAAGGCTATTGCGATGGCAATGAATAATCTCGTCATTAGCCATTTGCTTGTCATACGGGAGTTAATTACAATTTACGGAGAGTATCTGATAGTTGTTAGCGCCTTTTTGGGAGAGTTTCAGATGCGTAATTATTGTTAGCTCATCTAAGATATCTTCCAATGACTCATCTTCAAATTTAGTATTTATCAGACACTTATTCAAATCAATCCCTTTGGCGTTGTCAAATGTTACCTGGTATGTCTGAGACAGTGCCATGAGTACATCACCGAGAGGAGTATTGTCAAATGAGAGATTGTCAAATCTCCACTCCAGAGTATTCTTGTCAAAGTGGTTAAGTAAGATGTAATCGCCTTTTTTCTTGACAAGTCTTTTGTTGGCACTTACCTCTATTGTCCTGTTTCCTGTATTTACAGCTACTAGACCTTCGGTAACTTTGAGGTCAAATATTCCATTAGCAGAGTTCAAGTCAAATGCAGTACCAAGTACTGTTACCGTCTCATTAGTCGTAGTAATGATGAAGGGTCTCTGAGTATCTCTAGCGACATCAAAGTAGGCCTGCCCATCTAGGCTGACACTTCTCTCTTGGTGGAAGTCGGATGTCTGTGATAGACTGCTCGATGTATTGAGCCAGATATGTGTATTATCAGCTAATTTGAATGTTTTGAGTTCGGACGAGTGAGTTGCGAAGTCTCTCATCTGAGTCATCGTACTCTCTGAGTTATTGAGTGCAATCGTCCAATATGCAAGTCCGACCAGTACGATGGCACATGCTGCCATTAAGTAGCGGGATGATTGTCTAGATTGTGATTTGGCCTGTGGTGAGGAGTGAGTTGCCTCGAGAGTATTCCATGCTGTATCTGTATCGAAGTCTTGGTAATCCTTCAATTCACCTGATGCCACCCACACGTCATCAAGCTGATTGATGACCTCTATATTATGCTCAGTATCGTCCTTCCAGACATTGAGCTGATCTAGCTCTTGCTTATTCTCTTTAGAGAGGAGATACTTTGATATGATTTCTATAATATTCATGTTATACTTTAGCGAGTTTGTTAAGGTGAGATCTAATGATTGATAGAGCTTTTACCATATGGTTTTCCACCGTTTTTTTAGAGATACCTAAGTTATCCGCTATTTCGGTGTAAGTTAGACCATTTTGACGTGAGAGGACGAATACTTCTCTACATTTGGGTGGCAAATGTCGTAAGGACTTAAAGATTTGTTCTTTTTTAGCGAAAGCGTCCGCCTCTTGATCAAATCTACTGTCTGCTTCACTCTGACTAGCCATTTTGTATTGCTCTTCAGAGAGTGGGATTACTTTTGACTTTTTGAGATAATTGATACTCCTATGATAAGTGGTCTGGAAGAGATATGATTTGATATTCGCAGTGAGATCGAGATCATTACGTTTTTCCCAGAGATACACGAAGACATCTTGTACAATATCGGCTGCCGCATTTCTATCCTTCACTATCCGGTATGCATAGTTACATAGCGGGTTGTGCCAGTCATAGAAGAGGGTTTTATATTGTTGTTGATAGTCTATCACGTTATGGATAAGTTGAGTAGATTGTTTTGAGTTGTTTTTGATCTGTTTGTTAGTGAAGATATGACTCTGATTCATATTATATGACCTCACTCTATGTAAATGTCACTTTGATCACACCTCTGTGCTATCTCTTATGACTTTGCCGCGACAGTTTGTTTGGTATGTATGCAGATGTTGGAGTATTGAGCAGCAGATTGGTCTGGATATGGAGAGGTTGTATACTCTAGGTAAATGTCACACAAAGGGTTGATGATATTCTGATTAGTTTTACATGATAATTAGTTCATGTAATCAAGCACGATGTCTTTTTCGTTCAAGTCAATGTGGAAGTATAAGTGTCCGAGATGTAGGCAAGGTGATCTCTTCATCAAGCCTCTTAAACTCTCAGACCCACTCGCCATGCCCAAGCAATGTCAACACTGTGGTCAGAAGACCGAACCCGAGCCTGGATTTTACTTCGGGGCAATGTATATCTCCTATATCTTTATGAGTGGGTTCATACTGGTCCCTACCTTACTCTTAGTCTTCCTGCTCGGTTGGTCTGTGGAGGGTGCTATGGTCTTTGCGATTGCTCTGATGGCTGTCAGTTATTTCCGATTCGCAAGAGGTGCTCGAGCATTTTATATCCATATGGTGATCAAGTTTGATCCTGAAGCTCGTGATCCGATTAGACCAGTGTAATGATAACCATATCAAGAGACGAGACACTTATCACACGAGTAACAAGGTTTAATGATAAATTGGAACATTGTTTGGTTATTGTATGATTTGGTCTTAGACTTGGAAACATTATTTTGTAATTATGAAAATTCTAATCGTTGGTGGCGGTAATATGGGGCTGACATTTGCCCGAGCATTTGTCAACTCGCATGTCGTTGTCCCTCATCAACTCACCATCCTTGAGAGGGCTGAGAGTGACAGAGTAGAGATGCTCAAGGAGCAGAATATCGGTCATATCGTCACAGATCCGTCTCTTGTCAAAGAAGCTGATCTCATCATCCTTGCCGTCAAGCCACAGGATTTTGAAGCTCTGCAACATGTGATCAAGCAGCATGTGGATAAGGATCAAGTCTTCCTCTCTATTATGGCGGGGATCAAGTTAGAGTCAATCGTCAAAGACTTAGGTGTCACTAAAGTGATCAGGGCAATGCCTAACCTCCCATCTCAGATAGGCATGGGGATGACTGCATATACGTGTACTGAGGAAGTTTCGCGATTTGAGCAAGGTGCTGTGCAGAATCTCCTCGCTACGACTGGTAAGACCCTCAATGTGGGCAAAGAGGAACTTATAGACTCTGTCACCGCTGTGTCTGGGTCAGGTCCAGCATATGTGTTCTACTTCATCGAGGCGATGATCCAAGCTGCAGTAAGTACGGGGATAAGTCATCCTGAAGCTACACTTCTTGTCGTGCAGACATTCAAAGGGTCACTGAGCCTCTTTCAGCAAAATTCTCTCTCATGCCAAGAGTGGATAAGTAAAGTGGCATCTAGAGGTGGGACGACAGAGGCAGCGATCCTGAGTTTCAATGAACATAACCTCAATGCGATCATCAAGTCAGGCATCCATGCGGCACTAAGTAGAGCTGTGGAGTTAGGTGATGAATAATCAGGTGTTGAGTAATCAGGTGTTGATATCAGAGTACTTATGAAAGAGTACGATCTCTGTCAAGATCATACATAATCAACAACTCAATCAAAAAAAAGAAACGTATTATTCCAAGATTGTTTTCAGATTGTCGTTATTTCACTTAGAGTACTTCTTAGACAACAATCAACACATGAAAAAGACATTCAGCTTAGGAGCTATCCTTGGGGTATTGATCCTCTGTAATATCTCTATTTACTCCCAAGAGACATTTACCGTAAGTGGCTATATCACGGACCAACAATCAGGTGAGACATTGATCTCGGCTAATATCTTCGAGTCACAAAATTCTGCAGGATCGGTCTCTAATCTCTATGGGTTCTACAGTCTGACCCTGCCAAAGGACTCTATCTATTTGAGTTTTTCCTACATTGGTTTTGAACCACAGGTTATCGGCTTGTATCTGGACAAAGATATCGATCTAGATATCCAGCTCAGCTCCAGTATAGCACTCAAGGAAGTAGAGATCGTTGCCAATCGAGCATCTGAGGCCATCCAGGAGCAGTCACAGATGTCGGTAATAGAGGTGCCAATCCAACAAATCAAAAAAATGCCAGCTCTCCTAGGCGAAGTGGATGTCCTCAAAGCACTCCAACTCTTACCAGGGGTGCAATCTGGAGGCGAGGGACAGTCTGGTCTCTATGTCAGAGGTGGGAGTCCCGACCAGAATCTGATCCTCCTCGATGGAGTGCCAGTCTACAATGTCAATCACCTCTTTGGTTTCTTCTCAGTATTTAATGCTGATGCCATCAAGGATGTCAAACTGACCAAAGGAGGATATCCTGCGAGGTATGGAGGTAGACTATCATCTGTCTTGGAGATCAATATGAAAGAGGGGAATCTCAAAGAATTCAAAGGTGCAGGATCTATCGGATTGATCTCATCTAAGTTGTCATTAGAGGGTCCCATCATCAAGGATAAAGCATCATTTATAGTCTCAGGGAGGCGGACATATATCGACTTGTTGGCTAAGCCGCTTATCAGAAGAGGTCTGTCTGTCAATCCTGGTCAATCGGGTGATGCTGGCTACTTCTTCTACGATGTCAATGCTAAGATCAACTTCAAGCTTGGTAGTAGAGATAGGCTCTATCTTAGCACTTACTTTGGAGATGATCAGTTTTTCTTCGAGACTAATGAAGAGGTCGAAAATGAATTTTCGCAAGGTGTAAATACAGAACTCGGCTGGGGTAATCTTACTACTGGTCTCCGATGGAATCACAAGTGGTCTAACCGTATGTTTAGCAATGTGACTGCTACTTACACACAGTACAACTTTGGGACGCAAGTCGGTACTGACAATCGGACATTTACCAGTACAGGAGCCGAGAGTGATAGGAGTGCATTCGCGGCAGGATACGACTCTGGGATCAATGACTGGGCACTGAGAGTAGATACCGATTTCATCCCTAATCCTAATCACTATATTAAGTTTGGTGGCTTGGCGATCAGGCATAGCTTCACACCAGGAGAGTTCAATCTGGATGCAACAGTAGCAGCACAAGGCATTACATTGTTTGAGTTGGATACCATCTTTGGACAGCAAAATGTGATTGCTGCAGAGTACAATGTATTCGTTGAAGATGATCATAAAATCACTCCTACACTCAAGGCGAATTATGGATTGCACTTCTCAGGTTTTGATGTGAATAATACTCACTATGTATCTCTTCAACCCAGGATTTCTCTGAGACAATTATTGCCAGGTGATATCGCATTGAAAGCATCATTTGCTACGATGAGACAGTATACACAGTTCCTTACTAATGAGAATATTGGACTCCCTTGGGATCAGTGGCTCCCCACGACTACAGATGTCAAACCACAAGATAGTTGGCAAGTGGCCCTGGGTATCGCTAAGACTATAGGCAATAACTATGAACTCAGTATCGAAGGATACTACAAAGAGATGAAAAATCTGATTGCATACCAAGATGGAGCATCTCTGTTCTCTCTTGATCCTTGGGAGTCGCAAGTCACTCAAGGTGAAGGCAAGTCCTATGGTGGAGAGTTTTTTCTTCAGAAGAAGTTTGGCAAATTTACTGGTTGGGTGGGATATACACTGTCATGGTCATGGAGACGATTTGATGATAAAAACTTTGGAGAGTGGTATCCATTCAAGTTTGATCGACGCCATGATATATCGCTAGTTGGCGTCTACGAACTCAGCGATCGGATCAACCTGGCGGCAACATGGGTCTACGGTACAGGTAACTCTGTAACATTTGCGGATAGCAGACTGCCAGTCCTACTCAATAATGAAAACTTCAATGAGATCACATATATCGATTACTTCAAATCTCGTAATGCCAATCGGCTCCCTGCCTTCCATCGACTAGATGTCAATGTGGACTTCATCAAGCAAAAGAAAAACCACAAGCGTATCTGGTCTATCGGTGCATATAATGCCTACAGCCGTAAAAATCCGTTCTTCGTACAGTTTGAATCTGACTTTAAGCAGCAAGAAGATGGGAGTTTTGAAGAAGAAACAGTACTCAAGCAGTATAGTCTCTTTCCCATAATCCCATCTGTGAGTTACCGATTTGAATTTTAAGAGCTCTCCATTTACATGAAAATGCAAAGGAGAACACATTAAATAAAAATATAATATGAAATATCAAATACATCCAATAGCATCAATACTCATAGGACTCGTATTGTCGAGTCTACTCCTCATGAGTTGTGAAGACCTCCTTGTCAAAGAGTTGGACATCGAGGATGACTTCAACTTCACTCAACAATTGGGGATAAGCGGTTCACTGATCAATAGTTACAATGAGCCATCTGATGACGTATTTAGTAAGATATTACTTGCTGAGAACCAATCTGTAGTAGAGCAAGTAGCAGATCCTGTATTCTACAATAGTGAGGCACTCGACTTGTATAAGGATGGAGAGTATTACAATACATTCACCAATGATGATGATGGGATCCATGTCAATCAAGTTGAAAATTCAAATGATCCATCATTTGCCATCGATCCTGGGTCGTATCGCATAGAGGTAGATCATCCAGAGTTTGGGTTGGTGACTGCTGAGACAGTCATGCCCGATCCTGTGACTCTTACTTCGTTGGAGATGGATTCGTTGAATTTTGGTGGTGCTGAGTTTGAGAATGAGACAAGATTTGTCGTCACTGTTCAGTTTGATGATCCACCAGGGGATAACTATTACAAGATCGATCTGTATACCACCGATGAGGAGTTGGTGGTCTTCGATACAATTATATCTGCAATGGATACATTCATCATTGAGAGAGGTATTGGCTTCTACTACATTGAGAGTATCAATCTCCAAGGTGCTCTGGAATCTTACAATGGAGGATACCTCTTTGATGACTCAGTATTTGATGACTCTGCATTCACCTTTACATTCAATATGGTATTGTCTGATTCGCAAGATCTTACTCAGTCAGATATTGAGGAGTCGATCGCAGTGAAGTGGTCTTGTATCTCTGAAGAATTATACAATTTCGAAACATCCTATACGAATTTTCGCAATAGTCAGAATCTTGGTCCATTCTCAGAGCCAGTCTCCATCTACACCAATGTAGAGAATGGACTTGGCTACTTAGGTGCTGAGAATTTTTACTATGCACCATTTTAGAGATTGGTTCACTCTTAGCACCTTACGGTAAATGTAACTCGATCGTTATGTGGAATACTCTTGAAAATCAAGCATGCATCAGTCCATTGTTGGTCATAATCTGTTGTATCATATTGGTCGCTTGCGAGGATGCATTAGTCAAGGAGATAGATCTCATGGAAGACTTCGGTCATGCCACTCAATTAGCCATGAGTGGTACTCTGCGTAATGACTTTGGTGAGCCATCTTCTCTACCGATCACACATATCCTTCTTGCTGAGAATCAGTCTATCCTAGATACAAGTATGACTCCGAGATATTATCAATCTGAGAGCTTAGACCTTTACCGTGATGGTCAATACTTCAATACATTTACAAGCAGTGATCAAGGTGTACATCGTAATCTCAAAGACGAATCTCAGTTTCCTACATTCTACATCGAGCCTGGTGATTACCGTATTGCGGTAGATCATCCTCAGTATGGAGTGGTATCTGCTGAGACGCAAATGCCAGCACCAGTGAATGCCACCATCATAGAAGTCATCGAATCAAGCTTCCTACATGAGGATCATCCTCTTAGCGTTCGCTATGAAGTGAAGGTACAGTTTAGAGATCCGGTTGGATCTAATTACTATGAAGTCGGTGTGTTTACTGATAATCTCTCTGATCCAGATACTGTGTTCTTTGGATTGGATAGTATGGAGTATAGTCTCGTTATTTATGATTCATATATTGAGTCTATGACATTGGATGAAGCAGTGCTGACAGGAAAGAGTAGCTATATATTTGACGACGCTTTATTTAATAATACAGAGAAAGAGTTTACTTTTAGCTTAGTTACTTCTAGCAATTTTGGATCATTAGATATCACACGATTAATTGATGTGACATTTCTCAAATGGTCTTGCCTGTCAGAGGAGCAATATAATTTTGAGACCGCATACCTTAACCTTCAAGATAATCAATTGTTTGGACCATTCTCTGAGCAATACTCTCTCTTTAGTAATGTGGATAACGGCCTAGGTTACATCGGAGCAGAAAACTTCATTCACATCCCATTTTAGATAATCACTTATCTTGACTCGATGCTCAATGGGGTGGTATGATAGGCGGAGGACTGATCGAGCTGCATTGGGTATCGTAGTCTCATGAGTTGGTCGTTGGGTGGGGACACAGTCTGACGGATGGTGTCATAGCACTGACGACCAAATGATAGGTTATTGTAGAATTTCTATTTAGGAGTTTTAATAAGTTATTCTTTTAGTTCTTCGAAATCCAATTTTATTAATTCCCACTTTTTGTTTAGGAGGCAGTTTGGGTCTGGATCTTGGTCTGCGTTTTCAAAAAAGCGTAATCCATCTTTGACCTCTTGCCTTGAATGTGTATGAGGGTATCTTTTTTCATAAATATCAAGCATTTTTGATAATTTGTAATTGTCCAATAAAGCATGAATATCCCAAAAGTCTTTCTTCCTTCCTCCTGAATCTCGACCAATTATATCTAATTTCATTGCGATGATTTCTTCGATGCAAGAAATTCTTATGTTTTGATATTCTATAATTGGATAAACAAAATTATCAGTGTAGAACATATCCAATTTTACAGTATCATAATTTTGGTTACCTATAAAACAAGAATTCCCTATTGAATTGTTCAGCCATTTTTCAGAACTAACATATGGGAACTCCTTTTTAAGTTCTTTGTAAATAGATTTAAAGTTGATTGATCCATATTCGGAATCAGTGAACATGTCAATGTCAATTGATATCCGGTGTCCGATGAGTAAGCTCAATGCTGTACCTCCGACAAGTCGAAACGAATCCAATGCATTTATTCTCATTAAGATCTGTAATTGATCCCAAAGTAGATCAGTAACTGTTTCTTTATAAATTCGAAGAGGCATTATGCTGATTGATTGATATACTTTTGAATATTATCCTTGTATTTTGGAATAAATGAATATTTGATATTTTTTATTTCGTTTTTGATTGTTTCTAATGAATAGATTTTAATCAAGTTTTTGATTTCTTTTGAATTTCCTCTTTCCAATATCCTTTGAATAACGGATCTTTTATTCCTCTCAATGTCTATTAATTCAATTCTAGTATCCCAAAAAATTGAATCTCTAAATTTTCCTTCTAAAGGATTGATCATTGCTCTCTCTGATTTTTGATATGAGGCAACTTCATAAGCAGCTTGAATTATCATAAAGTAGTCGTGATTAACATTGAAGTAGTTTCCAAGTTTATAAGATAGCTTTGGATTGATTTTTCTTCTTTCTTTTGTTATCGCATTGATAGTTTGCGGATGCTCTTTGATCTCATTGGCTAAGGCAATTGCTTTGACATTTCGCTTTTTTAATTCACGTTTCAGTATAGCACCAGGATGAATACCTCTTATTCTCTCTAATTCGGGTAGCATAGTAAACAATTTTGTTTATAATCCAAAAATACAATAAAGTAAACAAATATGTTTATATTTTGATTCCGGTAAAATGAGATTTAGAATTCTTCCTTGACTACCTTGTTGCCGTACAGATTTGATTATTTGCATAAATCTCTGAATACTATCAGGAGAGCCTTGAACCCATCTGAGTTAATTGCGCTGATATTTGCGATAGGGTTTGTTTGTAGCTAGGATAGAGATTGTGGTTGAGCCAATAGAGTGCTACATTGGTACAGAGGTGCAAGGATACGCAGAGGAGACGTTACTCGTTTTATTGATTGATTCTGATCCAAAAAGACCCTCCATGTTTTTCAACATTTAGAGGGAGGCTAGACCAAAATGGATCAAGAATAGCTGCTAATTCTGGAGTCTCAGAGACATAGTAGTTTGGCATAATTGTCTCATACTTCTTCTGATCCAACAGGAGAAATAGGGCAAGTGCATACTGCTCTGAATAGAATCGATCACACATAAACTGTGGATAATCAAAGGGGAGGTAAATATCGTGGATGTGTACGATTACCCCTTTTTTTAACTTTGGTAAGACCTCCATGAAGAATACCATACTATCCGAATTGGGGAATATCCGATGTGAATTATCTATAAACAAGATGTCATTCTCATCTAATTGATTGATGAGATCAATATCAAGATTTTCTAATGGTATCCGATGTATGACATCAGAAATCTCATCAATCTCAGCTCTTGGATATGGATCGATAGAGGTGATCTGAGTATTGAGATTATTATCAATGATTGCTTTTCTGACTACCTTGGTCGAATTGC
Organism: uncultured Saprospiraceae bacterium; assembly: GCA_938001865.1. Classification (GTDB taxonomy): domain Bacteria; phylum Bacteroidota; class Bacteroidia; order Chitinophagales; family Saprospiraceae; genus JAHDHH01. Next base: position 6,916 of record CALLAW010000077.1, on the reverse strand, counting down.
CAGAGCCAATTTCTATGTAGTTCTTTGGTTTGTGCTCACTGACCATCGTATAGAGCATAAGGATGTCAAGACCAGGTAAGAATCCATTATTCCATGTCGGTGCTTGCTGAGATGTTTCCTCTTTGCTTTCCTTCAGCACTTTCAGATTGTCGCCATACCTAGTCGCTTTGTTGAGTAATAGGGTGTAGGTATCTGTGTGTGCTTTGATGAGAGTATTTAACTCTGGATGTGGAGGTTTGCCATGTCCGTATCTCGGTCTGACATCCACGTGGTAATCAAGGGAGATAGTTTGAAATTTTGGACTGAAGAATCGATAAATAGCTTTTATCATGTGGTGATTTTTATAATCAATGAGGAGCAGTTTGACTCATATCATGACCTCTTGACAGTTCCATCTTTGAATTGTACTTCGATAGGGTCTTTGGTGAGTTTGGCCTTGCTCGTTACGATCTTGCCAGACTGTCTGATAAGTGTATAACCTCTCTTCAAGACGTTGTCAGGCTGGTAAGTTTGGAGCAGTTTTTCGATATTATCTAAGTTGAGCAGTTTTGTCTTGATCCGTGAGGTACTCTGATTATGCAGTGTCGATTCTATCAGTAGTAATCTCTTCTCTGTAGTCAGGAGCTTCTTCTGAGTGGCATAGTTAAGGGTCTGAGAGAGGGTATTCAATCTTTGGAACTTCTCTTTCAATTTGCGTTGGCTTTCCTGCAATATCATAGCGAACTGAGAGAGACACTCTGATTCATAGTAGAGAGTACGATCGATGATAAAGTTACTTACTGCTGTCGGTGTCTTGAGTTGAGTATGTGTCACCAGATCAGTGACTGACAGATCTATCTCGTGTCCGATCCCACTGATGACTGGAATATTACAGTTAGCTATTGCTTCTGCTATCTTGTAACTATCAAAGAATGAGAGGTCTAATTTGGATCCACCGCCTCTGATGATGCAGACACAATCATAAGTCGTGTATCCGTTCTGTATTTTGCGCAAAGCATCACAGACATCCGTCTCAGTGTTAGTCCCTTGCATCGCTGATTGATAGAGTGTCACATCATAGGCGTAGCCATATTGGTTGGTTGAGAGCTGAGTGGTGAAGTCTATATAGCCAGCTGCTGTGGATGAGCTAATCACAGCAATATTTCTGATTGTTTTGGTGAGATAAGTCTTTTTGTTTTTATCTAAGAGATCTTTTGCCTTGAGCTCATCTATGACTTTTTGCCTTTCGAGCTCTAGATTGCCCATGGTATATGCTGGATCGACATCGATGAGTGAGAGTTTCATCCCATACCGCTCGTGGAAAGTGACTTCGACTTTGCACTTGATCTTGATTCCTTGGCTCAAGATTGAGGAGTAGAGATCTTTGAGTTTATTCTTCAAGAATAGGTTAGCCTTGTACCAGATTGCTGCACTTGACTGTGCTACGACATCTTGTGTATCTTCATCTTTTTGGACGAGATCGAGATAGACTTGACCTCTCACTTCGCTGATGCCACTGATCTCACACTCTATCCAGATTGCCTCTTCGAAGTTGAGTGCAATGACTCGCTTGATGTAATTGTTGAGTTCTAAGAGTGAGTATGCATGCACGATATTGACAGTTTTTTTATTGAATAGAGAGAGTATCGCTTAGACATTAAAGCTAAAGCTTATTGACCATACCGCATCGCTGGTATTGGACAATCTTGGAGGAGTACTCGAGTCTTATTGATATTGATGGGTTCATCTTCGTACCAGACTACTCTCAAGTAGTTGATGATGTTAGTGATCTCATATTCGGTCAGGTTATAATTGACCGGCATATTGAGTAGGATGCTATCTGATGTCATGTACTCAGGTCTTCCGTGTCTGATAAGGCATGGCAGTGAGTCTATCTTCTCATGGAAGTATGTAGACTCTTTGATAGATGGGATGACTTGCTCCAGTCCACTCCCATCACTCATGTGACAGTTCTGACAGTGGTACTCATAGAGACGTTCGCCTTGGATATAGATGTGGTCATCACATCCTACGGTACAAGCAATCACAAAGAGTATGATGACAACGCTACTGATTAACTTCATACTCTCGTTTGAGCTGTTTGATGGCCTTGATGAATGATGGTATCGTCTCTGGTTCGGTCCCTTCGGCAAAGGCCCTGACATGACCTTCTTTATCTGTCAAGATGATCTTACCGCTGTGGTCAAATCCTCCAGGTGCATCAGAGTCAGGATGAGCTACGATGAAGTAATCATCGGCTACGTCATAGATATTATCTTTTTCTCCTGTAAGGAAATGCCACTTATCACTGGATACTCCTAGATTGCTGCTGTAGAGTTTGAGTCGTTTGACATCATCTCGCTTGGGATCTATCGTAAATGAGACCATCTTGACCATGTCGTCATCTTTGAACTCATCATGGAGGATAAGCATCTGCTTCATTACTTTGGGACAGATCGTCGGGCAAGAAGTGAAGAATACATCCGTAATATAGATATGATCACTTAAGCTTTTGTTAGAGATAACCATGCTATCTTGATTGACAAATGACCAGTCTCTAATAGTGTGATGCACTGTCTTACCATCAATGACTTCTGAGTGACCAAGATATGGAAGTGGTCCTGATGATCCACTCTCACCACAACCTGTAATCAGGAGTGTCGCGATGACAGTCATAGAGATGAGGAGTTGACAGAAGGCCTTAGTGCTTGTGATTATTGACATAGTTTTCTGCATTTCTGATTGCGTTATCAAATTGTTTTTGCATTACTTTGGCTCGAGCATCCATCTTATCTAGGTATTGCATTTGCTCTTGCTCTGATGTAAGCTGTTTGAGTTGACCAAAGTCTGACATCCACTGCATCATAGTCTCATCAGCAGCTTCTAAGTCGCTGATCAGTTGATCGACACCTCCATGGTTATGAGAGTTGATCTGCTTCCTGAGCTTCCGTGTGGTACTCATCAGTGGCATGACTTCATCGTGGATGACCATGACCTCTGCCTTCCGTGTCTCTACCTGAGGGCTGAGGCCAGACTGACATGATTGTATAGAGATGATCGCTAGTGTGCAAATGAGGAGTGAATTGATCAGTACTGTGATTCTCATAACGAATAAGAGGTTTAATATAAAGGTGTAAATAATTACTCAAAAGTATTCATTTATAAAAACACAAGTCGAGATAAGTTGTTTTTTAATTACACAGTCTATTTTTGAATTATGGTTAGAGGAATTGTTTGGTTTAGGAATGATCTACGACTTCATGACAATGAAGCACTCACTGATGCCGTCAAGACATGCGATGAGGTGTTGCCTGTCTATGTCTTTGATACTCGACTCTTCAGAGGATATACCAAGTTTGGTTTCCGAAAGATAGATAGACACAGGGCAAGATTTATCCTTGAGAGCATCCAAGATCTTTCTGATCAATTGAAAGCGATTGGCCTCAAACTTTATATCAGGATAGGCAAGCCAGAAGAGGAGGTCCTCAGTCTGGCTAAAGAAGTCAAGTCATCTTGGGTATTCTGCAATCGCGAACGAACTCAAGAGGAGGTAAAGGTTCAAGATGCGTTGGAGCAATCTCTATGGACTGTTGGTCAAGAGGTGAGATTCTATCGAGGTAAGATGCTCTATCACACGGCTGACCTTCCATTTCCTGTCACCCATACTCCAGATATCTTTACTAACTTTCGTAAAGAAGTAGAGAAGTTTGTACCAATCAGGAATCCACTACCAAGTCCACAAGCTCAGGAGGTTAGACCAATCTCTCTAACGATAGACTTCGGAAGTGTCCCTGCACTGACAGACTTCAATCTCTCAGAGGAAGAAGATGATATCTCAGTCCTCACCGGTGGTGAATCTGCTGCACTAGCACAGTTGGATGAATACCTCTGGCAGACACATCGAGTACAGAACTATTTCAATACGAGGAATGAACTCCTAGGTACAACATTCTCATCTAGAATGTCAGCTTATCTAGCTCAAGGTTGTATCTCACCGAAGAAAATTTACTCAGAACTCAAACGCTACGAAGAAGATCAAGTCTCTAATAAGTCGACGTATTGGTTGTTCTTTGAGTTACTGTGGCGAGATTTCTTCAGATTGATAGCCAAGAAGTATGGCAATGCGATATTCAAACAGGGTGGTACAGCAGGGAAGTCCCTCAAATTGAATGAATCAAACTGGAAGAGGATAGCTCTTTGGACTAATGGTCAGACGGGGATTCCATTTATCGATGCTAATATGAAAGAGCTCAATCGGACAGGATTCATGTCTAACAGAGGACGACAAAATGTTGCCAGTTTTTTCATCCATGATCTCAAAGAAAATTGGTTGATTGGTGCAGAATACTTCGAGTCAATGCTAATCGATTATGATCCATGTAGTAACTATGGTAACTGGAACTATCTCGCAGGTGTCGGCTGTGACCCAAGAGAGAATCGCTACTTCAATATTTTGGCTCAAGCCAAAAAGTATGATTCTGATGGGAGATATGTCAGTCATTGGCTCCCTCAACTTCAAGGCCTAGATCACTGTGATATCCATTATCCAGATTCTACTCAAGTTACGGACTACCCTGAGCCCATTGTACCATTTGAGACTTGGTAAGAGGATCGACTCTACACGTTACTGCATACATCACGCATGCAACTAGAGTGTACGAGCTGATCTAGTCCCACTCAGATCTCATCAAGGGGCATGTAAGATAATCGACCATTGCAATGACACCACATCTCACTGCGTTACACTACAACTGTTACAAGTAACTCTTGTAACTTTGCGCCAAATGAAAAAACTAGACAAACTCATCATCACAGCCATGTTGCCTCCGTATCTGTTGGCATTCTTTGTGGCAGAGTTTGTATTGGTGATGCAGTTTCTCTGGAAGTATATCGATGAGATTATTGGTAAGGGGATTTCATTCTTTGTACTGATGGAGCTGATTTTTTACTTTGCTGTTACGATTATACCACTCGCTATCCCACTGACTATCCTTATCTCATCAGTGATGGTATTTGGCAATCTTGGAGAGAGATATGAACTGTCAAGTATGAAGAGTGCTGGTATCTCTCTGCTGAGGATTATGGCTGCAGCGATCGTATTATCTGTCTTTACAGCTGGATTTTCTTTTGTAGCCTCTAACTATCTCAAGCCTAAGGCCAATTATAAGTTCTACTACAGATTCAATTCTGTCCGTAAGCAGAAGCCTTCGTTGAGTATCTCTCCCCAGGTGTTTAATAATGACTTTAAGGACATGGTGATGAGGGTAGGAGAGAAGGAGAGTGACGGTAAGACAGTGAAGGACATCATGATCTACGACCACTCTAAGTCTGATAAGTCTGAGGTCCATCTGATCACAGCAAAGGATGGTGAAATGTACTCGACAGATGATGGGAAGCTCTTCATCATCAAGCTCTTCGATGGAATCCAATATGGCGATGTCAAGAAGTCTACTAGTTCTAAAAAGAAGAAAAGTAAAAACCAGTTTATTAGAACAGAGTTCGCCGAGTGGAATAAAGTGTTTGACATGAGTCAGTTCGAGATGGAGGCAAGTAACCTCAATCTCAGCAGGAAGTCCTATGATCTGATGAATACCTTCCAACTTCATGCAGCCATTGATTCCTTTGAGCTAGAGATGGATAGCATTACACAAGCAGCCAATCAGCTCTATAACTGGTACGAGGTCCCCGAGTATCTAGCAATTACTCGCGGTATTCCCCAGAAGAGTAAGGCAATTGTTGATGATTCCATAAGTACAGATCAAGAAATTATCGATGACAGTCTCAGTATAGTGAAGAATACTGCTCTAACGGCAAAAGATCGATTCTTAGACAAGGCAGCTAAGCTAAATAAGATCAAGCCAAACAGAACCAAAAAGAATCGGACGAAATATGTAACCCAAGAATATGAGCTATCGGATACTATGGTTTCTATCATTCAACTGTATTCTGTCGAAGAACAGAAACGACTATTTGACCTAGCAAAGAATGAGACAAACCGCCTCTCAGAGAAGCAAAGTGTCAGCAAAACAAAGTTTGCATCATTAAACAAAGATAAAAATAAGCATGTCTTGAGATTTTATCAGCAGTATAGCTGGGCACTTATTTGTATCATCTTTCTATTTATCGGAGCACCATTAGGCAGTATTGTCAAGAAGGGTGGCTATGGATATCCATTGCTCTTTGCTATTCTGTTTTTCATGCTCTTCATCATAGTCAATATCCTCGGAGAGAAACTGAATAAGGGTGGCACAGTGGGCCCTTTCATAGGTGCATGGTTACCTTGCATAGTGTTGATGCCATTCTCTGTTTACTTGACGTATAAGGCTCTTAATGACTCAAGTTTCAAGGAATTTCAGTTTATCAGGAATTGGGTCGCTAGATTAAAGAGCCTGAGTAAGGCTGGTCAATAAGTAGTAATTTGTTTTACCTCAGAGCATGGGGTACACTGGAGGATACTTTATTCTGCTCCATGCTAGGGCTGAATATATGTAGATATGATAGGCATAGGAGTAGGCGATGTTACAAAATCCAATTTATTCTTCAGAAACACAAGGTCTTTTTATAAACTTTCATAGTCAAATTAAGGATGTAGCCTTATGAAATATTAAGACAGTTCAAAAATTAACTAAATTTGAGTTGTTATGAAAAAAAGTAAGTTTACAGAGAGCCAGATTATAAAGGCTTTAAAAGAGAACGAAGCTGGCCGTTCAGTAGAAGAGATCAGCAGAGATTTAGGTATCAATAAGGGTACATTTTATAATTGGCGTAAGAAGTATGGGGGGATGGAAGTTAGCCATTTGAAGCGACTAAAAGAGTTGGAGGCTGAGAATCAGAAGTTGAAGCGTATGTATGCAGATGTATCCTTAGATCTACAAATGGCAAAAGATGTTTTGTCAAAAAAGTGGTAAAGCCTTCCGTTAAAAGATCGGTAATTGAA
>CALLAW010000076.1 GCA_938001865.1 uncultured Saprospiraceae bacterium | reverse complement strand
CAAGCACTAACAATGTATACCGCAGAGCGGTGATACAACTCTTATTCCACAGTCAAATCAAAATATGTTCTATTCTGATTCTTGCTTATCACCCAACTTAGATAGCTCCAACTCCATCCGCTTCACTGTATGGAAGGTGATTGGGCACATCGAGAGATTTGCCTGATGAGCATGCACTCTATTTTTAAAATTCGTTCTCTGTGTATGTGGGTATGATTCACAGACAGCTGGTCTCACTTCGTAGATCTTACATGTGTTATCTGCGTTGAACATCGGACATGGAGCAGACATTGTAATGTAAGTACCATCTACATCCTGCATCAGATAGCTCTTGATAAATCCCTTGGGAGTCATGCCAAGGTGCTTTGCTGCTCGCTTGATATCTCCCTTGGTAAAGTCAGTAACAGAAGTCCTACAACAATTACCACAATCCAGACAGTCTATCTCACTGCTTACTTGGGTTGAGATCTTCACTGCAACAGCGTCGACTGTATCCTTGTAATACTCACTCTTCATCTCTGACAAAAACTGAGATAACTCTCCGATCTCGTCATTCGCATTGCTCCACTGATTGATTAAGTCTGCCATAGTAGTCGATTACTTGAGATTAGATACGAATCGTTGCTGTCAACATGTAATGCCTAGTCGCTTGTGGATAATAAAAATTCTCTGTGATAAAAAAGTCTCCTACTCCGTAACTGTAGGTATAGCCATTCGCTGAGTAGAGAGTATTGAAGAGATTATAGGCATGCAATCCGACACTCAGATTTTTCAACCCTTTGATCTGTGGTTGATATCTCAGTGCAGAGTTAACTGTCAAGTAACTTGGGAGTATCCGATCATCATTCTGCGTATTATCGAGATACTGCTGTCCGACATATTTGCCACCAATACTCAGACTGAGTGGTCTGATGATCTGTGCTGTCATCTCTGCTCCTGCTATGACTGATGGACTGTATGCGATATCCACGTCTTCAAATGAATTGACAAGTACCTCTGTCTCATTTGGTAGATAATTATAGACAATCTCGTCGAATGAAGTAATCTTGTTTTGGCTGAAAGCTACATTGCCACCTACTCTGATCCTTGAACTCATCTGAGCATCTAACTCTAGCTCTATCCCTGCTCGATAACTCTCATCCACATTTGTCCTCAGATTAGCTCCTACATCATTGAGCTCCCCAGTGAGTACAAGTTGGTTTTGGTAATACATATAGTAAGCATTAGCCTTGACACCAAGACTGCCAAATACCTTATGCACGCCGAGTTCACCGTTGTAGAGTGTCTCATGAGTCGGCTGAGGCGTGAGAGACTCTAATGGATTCAAGATATCATTTCTATCTGGTTCTCTATTGGCAATAGCAACAGAAGCATAGACCTTGATGCTATCTTTCTGATAAGTGACACCAGCCTTAGGATTGAAAAACAACCAATCCCTTGCGAGATCTATTCCCTTGATCTTATTATCATCACCTACGATTGTGTAATCGATTCCTCTGAGTTGGAGATCAGCAAGAGTTGACCAGTTTTCATTGATTTGATATTTGGATTTTCCGTAGATATTGTAGTCTCTCTTCGTCCCATCATTGGTATAGTACTTCAGCACCACATTACTCGTAGCCACATCTACTATCTCGGTCACATACCCGAAGTGTTCACCCTTATAGTGACTCCATCCACCTCCGATATCAAACCCAAACTTGCTCCCTACTGGATTGATCGTATTATTGGTAAAGAATCCAAATAGGTTGTTATCTAATGCTCTCCTTCTAATCACATCATTATTGAGGAGTGTATCGCCATCTATGATGAAGTCTCCTGGAGCAATGTTGTAGAAGTCGAGGTCTTCCCCTATTCGATATTCTTCAAAAAAACCAGCGCCATGTGTAAAGTATCCAGTGACTCTAGATGTCACTGCATCACTAAATGTCTTGTAATAGTGAAGCTGCACGTGGTCTTGCTGATAGTCGTCAATTTGATTTTCGTATAGATAGTAATTGTATCGTCTATCCGAGTTGTAGTAATTGAGTGAGTCCTCTACTGTCTGATAGAGACCACCAGGGAAGTAATTGTTATTAAAGTGCTCGTCAAGTGCTGCTTGATCATTGCCTAGTCTTGCCTCAGGCACACCAAACCAAGCTTGATTAGTGACTTCTCTACCTGAGAAGATATCTAACCGTAATACAGCATCATCCCAGTAGATAGCTGGTGAGAGCATCCATGAGAGGAGCTTAGCATTACTCCGATCGACATATCCGTCAGAGTTGACGAGTGAGTATCGACCATCTACAGAGAATCGATCATTGAGTATACCTGTGCCCAATTTGACATTGAACTTATTGGTATTGAATGACCCAATGGTCCCGTTGGTCTCGATATATGGATCACCATTGAGTTGATGCGTATTGAGACCTACAGTCCCTCCAAAAGCCCCAGGTCCGTTGGTCGATGTACCTACTCCTCGCTGCACTTGGATATTCTCCACACTACTCGCAAAGTCTGGAAGATCCACCCAGAAGACACTCTGTGACTCAGCATCATTGAGAGGGACTCCATTGATCGTGACATTGATCCTACTCTGATCACTCCCTCTGATACGTAGAGATGTATACCCTATCCCATGACCCGCATCACTTGTCGTCTGTACATTGGTCAGTCCATTGAGGAGAATCGGGACATCGACCCCAGTATTCTTCTCCATGAGCTCAGTATGATTCATCTCACTATATGTAAATGGCGAAGTATTGTCTACACGATTATCACTAATCTGAATCTCATCTATATTGTAGAACGTACCATTGAGCTCTGCGTCAAACTGAAGATCATCCTTGATCTCTAAATCTACGGTATAATCATCGTAGCCTAGGTAACTATATTGGACGGTATACTTACCAGCTGGTATATCATCTATGTAGTAACTTCCATCATCTTCTGTGACCGAGGCCATCTGCGTATCCAAGATATAGACTGATCCACCCACGAGCTTAGTCCGATCTGATGAGGACAGAGTACCTGAGAGGACATATTGGCCACAGAGGCTGAGTGATGTGAAAAGAAACAAAATATTGAGTAAAAACTTCATAATGTAAATGATTAAAATCAATGTCAATCAATATCAAATCCTATCTGATAGTGAATCAACTCAAAAAAAAATGTAAATAAAGTGTGCTGGTGTAGACGGCAAGGTGAAGTATCACCTGACTCAATATTCCTTAACAGCATTACCTGTCCAGGTTCAATGGGTATAATCTCAGCCGTATAGAGGCACCCCAGCAGACCACAAAGATACTGATGATTTAAATGTATCCAAGTTTACATTAACTTTCTGACAGCAATCAGATCCTCCTCAGTATCTACACTGAGGATATCACCCTCTATCTCAACACTTTGGATAGGATATCCATGTTGCAGCCATCTGAGTTGTTCGAGTTTTTCGTATTCTTCGAGTGGACTGTGAGGGAGGCTAACTAGCTCAGTCAGTGTCTCCCGATCAAAGCAATAGATACCGATATGCCGTTTAGCTAGACTGAAATCTCTCGCATTAGCTCTCTGATATGGGATGTCTCCTCTCGAAAAATACAGGCAACTGCCATCTATCCGAGTGACCACCTTGACGACATTCTGATCTCTGAACTCTTGGAGATTATCGATAGGAGTGATTACCGTACCGATCTGAAACGCTTCGTCCTGAGCAGCAGAGATCAACGGTATGAGGTGCTTCGGCTTGAGCATCGGCTCATCAGCTTGGACATTGAGGATGAGGTCTGTATCGACTACCTGTGCAGCCTCAGCGATCCGATCAGTACCACAGGTGTGATCTGATGCTGTCATCACTCCATACCCACCAAAGCTGATCACCACATCAAGTATCTCTTGGCTATCCGTGGCTACGAGTACGTGATCTATGCCCTGGGTCTGCTCTACACTCTCATAGACATGCTGGATCATCGGCTTCCCTTTGATCTCAATAAGTACCTTATTGGGCAATCTCGTAGAGGCTAATCTTGCCGGAATGATGGCTGTAATCGTACGTCGTTGCAATGAATATGTTAATTATAGAGTTAAAAATAATGTTAGGCTGCAGACATATTACGAAAATTCATAATATGATGTATCTTTATGCTTCGAAATATTAGAATTATGTCATCAACAAACAAACTCCTCTATATACTCTTACTTGTGTTTGGTATTTGCCATCTAGGCACTACTCAAGAGAGCATCGGAGAGGAGCAAGTATCACTCGAGGTAAAAGTAACGAAAGATATCCAAAAGGTCTATATCCACAAGCTCCAAGCAAAAGAGACCCTATATAAACTTTCAAGGATCTTCGACTTACCAGTTGCCTACCTCGAAGAGATTAATAGTATCGACAAAGGTACGATCCTAGGTATTGGCTCAGAGATCATAATCCCGATCAAGGATGCTCTCATCAAGACACAGCGGACTCATCCATACGACATTCCTGTACACTATCATGTCAAACAGCGTGAGACCATCTTCCGAATAGCTCGAATCTACTTTGACAAGCAAATCGAAGATATCAAACACCTCAATACACTTGATGAACTCAGCTTAGACATCGATCAAGTACTCCAAGTAGGTTGGATAGACCTGAGAGATCCACTCGAGGTAAATGCCGATCACACACCCATAGATACTGTCAGTGTCACTGTGACATCAACTGACTCGACGATCACAAGGGTTACGACTACTCCAACAGAGACTACTATTGAGACACTCATCCAGATCGATAGTCTGATCGATGATAGACCAGTATTTATCTCACGACTTGACTCTAGTGAAGTCCAGCTCGA
>CALLAW010000075.1 GCA_938001865.1 uncultured Saprospiraceae bacterium | reverse complement strand
AAAACTGGGTACTTGTCTGTCCTGTTGGTCTATAAATTTTGGTTTTAAAAAACTCATCTCTTTCTCAAGTTGTAGATTCGCAAATGGTGTTTTGAACTAAAATATCTCTTGAGGAAATACTCACTTGACTTATTCTACTTTCCTTATATTTTTACTGTTGAATTATGGGCTATTTCCTCACTTTCTAAGACGATATTAACATATTATGGAGTAATTGTATATAAGACATTTGATTTATGGTTAGCTTCAAAAATTGTTAACTATAATTTGTTGTATTTAGATTATGCATCGTGTTTTTCTCTCCATTTTTTTCAAATTTCCTTATTTTTTCTCTTTTACAGCATGATTTCTATTGTGTATCTTGGAGTTGAAAAAAATCTATATTATTTCGATCCCGGAGGTGCAGAATAATATAGCTTAGTGAAGTTTCATAGTGAAGAATAGTAAAGAGGTTTGTATCTTATTCTTTGTTATTTATGAATTCATTTCAATCTTGCAAATACTTTACTTTGTGAGCAGAAGCTATCAAATTGTTTGCATCTGTATTGGTTCATCATATTGTTAATATCCAGTCTATTCAACATAAAAACTTAATTGTATATGAGATTAATAATTCGTTTTTCTCTACTTATATTCATTTTTGCTGGTTGTCAAAAGAAGATTGTAGACACTCTGAAAACATCTGATAAAGAGATATCACAACAAGTCGAGATGCTCGCTTATGAGTCTGAGCTAGTTTCTTGGCAAACGGAAGAGATAGAGACTTATATCAAAGCGTTCAATGTCTTCGAGGAGAAGTTATTCACCAAGAACGATTTCTCCTTTTATCCTATCTCTAAGACTTATCAGGTGGATGCCAGTATCACTTTGACACCTGATACTGAGATCTTTGAAATGAAGACTTCTGGGACAAGGACTCCTCGTTATCGTGAATATGGATTGATGACCTTTACCCTGAGTGGAGAGTCTCAATCTTTAACTCTCTATCAAAATGTGGATATGATGGATCACCCAGATTATGGTGACTATCTATTCTGTCCATTCTATGATGAGACTAATGGCGACACAACATATGGTGGAGGAAGATATCTTGATTTGAAGATACCTGAAAGTGATACTGTTAAGATAGATTTTAATAAATGTTACAATCCTTACTGTGCTTATCTTGATAAATTTAACTGTCCAATTACTCCTGTTAAGAATACTCTTACAGTGCCAGTAATGGCTGGTATGCAGCTTAGGGGTGACATCCATTAGTCCTTGATTAAAAGAGAGTATGCATGTACTTATTCATAGATACTTCGCTATAACAGGTCTGATCTTTGGTCTGATAATCCTTTGGATGACTCCTCCCTTCCAATCTCCCGATGAGACTAATCACTTCCATAGATCGGCACATATCGCAAATGGTAACTTGATGGGGGAAGTCCTTGATGGCAATCGTCTTGGCGGACTGATTGACTCAAATCTACTCGAGTACTCTCAGCACTTTGATTCAATAAGGAAGTCAAGTGATCCCCACTTTGATGATGAAGACTATCGAAGGTCTAGGCAATTGCAACGTAGTGAAGATCTATTCGTTGACTTTGCTAATGTTGGGTATTATAGTCCGACTGTGTATCTCCCTCATGCTGTAGGCTTTATGGTGTCAAATGTACTTGGATTGAGACCTCACTACTCACTCTATGTCACCCGATTATGTGGTCTGCTCTCTTGGTTAATCATCATGGCTCTAGCAATCAAGATTATCCCTATCCAAAAAGTACTGTTTAGTTGTCTTGGATTATTACCAGCATCTGTGAGTCTAGCTTCTTGTATTTCTGGTGATACATTTACCTCGAGTTTATGTTTCCTGTGGGTTGCTCTGTTGCTTAGAGCTCTATTGACGCAGCACCATATCTCGGTCAAGGAATATTTATTATTGTGTATTATCATGGGATTGATCACTGTGAATAAGCTTGTCTATTTTCCACTTGTATTTATGATTTTTATGGTACCTGATGTCAGGCTGTCTCGTGGAGCAGTGATGAAGGCAGGCATACTATTCATGACTATATTGATACTTGTGACATGGATAAGTTACAGTGGCTCTCTCTTCATCCCTTACTCTGATTATGCACCATTATATAGAGACTCACAACAACTCAATCCTCCAGTCAATCCATCTGCACAACTCGCTTGGATCATCTCTCACCCCTTGACATTTACGCAAGTGGCACTCGTCTCCTATCTCGAATCAGCACCTGCTACGCTAGCTCACTATATCGGAAAATATGGATGGCAACACCACTATATGCACCCAATGATCATCGGTCTATTAGGTCTATGTATAGGCGTACTGTCGATCTCTCGTACACAAGTCTCTATGCAACTGAATCGAAAACATCGGATTATACTCTTCGGTATTAGCTTGATGATGATAGCAGGTCTCTCAGTATCATTGTATCTCCAATGGAGCCCTGTAGGTCACTACCGAATCAGAAGTCTATCAGGTAGATATCTAATTCCTATCATCCCTTTGGTATTATTAGCGATACCTAGTATAGTGTCTTATAGGCGGAGATGGTTAGTCCTAGGAGGAGGAGTGATCACGTTGATAGGACTCATAAGCTTGGTCATGTCGATGTACATGACTTGGTATCAGTAAACTCAGCTAAGAAGTCGAATAAAGGATAACTTACCAATTAATTGATGAAATTATCCCGTCTTGACTTGGGTAGATAATACTACAGCTCTGATTACCCCTGAGATTACAATCAGACAAGATCATGTACATTCTTGACTATCCAATTGAGACTTTGATCAAAAGTATCGAAGATTAAATTCTCTGGGATTAGGTCTGGAATGACATCAATTCTCTCCATCATATATCGTGGTTGCTCCTGTAAGCTGACTAAGATGACAGTTTTACCTTCACTAATCAGATCTACTAATACGTCTTCCATGGCATAGAGACCTGACTGATCGATGTATCGCATCTTTTCACATCTGATGATGATTGTAGAGGCGGTATCTGGTATTTGATTAATTAACTTCTGGAAGTTGCTCGTAGATCCAAAGAAGAGAGGTCCATTGATATGCTTGATAAAGACTTCCTCTTCTAGGTGCTCTGGGAACCCTTGCTCATCTGGCCAAGACTCCTCCTCCAATGGTGCAATCTGTGAATCTTCACTGGTCAGATCCCCCATCTTCTTCATGAACATTAGTGATGCGATTACTAAACCGATCCCAACTGCATAGACGAGATTCCATACAGAAGATAGGACTAGTACGACAAGGAGGATTACTACCTCTGGCTTAGGCATATACGGGATGGCCTTGAGTCCTTTGTAGTCCATCACTCCGATACCTACTGTAATCAATATCCCTGCAAGTACGGCTGCTGGGATCAATGATGCTATGGGTGCAAGTGCTAACATTACGATCAGTAATACTACAGCGGCAATCATCCCCGAGAGGCGAGTCTTACCTCCAGCATTGATATTGACAACAGTCCGTATCGTAGCTCCTGCTCCTGGTATACCACCAAAGATAGCTGCGATCGAGTTACCGATTCCTTGTCCGATGAGCTCTTTGTTTGGTTTGTGTTTGGTCTTAGTCATATTGTCAGCAACCACTGAGGTCAATAATGAATCGATGGCACCAAGTAAGGCTAACGTAATAGCAGTAAAGATATATGGAGTCAAAGATCCGAGATCAAATTGTGTAAACATAGCCAGGTTGGGCTGAGGAAATCCAGCTGGAATCTCAGTAATCTGCACATAGTCTAGCTTACCTAAGACAGCTACAGCAGAGACTATCACTAAGGCAACTAATGTACTAGGTATGACTGTGGTGATCCGCTTAAATCCATAGATGATCAATATCGTAGAGAGGGCAAGTATTAACTCTAACCAATTGATCTGCTTAATGGCTCTAGGTAGGACTTTGAAGGCTCCGATTACACCACTCGCATCTTTGGCGGCAAGAGTTTGTGACTCTTCGAGTATCTGCTTGGGTGTGATAGTTTTTGCTCTATTGATCGTCTCTTTGAAGTCTTGGAGTACAAGGATGCCTTCTCCTGCTTCCTCTCTAAGAATATTCTCTAAGATGAGCTCCTGTGCTTGGGCATTATAATTATTGACTAACTGGACATCTTCTTTAGGATAATATCCAATCGCAGGAAGGAGCTGGGTGATAAGGATAATCACACCAATTGCTGTCATAAATCCTGAGACTACTGGATATGGGATGTACCGAATATACTTACCTACACCGAGCATACCTAGGCCGATCTGAATCAGTCCTGCTAAGAAGAAAACCATCAATATCGTAGGAAGTGCTTGGCTAACGTCACCATTATTGACAGCTAAGATCCCAGCAATGATGACCATACTGACGGCTGTCATCGGTGCAGTAGGACCAGAGATCTGTGTATTGGTACCACCAAAAAGTGCTGCAAAGAAACTAATAAATATAGCACCATACAATCCTGCATCAGCGCCTAGGCCAGAACTTACACCGAAGGCTAGTGCTAAGGGTAGAGCCACGATGCCAGCAGTCAATCCACCAAAGAAATCGCCTCTCACATGTCTGAAATCAATTCCTAGCTTCTTCATATTGATATCGTTATCTAAATGATTTATTTACTAACAATGAAAGTAGAGATTCTTAACGTAAAAATGTAATAAACGCAAATAGGAAATATGGATCAACGCCACTGTGTTCTCTGAACATTGTGCTTCCTGCCTATGATTTGCATTAACAAATTGCAATATTCTTTTCAATCTTCCTGATATTGTATCTTTAGAATCTATCTTGTACAATTACTTGGAAAAGAAAAACTTGGAATAAGGATGAATTTAGCTTTAGCCCCTGTATTTACTAATGATGCCATCACATTTGGTATATTGATGTTAGTCTTAGCGATCATCTTCTACACCTCAGGATTAGAGGATAGTGCATGGAAGAAGTTTTATAGGGTTGTTCCTGCACTCCTTCTCTGCTACTTTGTCCCAGCACTCCTCAATTATCCATTGGGATTGATCGCACCACACTGGTACGGCGATGGACTACAGTCTGTCCTTGATCAATACAATGTCATCTTACCAGATGGCTTGAGTTATGATCAAATCACTGCATATCTCAATGATACCAATGTACCTGCCTCAGAGTACAAGGCATTACAAGGTCATAGTAGACTCTATTATGTGGCGTCACGCTATCTCCTACCAGCTAGTTTGATATTATTTTGCTTAAGTATAGATCTCAAAGGATTGATCAATCTAGGTCCGAAGTCATTGATTATGTTCTTGACGGCTACTGTTGGAATCATTATTGGCGGGCCGATTGCTTTGCTATTCATCTCTGCTGTAGCGCCAGGTGTCATCGATGCGGGTGCTGGAGAAGTATGGAGAGGATTAGCTACTGTGGCGGGGAGCTGGATAGGCGGCGGTGCTAATCAGACAGCGATGAAGGAGATCTATGAAGTTGCAGATAATCTGTTTGGAACGATGATCGTAGTAGACGTAGTTGTTGCTAATATCTGGATGGGATTTCTCCTCTACGGTGCAGGTATCTCTGACCAGATAGATAAGCGTCTCAAGGCAGATAATAGCAGTATCAAGGAGCTAGTCAATAAAGTCTCAGACTATAGGTCTAAATTGGAGGAAATACCGACTACTCGCAAGCTATTTATGTTGCTTGGGATTGCCTTTGGTGGTGTGGCTATCAGTCATCTAGGCGCTGACCTCATCACACCTCTTATGAAGCAAAAATCTGAGTTTCTCAGCAATTACTATCTTGATAGTTTGATGTCACATTTCTTCTGGTTGATTGTAATCTCAACTACGATTGGATTGAGCTTATCATTTACCAAAGCGAGGAGATTAGAGGGAGTTGGAGCATCGCGATGGGGGTCAATATTTATCTATATCTTGGTCGCAACTATTGGCATGAAAATGAATCTTGGAGAAGTCTTCGATAATCTAGGGCTATTTGCTGTAGGGATAGTATGGATGCTTGTACATGTTGGTCTATTACTTCTTGTTGCCAAGTTGATCAAGGCTCCGTTTTTCTTCGTTGCGGTCGGGAGTCAAGCTAATATAGGAGGAGCTGCTTCGGCACCAATCGTTGCATCTGCATTCAATGAATCACTAGCTCCTGTAGGTGTATTGATGGCGGTATTGGGCTATGCGTTAGGGACATTTGGAGCTATCATTTGTGCTACATTGATGCAAGTTGTCTCAGGATAAGGATATTAGAGTCATCTAGAATATGACTCCACAGATCTACCCATTTATATAAATGAAAGAGGGAAAACATAACTTAACAATTGAATATCGAACACAAGCTATCTCCGTGAATGGATGCTAATCATCCGAGTGAAAAGTGATCCAGGTGAAGCTCTAAATGTCAGACACTTCTCTCTAGTTTTCATTTTTGTCCATAGAGTAGGGGTAGGGTAAATAAGTCTCAAGTCACTTAAAGCGGGTGTTAGACTTAAAGATTGATCTGCTTGTGATACCTTACAAGTATATGGTGTTAGTTGTACAAAGGCAAACATATGACAAAGGTGTGTGCCCACAATAAGGCGATAATTGACGACATTATTGCTCAATAAGGATATGAAATTTGCTCCCTTTTCCTACTTCTGATTCTACCCAGATCTTGCCACCTAGTATTCCTATTATCCGAGTACATATGGCCAAACCTAATCCAGAAGAGTTAGTCAAAGACTTGTTTTTCAAAGTCTTAAATGGAAGGAAGATATGGTCGATATATGCCTCCGGAATACCCAACCCATTGTCTTCTACTGTGATGAGAACATCATTTTTGACTCTACTAGTCTTGATACTTATTTGTTTGTTTTGGGAGAGATTATGCTTGATGGCATTCTCAACGATGTTGACCAATATCAATCTAATTCCATACTCTGAGGTAAATATTTCCTGATTGATGATATCTGTAGTGAGTGTAAGAGTGACAGATTTATCGTTAGCAAACTGCTCAGTAGAAGATAAGATATCATTGATCAGAGGGTTGAGTAATACTTTTGCTTTAGTAAGCACCATTTCTTGATTGAGGTCGGTGTATACTTTGAGTGAGTCTACGATCTTGACTAGATTTTTGGTGCCATTGTCAATAATGTCAAAATACTCGCCATAATCCAATTTGAGATTTTCCTTTTTTAAATCTTGCTGGAGGAGATTTGAAAAACTCACAATATTCGTAATAGGTTCTTTAAGATCATGAGAGCAGATAAATGCAAATTGCTCTAAATTTTTGTTTCTATCGATGAGGTCTTCGTTTATCTTTTTTATTTTTCTCTTGTTGATGATTTGATTGTAGATGATAAATAGTGTGCCTAAGAGGAGCAGAATAGCAGCGATAATGATTATGCGAATTTTTGTTTTTTGGAATTGCTGTTCGCTAGCAGCTAATTGGATTGCTTTTTCTTGATCATATTTATCTTTGAGCAGTGAAGACACGATATTGTAGAGAAACTTCTTATCACTCGTATTTTTGTAGTGCTCAACATTTTTATTGAGTACGTCTGTTGCTCTACGATAGTCATTTTGGGAGGAATAGATATGAGCAAGATCATTATAGAGTTCAGGGTCATGGAATATTGCATTCTCTACTGCAATCTCAGCATAGTGTTGGGCTTGAGCCTTATCGCCTTTTAGGAGCTCAAGTTTAACCATGACCGTATAGTTATCATATAATTCTTTTATGTCATTTTGCTTTTTACTAATGGCAACACCTTTGTCCAGGTAGTATTGTGCAGAGTCTATTTTGGTCTCATTGATATAGATGGTACCCAATAGTGCATAGATATATCCGAGTGAATTTGAGTAACCGGATTGCTCACTTACATCAAGTGCATTGAAGCAGACTCTCTTTGCGTACTCTTCATTGCCTAATTCGATATTGCAATCAGCGATACCATAGTATGTAAATAATAGATCCAATGGATCATTTTGTTCCTTTATAAGATCAAGATTTGACTCATAGATAGCTAGGCAAGATTTGAAGTCTAGGAGTCTATAATAGATGATAGCGATGTCTTGATTGATAAGAAACTGATCAGCCGCGTCATCTGTTATTTGTTTTGCTTTCAGAAGGACTTTTAATTCATTTACTAGATCTGCTTTGATTGAATAGAATCTTGAATTTAGGATATATAGTCTCCTCAATCTACTCTTATTGAGACCAGACTCTTCATTGTAATTAGATAATATCCTCAAGACGAGCTCTAGGGAGTCGACTTCACCTTGATTGACATACGCGTTGCCAAGTGTGATAAGCCTATCTATAATGAGAGTGTCAGACTGTGTACTACTTATCATGTCACTCTTGGCTGTAGAGTCAAGAGCAAGTAAGCTAGGAAGTATCTTCTCCATAAGCTCACTGTCTGAGACTAGATTATTATCATCAAGGGTGCTTTCCTTAAGTAACTGACTGTCTTGTTGGGCATAAGGAAGAGAGATGCAAATAACAATGAGCAATATTGATATTGTACTTGTTTGAAGTATTCTTTGCATATGGAAGTTACAGACAATCATTCAGCATATATCTATTCTATCAATAACGGTGTAAATAGAGTAAGATGCGATTTTTTTTAAGTTATCCTTATTATTTTGAAAAATAATTTGGTTTGATCGAGTTAATTTACTTCAATTTTCACTTTTATTCTGACGGATTCACTTTAGACAATATTTTTTATTCTTTACTGAATAGTTGTTCTCTTTAAGAGATATAAGACCATCCACTCAATGTATACGATATATTGAATAGTACAAACAGGAAAACCCGCCACAAGTGACGGGTTTCTGTTTCGTTTCTGGACATTTACTATAAATTATCAGAAATCTGATGAAATGCTTAGATGCTTACCCAGCTAAGTCTTCCACTAGATTTGATATTTGAGCTAGTCTGTCGTTGTCAAGTGAGTAGTAGATAAACTTACCTTGTCTTTCTGTTAGTACTACTCCAGCTCTCCGCAAAATAGCGAGATGCTGTGACGCAACTGATTGCTCTAACCTGAGCTTAATGTAAATATCTGTGACTGTCATAGTCTCACTCTCTTCTAGAAGATCGATAATTCTTTGTCGAAGTTTGTGGTTCACTGCTCTGAGGACAAGTACAGCTTTTCGTAGATCAGCGTAATCTAATTGTACTGTACTGGAGCCTTTCTTCAGTGTGACAGCCTCATCCTTTTTGTTTCTCATAGGTAAGTATTAAAGTTTTTGGAATACGATAGTATGATTGCCAAAACTGTTCCAACTTTTTAATGCTTACTATCTATTATAATACTTACATATATAAACCCATTGATAATCAATAGGTTCTGATTTGTAACTTGTTAATTATTTTTTAACAATAGGAGTTGTAAGGTTCTTCTTTTTGGATTTGGTAATATTGGGGGACTTGATATAGTCTAGGTTGAAGTATGCGATATCGTCATATACTTGAGTCTTGTACATCTCTAGACTGAGGTGTGTCAGGTCGGTTGCTGTAGGTTGAGTCGTCTGATAGTCTATCGATAGCTTCTCTGGGAGATTGGCTTTAGCGAGCTCAGTAGCATTGCCACAGACTACAATTCGGTTGGTATTAGACTTGAGATATGGGTCGAGTAGTCCTACTGACAGTTGACTAGGTAGAGTCTGTTGTATGATCTTTAGATTACCATCAAGTACTTGGAGATACACCTCTTCTTTGCGTGCAAGCAGCATGGATATGATCACTGTATCTGTACTTCTATCTCGATATCGACTTGCTATTGCTGTCAGAGTATTGAGAGTGATGATAGGGATATCTAGGCTGTAGCAAAGCCCTTTGGCCACTGAGCTTCCAACTCTGAGTCCTGTATAAGAGCCTGGACCCTTGCTCAGTACTATGGCTGAGAGATCTTGGAGTGAGACTTCGCATCCTGTGAGGAGTTCTTGGATGAGTAGTGTGAGTCGTTTGCTATGTGATCGATCTTTGGTGGCATTTTTTTGGCCAATGACCTCACCATTGACAGTCAAGCAGACTGAGCACATATCACCTGAGGTCTCGATATGAAGGAGCAGGATTTTTTCCATTCGTTACTTAGAGAGTATTTTGCGGTATCTCGATTGATCTTGGAGTATGCTGATACATTCTTTGATCTCTTGATCTTGGTCGAGAGTACTATATATTTTACCTTTTTCGTAATGATACCTAGAGGAGAGTTCTTTATTGATCTCTATGAGTATTTCTTCTTCGTAGTCTTCTATGGCTGTTGCTTCTGTTTGTTCGATTTTGGATCTGAGGAGGTCAATCTCTGATTCCATTGATTCGTAGAGAGGGTCGCTAGCTACTTTACTTTCGTAAATGTCTAATTCACTTTTCATCTGAGAGATATACTTATACTTCTCTTGAGTCACGAATTGCTTGAAGACGTCAATCTGATTGTAATGAATCTGATCAAGCTGGAGTGTATCTTTGGTCTTAGCGACGATTGTATTGACAAATTTGAAGATTATGTGATTATCTAGTAACTTCTGTACGATGTCGGGTTTGATCGGAGCTGGCAGTTTGACATCAGGTGTGACTCCACCACCATCAAGTACAGTACGACCACCCTTCGTCTTGAATACGGATCTTGCAGAATCTTCGATGTCTTTTGGTTCGCCATTTTCATAATCGACGCTTTGGATACATCTTCCTGATGGGATGTAGTACTTGGATGTTGTCAGTTTGACTCTACTATTATATCCGATCTCTTTGGTATTCTGTACGAGACCCTTACCGAAAGATCTCTGACCTACGATCACACCTCTATCTAGATCTTGGATGACTCCAGATACGATCTCTGATGCTGATGCACTCTTCTTATTGATCAAGATAGCAAGAGGGGTATCAAGGTCCATGGCTGCGGCTCTTGATTCGTACTCTTTGTTTTCGGATTCTAATTTGCCTCGAGTGCTTACGATGAGCTGACCTTTATCTACGAATAGGTTAGAGACACTGATTGCCTCTCTGAGGAGTCCTCCACCATTATATCTGAGGTCTAGGATGATTCCGTTGAGTGAAGGATTTTCTTTTTTGAGTTCTTTGATTCCTTTGGCGATGTTTTTACTTGCATCGGCAGTAAATGTTGTCAGTGATACATAGCCTATACCATCCTCTACGAAGCCGTAGTATGGTACATTTTGGCGGGTAGTGGTAGCTCTAGGTACTGTCAAGCTCTGAGACTTGCCTTCTATTGTCTTTATTTCAAGGTCAATATTGGTGCCGCCGACACCTCTCAGTACTTGATTGCACTCTTCGAGATCCATGCCTGTAGTCATCTGACCGTTGATCTTGATGATCTGATCTCCGGCTTTGACTCCAGCTTTGACGAGATCTCCTCCTTCGTAGGGTTCCATGATAGTGAGTACACCACCGACGATGTCTACTGTAGCTCCTATGCCCTTGTACTTGACATCATCATTGAGTCTATAGGATTCTACTTGTGACTCTGAGATATAGTTGGTATATGGATCGAGTGATCCTACCATAGCATCTATACCTGTACGCATCAATTTGCCCGGATCTATCTCATCTACATAGTTTGCATTGAGTTCTTTGAATGTATTGATGAAGAGTTCAATATTCTTCGAGATTTCAAATAAGCGATCATTCATCGTTACGAATGATAGTCCTGTTACAGAGATCACTACTGATAGTAGGATTAGATATCTTCTCATTGTATAATAGTTACTAAGTCTGTGTATAATGTACTGTAAGTATTCTGATTGATAGAACGTCTCACTAAATCAATGTATTACTTTGACAATAATCGCTTTCTCTCACTAAGAGTTCAATAATCAGGTCAAAATAAAGTCTTTGAACAGCGTAATTAGCTCTTTGGGCTTGTCAGCATGCACCCAATGTCCTGCACCTTGGCAAGTCTCGAGTCGATACTTCGAGAAGAGATTGTCGAGTAGCGGGATGTCTTGATCTGTAATATAATTGGATTTGCTTCCTCTTACGATGAGTGTATCCACCTCTATCTGGTCTTGGTATGTAGGGCTAGCCATGATCTGATCAGTATAGTTCTCTGCGAGTACGGGGAGATTCATTTTCCACTGAAATCCTCCTTCTTTCTTCCGAGTAAGATTCTTCATCAGGAAGAGGATGACACCTCTGTCACCGATTGTTGTCTGTAGGCTTTCTTCTACTTCGGCTCTAGAGTTGACTTGATCGATTGGTACAGCTTGGAGTGCTTGGATGATGGCTTCATGACCGCCGGTGTATGTCTTAGGTACGATATCTACTATGACCAATTTGTCTAACTTATCTGAGTAGTCATGAGCATACTGGATCGCTGCTTTACCTCCCATACTATGGCCTACGAGACTTGCGTGGTGGATCCACTGTTGGTCCATCCATTGATTGAGGTCTTCAGCAATCTCTGCATAGGTATGCGTAGGGTAGTGAGGAGATCGTCCATGGTTGCGGATATCTACGAGATAGACGGAGAAGTCCTCAGCTAATTGTGTACCGATGGACTTCCAATTGTCCAACATACCGAAGAGTCCATGAAGGATGATGAGTGGCGGTCCTTGGCCAAATGTCTTATAATTGAGACTCACGTAATCTATTAATATCTGATGAATATCAAAGGTATCAATAATATCTGTGTCATGGATGAGATCTCTCTCCGACACTCTCATGATACACAAGTCTCGAGGGTACAGCTGAGATCTCTCTGTGTAATTAAAAAAAATATTAATCGGGAGATATCTCACACGTCGGCATGACGAATTGTTAACTCTAAGTATCTTTAACACCGTTATGCATCTGCACATTATTATAGATTCTCCTGTGTTTACCCAAAGTGTCCAACATCGCATTTACGCAAGTGGACAGCAAGATACGATCGTCCTCGTGACGAAAAGTTACAAGGAGATAGATGTGTACAGAGATACTCTCAAGACTGGTACTCAATCTATCAATCAGGTCTCTCAGTGGTTATCAACCTTACCGATCAGGACCTTGACTGCTCACTTCCTCTCTACATTAGCGGCATACCTTATCCTAAGATTAAGACAGGTCACTGTCGTGAAATGGGTGGTCTGGGGAGGCGACTATTACGATCAACCAAAGATCAGAAAGAAGTACAAAGCTCCAAGTCAAGTACTCAAGTCTCTAAGTACTAAAGATAAGATAGGGTACCATGTCATCAAGAGGTCTCTCAAAAAAATAGACTGTGTCATCGGCAATCTCTGCGACCTCAATGAGATAGAGCAACACCTCGATCTGAATGCCAAGTATCTTCAACTCAATCACTTCTGGGATAGTAATCGATTGGGCAGCTTAGACCCTAGCCTCAACTCTGGCAAAATACTCGTGGGCAACTCAGATGATCAGAGTAATAATCATCTCTTGTGTATCAAGCATCTCCAAAGGTATGGAACGGATAAGATGCTCGTGCTGCCTCTCTCGGGTGTCTCTAACTCGTATACCCAATATCTCAAGCATGCTGTCGCTACTCAGTACCCAGATCAAGAGATCACCTATCTAGATACTTTCGTAAATGAATCAGAATATGAGCAACTCCTCTCTGAGTGTAGTCATCTGGTCTATGGTCATTATCGACAGCAGGGGATGGCAACACTCTTTGCATTTCTCTACTCTGGTAGGGTGGCTTATCTCCAGTCTACTAACCCTTATTACAAGTACCTTGTATCGATTGGATGCACACTCTATGCGATCGATCAGGCAGAGTACTGGACAGAAGATCTCACTCCAGCTCAGCAACGGGAGAATAAAGCATTGATCAATAATCTGCTAGATCCTGATCTGATAGATAGTCAGTGGAACTCTGCAATCTCATACGGTACGCATAACTGATGGCGAGTATAAGATCACTGATCCAAGCTACACCTGCAAGACAGGCCCTCTACCATCTTATCTCTGGTAATGCACTCGTATTCATACTTCAGATCATCGGACTGTACATCACACTGACGTACTATAGTAGGTCAGCTCTCTCACTCTACACACTGTTCGTGACGCTGACTTACTTGAGTACTAAGTTGACGACACTGAGACTCCCAGAGCTCATTATCAGAGAGCCTGATGAGGTCAGAGTACAGTCGTCTGCTGGTGCTATCATGACATTGACGATACTCTTAACTTGTCTATTACTCGTCGTGTATTATCTCTTGGCGAAGGCTGGTGTCCACTTCCAGCTCTTCACTGATGTCAGATTATCTACTCTATTCCCACTCTTCGGACTTGCAGTAATCATGAGTAGTCTGGGACAGTTGACAGCCAATCTCTTACTCAAGCAAGATAAGACTCGACAGCTCTCTACTGGAAGGATACTCAAGGCTGCTAGCCAAGTCATCATAATGATCTTGCTCATCTCACAGCCAATGTATGGCCTGATCTTAGCTTGGATAGCAGGACTGGTCATGGAGATTGTATATCATGTGATCATACTCAGATCGTACCCTCTCCAATGGGCATCTCTTACGGAGGTCATCTCTCTGATAAGGAGCAATAAGGATATCATCTACTATACACTTCCGATTAGCCTCCTACTCTCTATCCATGACAATATCGTGGTACAGTCTATAGAGTACTATTATGGACCAGCAGTCTTGGCAGTATTCGCTGTAGTGGATAGAGTGCTGAGGTTACCATCTCAGATCATCGGTGGTGCAGCTGCTCAGGTACTCTATAAGTATGGCAGTGATACATATCATCAGTCATCAAGCCAATACTCTAAGCAATTGACTCGAGGTCTCCGTCGAATCTCAGTGCTCTTTGGGACTTGTGTACTTGGATGTATGGTCTTAGCATATCCTGTATTTGACTGGGTATTTGATGGCAAGTGGAGTGATGCGAGTGACTATCTAGTGAAGTATGCTTGGTGGATACTTCCATTCTCGTTGATCGCAGTCCTCAGGAATGTACCTGTAATGCTCAAGCAGCAGCGTCGATACTTCTTCCTAGAGTTGTTGCTCGTCGCGACTCTCGGTGTCTCTCTCTACTTAGTGGGGAGCAGATATTCGATAGAGACATACTTCATGGTCAAGTATGGCGTGGAGCTTGTCTTCTTCATCGCGATGATCTGGATAGTGATGCGGATGGTAAGCGTGAGATCGAGAGATCTGTAGCGGGAGAAGAGTAATGAGCTATGACTTGCGACCGAGTGATTGGTGAGCAGCGGTGAAGTGACCCTCAGCTATAGCAGCTCCGATTGATAGCTCACCAGCTAGAGCTACGGCACAGCATACCTCTGCGAACTTATCGATGTCTTCTGGTCGACTGCAGTCCATGAGCTCAAGTGACTCCCTCTGTGTAGGTAGGGCAGTCCCTCCACCCACATTACCTATGATGAGACCTGGCAGTGTGAGTGCTGCATAGAGATCACCATTATCTCTAGCTTCCATCCGGACCATTCCTACAGCTGACTCGGCGATGCATGCAACATCTTGACCACAAGCGATATAGATTGCAGTCAGGGCATTAGTGATATGGCCATTGTTACCTATAGCACCTGACTGTACCGCGGCAAGAGTCCCGGTCCTCCAAAACTTACAGATCTTCTCTGATGAGGACTTGAGAGTATCAGCTAGGACTTCTCTGGTGATGAGTGCTTCGCAGATTACCTTCCTGCCTCTTACTTTACTGAGAGATTTGAGATTCGCTTTTTTGTCTCCCGACATATTCCCTTCTATATAGTGATGTGTGGGTTGATGTGGGGACTGTCCGAGCAATTGTTGGATGAGCTGAGCGGTGATGATTGTGACCATATTTTGGCCAGCTGCAGCACCTGTCTCATAGGAGAATGTAACGTGTACACCATTGCCTTCATAGAGGCAATCGATACTGATGAGTCTTGCATGCCTACTCAACTGACTCAGACCACTGCTCATCAGTGGTTGCATAGATTGTATCCACTGACCAAACTCTAGACATCTCGAGACAGTATCAAACTCAAAGTATGGGCTTCGCTGTACTTGGTTAGACAGAGTCCTTGCTGTGAAGCCACCACTCAATGTGACAGCCTTGATCCCTCTATTATACGATGCTACTAGAGCACCTTCTGTCGTAGCCATCGGGATATAATGTTGGCTGTTACCAGCAGTACCATTGAGGAGGAGTGGTCCTGCTATCCCTATAGGCACTTGAGCAAAGCCAATAAAGTTTTCAATATTCCCATGGTACGATTGAGTGTGATCCATAGGAGTCTTGCCAGTGATGTACTGCAGGTCTTTCCCCAATTCGTGGAGAAGGTGGATATGCTTATTAGTGGGTTCAGTTGGATTCATTGTGCAATATTACTACTCCCGACGGATGTATGACGAGTATCTTGAAGATAAATGTGAGGAAGTCACTCTCGTGCTCACTGACTCACCACCTTCCCAGTAATGCGATCACCCATCTGTCCAACTCTAATGTAGTGCTGCTACTAACTGCTGCTGCTACTCTCAAACCTCCTCTTGGCTAGAACCTCACTCTGACACCAAAATTTTGGATATCTTGTAATGGGAGTTCAAATTTGTTGTCATGCAGGTCTACAAATTTCAAATTGTCAAAGAGTAAAAGCTCTTTTGGCAATTGTCTGAAGTTATTATTGTTGAGGTATAATGACTCTAGGTGGCTAAGTTTGTAGATGTTTTTTGGCAATGTTAGTAGGTTATCGTTCTCTATATGGAGGGATCTCAAGTTAGGCATCTTACTTAGGATAGGGATATTTTTTTCTAACTTCAGATTTATCTCGTCATTTAGGAATAACTCTGTCAGGTTCGTCAAGTTTCCAAATGACTCTGGAATAACTTCAAAGTCATTTCCACTGAGATCCAATACTTCAAGATTTTTAAGATTTCCGATACCTGATGGCAGTTTTGTCAGGTGATCATCTTTGAGACTTAGATACTTCAGATTGCTAAAGTCAGACCAATTTATATCATCAATATTGACATCCTGATTACTTAAGTCAAGTCGGTAGACTACTTCAGGATTAACCAGGGCTTCACTCAGATTAGAATAGTTCTTCTCGGTATCTCCTGTAGTCTGTGTATATGCTTTTGGAGTGGATAAGAGCATGACTGCAATGAGGAGTGACGAGGCTTTGACAAGATTCATTAATACTTTCATGCGAGTTGGTTTTCATTGGATAAGCTAGAGCACTATTACTCTTCACTATCTTCATAACAAGGTACTGTCCTCCGATGTTTAACTGAGGATTTTTTTTAACTAGGATGCCGTGGTCAATCAAGTCGGAAGAATTGCTCTCACACTATAGGAGTGCAACACCTATATGATGTACCAGTACCTCTCTCAAGAGATACACACTTACGTGTAAATGTGTCGGTGATCCACCACCAAGTAATGGATCAGTTACATCTCTATATAGTCTACCTTGATGCCTTGTCGACTTCGGATCTTGAGAAATCTCAGATGTGATAGCATCGCATCTAGTAGAGTTGGATTGGACTGGTATGGCATCTCATACTCTTGACAAGTCTGCTTGAGTACAGCGGTCAATGGGGGATAGTGGATGTGACAGATATTGGGACAGAGATGGTGTATAATATGATGATTGAACCCTCCAAAGAGATGAGTAAGTAACTTACTCTGAGTACCAAAGTCGCATGTCGTAATGATCTGATGTCTTATCCAAGAATACTCCATATTGCCGTCAGCATCTGGAGCAGGATAGACCGAGTCTTCTCCGATATGTGCTGAGATGAGAGCCATAGCTACTGTAAGGCTGGCACAGAAGTGAAAGATGATGAACCCAATCAATATCTGCCACCCACTATATGGTAAGATGATCATCGGAAGTACTACCATCCTTCCGAAGAAAAATAGCTTACCTATCACTAGCTTGACATACTCTATCGGCGGATGAGTAATCTCAGGCTTACCACTAATGTGAGTCCGAATATAATCCTTAAAATCTCTAAATAGTAGCCATACTAGGGTGTAGAATAAGTAGAGGACTGGCATGTAGAGGTACTGGTACTTATGCAATCTCAAGAATGGTGCATCTGGGAATATCCGTACTAATTGAGATTGCTTGATATCACCATCCATATTGGGGATATTGACATGAGGGTGGTGTGAGTGGACATGCTTGAGCCTCCACATATAACCACTAGCACCGAGTATGTCAAATGTGTAGAGCAAGAGATCATTGACCCCACGTCGCGAAGAGAAGACATTGTGAGCAGCATCATGTGCTATATTGAGTGCTACGAAGATAGTAAGCATCCCTAGCAATCCATTGATGAGATAGTAGTATGCTATCGTAGGAGCAAAGTACATTGATACAGTCAATCCGAGATAGAAAAGACTCAAGAGTATGGCCTTGAGTATGGCTTGATGATTAGCAGTCTTAGAGAGATTGTTCTCTGCGAAGTAGGCATTGACTCTTCTGTAGAGTTCGGCTTGGAACTCTTGATCCTTACTCTCTTTTTTGAATCTAATCTGTCCTTCCATCTCGAGTGCATTGAGCCTTTACCTACGGAGTGAGTATTGCATCGCATTTAGCTAGACTGATCGTAGCCTCATCTGATATCATGATGACTCGAGTCTGAGCGGTATCTCTCCATCCATAGAGCTCTATGGTATAAAGATAGTCTGTCTCATGATGCGGTGCAATAGCTCTATCTGACAATCAGTGGACCCACTGGACTACAGCATAAGACAACTGTAAGTATGTGACATGACTCCTTGAGAGATCTGTCAATCATCATA
This sequence comes from uncultured Saprospiraceae bacterium, assembly GCA_938001865.1. Taxonomy (GTDB): domain Bacteria; phylum Bacteroidota; class Bacteroidia; order Chitinophagales; family Saprospiraceae; genus JAHDHH01. The sequence goes on along the minus strand of CALLAW010000075.1, from coordinate 36,975 downwards.
TACTGCACTCTTGTCCTTTGATAGGATGATTTGCAGATGAGTAGGGAGTTATATGATACCTTTATGCCGTAGCACAGAGCATTACTAATCAATCCAACATTGAGTATGAAGCCTATCCTCACTCTCTTACTTGTCTTACTCACTCTGAGTCTCTCAGCTCAGATACCGACACCTGATCTCGAAGATGGGGTAGGTCTTACATCCAAGAGAGTCCCACGGTATGAGAGAGCTAAGCGGAGTAATACTGCATACTTTCAAGGGAGTAGAGAGAAGAAGGAATACTTCGAGGGTTGGTATTACAAGATGGTTGCTGCCGATGGAGAGTCAATTATCAGTATCATCCCTGGTATCTCTCTGTCTGAGACTGGTGATGAGCAGCATGCATTCATTCAGGTCATCGATGGGACGACTGGTGAGACGACGTATTTGACGTATCCGATCGAAGATTTCAGGTATTCGACTCACAAGTTTGCAGTCAAGATTGGTGATAATTACTTCTCGCAGGACAAGATAATATTGAACATTGATGAGAGTCAAATCACACTATCTGGAGAGATCAATATGTCTCATCTCACCCCATACTCTAATCGAAAAGTGGCCAAGAAACGTATCATGGGTTGGTATGGGAGACTTCCATTCCTAGAGTGTTATCATGGTGTGGTCAGTCTGACCCATGCACTGAGCGGCCAACTTGTGGTCAATGATGACATCCACCGATTCGATGGGGGCAAGGGATATATAGAGAAAGATTGGGGGTCTAGTATGCCATCGGCATGGGTATGGATACAGAGTAATAATTTTGCGAATAGTGAGACATCATTTATGATCTCAATTGCTAATGTTCCTCTCAAAAAGAAGTCGTTTAATGGTTTTTTGGGATTCTTCTATTATGAGGATAAGGTGTATCGATTCGGTACTTACTCTCGATCTCAACTCAGCTTGGATATCCTTGACCAAAATACAGTCCAGATCAAAGTCAAAAATCGAAAGGAGACTCTTACGATCAAAGCGAAGCGAAATCAAGTGGGTCTGTTACAGGCTCCAGTGTCTGGCAGTATGGATAGAAGGATACCTGAGAGTATAGATGCAGAGCTGGATATCACTCTGACTGATAAGGATGGAGTAGTCATCTACACTGACCGATCAAGCATTACAGGTTTTGAATTGGTTGGAGATATTGAGGGGTTGGTAGACTAGATTAGATATCTTTGCCACCTGACGGTCAAATCTACAAATCATTGAAAGAGATCACTTGCATACTGTTTGACATGGATGGAGTCATCATTGACTCAGAGTATCTCCATAAGAAGGCTTACTACGAGACTTTTGTAACTCTCGGATTGGATGTCTCTGAGTCACTCTACCAGACACTGACAGGATCATCTACACTCAATGTCTTCCAGAATCTCATCTCTCACTTTGGAATAGATGCTGATCCACATGATCTTGTTGACGACAAGCGGAGACGATATGTTGACTATTTCAGCAATGATCCATCACTTCGATTAATTGAGGGGGCAGAAGAGATTATTCAATACTTTTATGCTAAAGGGATCACTCTTGTGCTTGCATCCTCATCATCGATGTCTAATATTAATCGAGTCTTTGAACGATTTGATTTGGACCAATACTTTACTGCTAAGATTAGTGGTGCTGAACTCACCTACTCCAAGCCACATCCTGAGATATTTGAGAGGGCTGCAGAGTTAGGCAATACACCAAAGGCAAATTGTGTCGTGATAGAAGACTCTAGCAATGGAATACTAGCAGCTAATGATGCAGGGATCTTTGTATTTGGCTTCAATAACTCTATAGATTCAGGTCAATCGCTGGAGCAAGCAGACTATGTCATCAGTGACTTTGCAGAATTGAGGCAATTTATCTAAGTCTAGCAAATGTCAGTTAGATTTGAATCACCAGATTTCGGAATTATCTTTACGATGGATAAGATCTCGCATCATTACTGAGTTATCATCGCTATCACCATGACAGAATTTATAGATTATCTACAGAGTTATGTACAGCTGAACGATCAAGAGGTATCTCATCTTGTCGAGGTGTTAGTAGAGAGGACTTATCTTAAAGGCCAGTATATAGTCCAAGAAGGTGACATCTGTAATACACAGAACTATATCCTCAGTGGGATGGTAAGGACGTATTATTTGGATCGCAGTGGTACAGAGTATATCATCGCATTTGGTCAAGAGCATTGGTGGGCTGGAGATCTTGGGAGTTTCATCACACAGACACCTGCAGACTTCAATGTCCAATGTCTAGAAAATACAACTGTCGTCCAAATCCCCAAGGATCAGTTAGAGGATCTCTACTTAAAGATTCCAAAAATCGAACGATTCTTTAGGCTCATCATACAGAGTGCCTATGTCAGTGCTCAGAAGCGAATAGTTAGGAATTTTTCGCTTAGTGCTAAAGAGCGGTATTTGCTATTTGTAGCCGAGTATCCTACAATCGTCCAAAGAGTACCCCAGTATATGATCGCTTCTTATCTTGGGATTACCAAGGAGTTTTTGAGCAACTTGAGGAGTCAAATTGCCAAAGAGCAGAGAAGTTAAGACATCTTAATCTCATTTGTTAATCTATCTTATTGTACCTTAGGAGAAGTAGTGTCACCTTTGGACTATTATTTTTATTCATATTACATTAAAAATCTACAACAGATGAAAAATACGGTTTTCGCTATCCTCGCAATGTTTTCTTTCGTGTCTCTTCAGAGCTTTACTTCACATCATCCGACAGTGATAGATCTCACTGATATCACGTCAAGCAGTATCGTATGGAAGGGCTATAAGGTGAGTGGATCTCACACAGGTACGCTTGGACTCAAGTCTGGCTCTCTTACATTTGATGGAGATGCATTGACTGGAGGAGAGTTTGTCATAGATATGGCATCACTGGCATGTACGGATCTCACTGGAGACTATGCAGCCAAGTTAGATGGTCATCTCAAGTCTGATGACTTCTTCGGTGTCGAAAAATTCCCTACTTCTGCATTGACCATTACTGATGTAAAGAGTACGGGCAAAAACTCTTATGCAGTCACTGCCGACTTGACTATCAAAGGGATCACTAAGCCAGTTACATTTGATGCGTCTATCTATGGTAAGAAAGCGACTGCTAACTTAAAAATAGACAGAACTCTCTATGATGTCAGATATGGGTCTGGAAGTTTCTTCGAAGGATTACAAGATAATCTGATCTATGATGAGTTTGACCTTGTCATCGATCTGGAGTTTTAGGATTAGATCAAAGCAAATCGCAAAATGTCAAAATGCCGAGTAGTTACAACTGTGTAACTGCTCGGCATTTTTTCTTTAGCTGTAACGGAGATTGATGTTACTATTATTTGCCCTCTTTCATCTCTTCTTCTAGATGATCTAAGTAGAGGATGCCATGTAAGTGATCTATCTCATGTTGGAAGATTACTGCTGTAAATCCGTCAATCGTGTCAGTAACGAAGTTGCCATCCATCAGTTGGTGTTGCATCACGATGGTCTGTGCTCTGATCCGAGTAGTATCACTTCTGTCAGGTATGGAGAGGCATCCTTCTCTACAGTCTTGTTTGAGATCCGAATAGTGGGTGATCCGAGGATTGAGATAGTACTCAAATGGGAAGGCCTCTTTATCAAATCTTTGTACCCAGATGATCTGCTTGAGGATACCTACTTGAGGAGCTGCTATCCCTACACCCATAGACATAGAGTCTCTAACAGTGCTATAGAGTCTATTGATAAATCTCTTAAGTGTGACGTCAGTAGAGTCCACTCTCACTGGTAGACTCTTAGATCGTAGGAGGAGAGAGTCTTGTCTGTTAGTGATCTGGTAGACTCTCATAGGTGAGGTATCATCTTGATCCATGATCATCGATTGTTGCACTTGGTTAAATTGTTGAGTCACTTCCGATAATTGTGATTGAATCTTAGGGTGACATGCGATCACTGTAAGGATCAGAGTACTGAGTATTACAGTGTAGAGTATCTGCTTCATATTTTGGAGATTATTGATTCTGGTTGGATTGTTTGAGTAAGCGTTGTTTCCCTTTGGGGAGTTTGTCGACTGTCAGTTGATATGCTTCTGAGAGGTAACGTTGCCATTGGGATTGCTGCCAGAGTGTCAAGTCTGTGAGCTGCACCCAATGATATCTTGCGAGGTATGGAGCAGGCCCGAATCCCTCTCTCTCTAAGAGCTCCTGATAGTGCTCAGCGCTAACCTTGATAGAGCAGTGAATTGGCACCAGATTGAGATTAAAGTTACAAAACATCTTATTCGCCACAAGACAAGATAAGATATGATCCCACTTGATCTCAAATGTAACTCCAGGGAGGTTGCTTGCTAGAGCTTGGATATCATCAATTTCCATTTGGTATGGTTTACGCTTGAGTGACTATCTGTTGTGTTTTTGCCCAATTTTTTGATCTTTGCAGTCTAGTGTAAGCCATCAAGCTGCACCGATTGATACGCCATCAATGTTAATGTCTATTAAAAAAAACTGCAAGTCTCATAACTATTCATCTTAGGTGAATATGGTAGATTACTCGTTGGTACAATCCTCGATTATGGCATTGAATGCCTTGCCTACTTGTGTCTCGAATCCAGCATTTAGAGTAATCGTATCCCCTGCATAGTAGTAGGTATCATCGAGTTGATTAATCAAAGCATCAGAGATGATTTGATTCTCAGCAATATTGTATTTCTTATCATTTACCATGAGTATAAGTACTCCATCTTCACAGACTAGAGATCCTGAGCATACTTCATCGACTAGACCGTCACAGTCATTGTCTATTCCGTCACAGATTTCTTCATTGAGGTCACTCACGAGGGGGTTGCTATCATCGCAGTCACCCTTGTATTGGCTGTAACCTGGTATCAGATCACATCCATAGATACTATCAGTATCCACACCGCTATTGTCACCATCTTGGTCTGGATAGAGCTTATAGAATCTTGCACAATCTGTGAGGATATAGGTCGACACGGTATCACAGAAAGTGACATTTTGGGCACTCTTGATGCAGGCAGTGTTAGAGACAATCGGGATAGAGTAGATACTGACATCATCTATATACCATCCATGGCTGAATGTATTATCATCTGATCCAAACACAAATCTCAACTTTATTGTCTGTCCTTGGAGATGATCAAGAGAGATGATAGAATTGATATATCCATCACTCTGTCCTGTAAATCCAGGTTGGCCAGCGATATCTGCATTCTGGTTAGTACCGATGACACTATTGTAAGGATTGAGGATAAAGTATCCGTCAAGATTGGTCCATGTACTGCCGTTATCATCAGAGTACTGTACAAAGCCACCATCCCAGCCACTCTCAGTATCATAGTGATGGTAGAAGCTCAGTGCATCATCAGGTGCAATGGTAAAATCTGGACTTTCGATATAGTGAGTATTGTCGGCTCCGACATTCTCTATGAACCATGACTGAGCATCTAAGTGTGGATCTGCAGTAGAGAGGTTAAATGTCGCTGTACCTTGACCGATAGATGGAGTCCATGTGCTCTCGCTATACTCTACTGGGTCATAGTATGTAATGGTGGTCGTAAGAGGATTGACTTGAGTCTCAAAGGTAACGTCAGTCTCTGAGCCTGCGGGATAGTTGCCTAGTGTGACTGTGATGATGTCATTACTCTGCGTCCCCATTGAGAGTGAACCATTTACGTAAGTGACTAGGGCATCCAATGTGTCTTCTATGACGACCCCCGAGTAGAGTTGGTCTGAACTGTTGAATCCGAAGATTGAGTAGTGGAGTATATCTCCAGATATTGCTGTCTGCTCATCACATGACTTGAGGACTGCTAAGATTTCTTGGCACTGCGTAGGAATGTCAAAGGATTCTACCCCATCATTGACTGCACCTGATGTACCTTGACTTGCTGAGTATCCTAGGCCTCTGCGGGCAAATGCATTCCAGATAAGACACTTATTGTCACCATTATTATTGATCTCATCAGCGAGTAATATTGCATCTCTTGCATCTACAAATCCAGGACTACACGGCTGAAGTTTGAGTCCATCAATGACTAACTGCAATGCGATATTATTGCCACCAGTACCATTGTAGATATCTGAGTCATAGCCATACTCATCGATCAAGTCCCAAGTCATCTCCCAGAGCATAGCACACCACACTGATCCCACACCATGAGGGATGGAGACGTTATCAATATCTGCATATGTGTGTGGATTGATTGTCATGTCAGTTGAGTAAGGGTGAGGTCTGATACCGCCACCATTTTCGTCTTCTCCTTGGACGTAATTGCCGATACCTCTACTCAGGTCACCTGTATCACCATCTGCGATGGTAAGCATTAGTCCTAAGTAGTCACTCCAGCCTTCTCCCATCTGCTCTTGGTTGTTGAGGCAGCCACTATTGCTGCTACCCCCTGTCAGTCTGATGGAGACGCCATGCCCATATTCGTGGACGATAATGCCATTGTCGAAATCACTATCAAATTGGTTATTGTCGTTGCCGACTGAAACCTTGCCGACTACAGTTGGTATTTCTGCTTTGATCGTATTGCAATCTGCTTGTGAGACCATAACTGATGGGATGGTAATCGTAGATGAGCTGCCTGACATAGTGATGATTCCGGGACCATTGTTACAGATGATTACTGCTACGGCTCCTGCATCTTGAGCAGCTTGGACCTTGGATACAAAGGTGCAATCTCCTCTATCTATCATAGCTATCTGACCATCTAGCTCTTCGGCATTGACTATCGGATCACATGCTGTAGGAGGATCTACGATCACGATGGTATCTTCGACAGACACATTGACGGGTCCAAAGGTACCTGCCATAGAGGTATAAGTGCCTTGTATATTTGAGGGTTCGATGATCTCAATAGAATCAGGGACAGTGACATTCCATAAGAACATTTGCATCCGTCCATTGCTTCCATCAGGGGGAGAGGAGAAGTTGGCATTATTAGTACCTGATCCATCTTGACATTCTGCAAGGACAGAATCCTCATCTGCACCTAGTCCTGTATAGTTCATCTGTTGGAAGTTACCTGCAGCCTCATCAAATCCGTACTGATACATGACATCATGTATGACATTATTCCAATAAAAGAGGTTGACAGTCGCTGCATCAAGATAAGTTGAAGGGGGCATATTATCATCAAATGGAAAATCAAAACAGAGATTGGTCCCTCCATCTGGCATTACACCAGGGGCATTGGTGTTAGCAGTATCTTCGTAAGCTTTGACATTATTACCATACGTGACAGTAGTATCTGCACCAGCGATCCCATCTAAGTCATGCCATCCATAAGGTGAAGCATTGAGTGCAGCATCCCATGGTGAGACCTCTATAGATCTCTCTCCGTAGATTGGACTCTCTATAGGCAAGCCGAGTACATTATAACTCGAGTCGATTCCAGTATTGAGTGAGCCACTCCTCTTGCTGAGGGGAGTAGACCTCTGTGGTACATTACTGCTCGTATTGGTATGTAGAGAGTGATCTCCACCACAGGTATCATGAGAGAAGTTGCACGTCACCGTCCAGCTATACTCGGCGAGGATTCCTGACTGATCTACTGCTTGGATATATTGGTACCATCTCTCATCGTTGTCCGACCAGACATTTACCTCCAGTGCTTGGACGAGATTACCCTTCAGATCTGGATGATAGACTTGTCTGTAATGGAGAGATTCTGTTGAGATCTCTGGAGAGCTAAGCGTGTGGTAGTTACCAGACTTCTCAGATCGACTGAGTATGCTCTGATCTATCCTAGCAGCGGTGATAGGGGCAAGAGATTGATTGATGAGTCGGACCTCGTCTACAAGTGTGACTACAGGCTGTACTGAGTGAGTAGGATAGAAGTGAGTAGATGATGAGTAGAGTCTTCCATCTACTCTTACGATAGTGCTGACTGCATTATAGATATCTACGCCGTCTATGACTTGCTGGATATAATAATATTCTTTGTTCGTGTCTTTGTGACTCTCTCTTATCTCTAAGGTGTTGGGATCGATCTGAGGTTGGCTCGTGGCATAGTGATCTACTACTTGCTCTATGGAGAGAGACTGGGCTGATACTACTTGTGTAAATGTTAATAGGAGGTAGACTCCTGTAAGTCGAGCAATTTGGGATAGCATAAATCGGTCAATATTAGTTAGTAGTAAAATCTAAATCTTACACTTTAAATGGAATAATTAGCCCTTAAAGATAGCAAAATTAGATAAGTTGGGTTTTTTTGTAGGAGAGATGAGATCAGAAAAAGGCGAGACGATAATTGCTACCGTCTCGCCTTTTTTTGATGATCTGAGATGAAGGGTAATTTTACTCTTCTTCATCTTTTGGCAACTCTACGGGGATGAGAGGTGCTTTTTTTACTGATTTTATTTCGCTGACCTTCTGCTCTATTTTCTCTTTATCTACTTTCTCGGAAGCTTCTTGCATTTCCTTAGCGATTTTTTCTTTGGCTGCGACCTTCGCTTTTTCTATTTCAGCATTTTTTGCTCTTTTTTCTTCATTTTTGATTTCCTTTTGGATCCTTGCCTCGAGTTCTGTTTTGGTTCTGAGCATATCGTCAAGCTTCTCTTGCTTGGAGTTCATCCTCTCAGTAATCATCATGGACTTCGCTGCACCGAGCTGCTGCTCTAGTTGACCCATCGGTCTGTTGTTACGATTAGCTTCTCTATCGAGATCTGACTTATCTCTATTGATGGAGTTTTCCATTTTTTTGATGGCATTGAGTAAGCCATCATATCTTCTCTGTACTCTTTGGAGTGGGGTATTACTGTTGCCACCTTTGTCTCCGAACTGTTTTTCTTTGACTATTTTGAAGTACCCATCTAGTCTGTTCCACAGTTTGTTGCGATCATCTCTGGTAAACTTGGTATTCTTAAAGTCATTTTGGATTCTTTTCAGCTCTTCGAATATTGGTTTGAGTCCGAGATTTTTATCTAGTTTTTCTTGGATAGTGTCGAGCATACTTCCAAATTCCTTATAAGATTCCTTTGATTGGGATTTGAATTCTTTTTGTAAGTCACTTTTGAGTTGCTTCATGGTGTCGAAGAGCCCATTAGTGTGCTTACGGAGTGAGTTAGCGTGGTCTCTGAAGAGATTTCGTTCTGTGACCTGTAGCTGTACCTTGTCCCAAAATGATTTCATCTCTTCCCAGATGACATCATCATACTGAGAGAGTTTTGATACTTTTTCTTTGAGCTCTTCGACCTCTCCTTGGTAGAGATCATGGAGCTTAGAGGAGAGTACGACGAACTGCCACTCGGCTTTAGCTCTAGAGATGATGTCAGTACGTTGTGTACGGATATCTTCTGGTAGGAGGTCTTCTGTGAGTGAGAGTGGTCTCTCGATGATTTGATGGCTAGCGGGGAATTCTACCTCTTTGTTTTCTCTCCATTCATCCATCATCTGCTTGTAGAATGTTTCTGTGGCATCCTCTTCGCTAAATTGGTGGAGCAATACTTTGTTTTCAGTTTCTTGCAACTCAAGTGCAATGAGGATTTTCTTGTCGTCTTTTCCGTGTCCCCAAAGGACAATTTTCTTTTTCATGCGTATCGTTATTTCTGTATCGTATAATTTCTTTAGTACTGTATAATAATCCTGTCAGTTTATCCTCTCATATTGGGATTAAACATATCTGCTTACGTGTGACTCTGCACTCTATAGACCCTTCAAACAAGTATATCCCTCATATCTCATATCAATACAAATGAATATTTAACTAAAAAGTTGCTTGACACTCTCTCAAAATCTTGGCTGGAGGCAATGATTATAAGGTGAGTCTTCCTGATTTGATGAGATTTTCTGCGATTTGTATGGTATTAGTTGCTGCACCTTTACGCAAGTTGTCCGCTACGATCCACAGATTGAGTCCATGCTCTACGGTGGTGTCCCGTCTGATACGTCCGACGTAGACCGGATCAGTCTGATAAGCATCGAGTGGCATCGGGTACTCATGCGATTGTGGGTTGTCTTTGACGATTAACTCAGGGGTAGATTGGAGGAGTTGCATCACATCTTTGATCTCATATGGCTTGTCAAATTGGATATTAACTGCCTCGGAGTGCCCTCCAAATACTGGTACTCTTACTGCAGTTGCTGTTACTTTGATATTTGGATCTCTGAGGATTTTCAGTGTTTCGTTTTCGAGTTTTCTTTCTTCTGTCGTATAGCCTTGATCGTCAAAGTCTCCACAATGCGGGATACAATTTGCAAATATCTTATGCGGATATGCTGCGATCTGTGGGTTGTAAGTTTCTGTCCTTCTTTCTTCATCATACTGATCTACTGCTTGCTTACCAGTCCCTGTGAATGATTGATAAGTGCTGATGACGAGTCTCTTGATGTGGTACTCCTGATGGAGTGGTGCCAAGGGTACCATGAGCTGCATGGTACTACAATTGGGATTAGCGATGATTGAGTGATCTGCTGTGATATGATGATCATTGACCCCTGCTACGACGAGTGGTTTGCTGTCATCTGATCGCCAAGCGCTGCTGTTATCTATCACGATACTCCCACCCTTAGCGAATGCTTCTGCGTACTGTAGTGATGTACTTCCTCCTGCTGAGAAGATTGCTAAGTCAGGTGCTGCGGAGATTGCATCCTCTACTGAGACTACTGATATGGGCTTGTCAGCAAATGTGATTGTCTTACCTACTGACTTAGGTGATCCAACTGGAATCAGCGTTGTTACTGGGAAGTCTCTCTCTGCTAAGAGTTGGAGTATGACACCACCTACTAATCCTGTGGCACCAATTACTGCTACTTTCATGATTTATTATTGTTGTGTGAGTCATTATCAGCTGTACCATCTATGAGATTGGATCTCCCCAGAGTGTGCGGTGTTCAGCTCTGTCTCACTGTATGCTTACTGGAATTAATAATTATAACACTATTGTAACCGACCCTAAGTATGCTTACTTGCCCTGCTCTTTGGTCCTAGGGACATGTGTCCCGGAGAATCGAATTTCGTTGACTACTTGCTTGGTATTGGCGATGACGTCTACGACTTTCTCAAAGTCACCAGCTTTGCCATCTGTACTATCATACTGGACATAGATCTCTCCATTACCACCTGGTGGGATTGCCTCTTTAGTCCAATCAAGCCGAGTACATTTACATGCAGTGACTAACTCTATGATAAGATCAGCAGTACCTGTATTGGTAAATGTATAGAGCATACTCTTCTTATCACCAAGAGTGACTTCGTTGAGACTGAAGTGGTCGTCTGCAAACTCAAAGTCTGGGTATCTCTCAAGGGTATCTTGAAAGTATCTAGAGAGGTCTGGCTCTTGGAAGTATGACTGACCACCTCCATTGTAAGGGGCAGTTACCTCTCTTGTAATCTGTATCGTAGTTGGACCCTCTAAGATCTTGAATTCTGTCCGTCTATTTTGCCTATGCAGATCATCATCACACTTCACACCGTTGCTACATTGGTTGATGAGGAGAGTCTCACCATAGCCTTTGGGTACGATACGATTCTTGTCGATTCCCTTCCTTACTAGCCACTTCTTAGCTGAGTCAGATCTACGCTGAGAGAGGTCCATATTGTAAGAGTCTCTTCCTTGCGAATCAGTATGTGAGCTCAGTTCAATGACCATGGTTGGATATTGATTCATCAAGTCTTTAAGGAAGCTGAGATCTTTCTCTGAGGACTTCAATATCTTATCATCATCTAGATCATAGTAGATATTGTTCAACCTGATTGGTTGGTTGGTTACTACTGTTTCTGTCTTATATCCTGGTCTGTCAGTACCAGTATTAGGGTTAGGGTCTGGGGTAGGATCTACGACTACCCTTGGCTCAGCTTTGAGTGTAAACGACTTGTTGACAGTATAGTCATCTATAATCCCTGCAGTGGTAAACTCTAATGAATCTGGATAATAACCATCTGCATCTACTACGACTCTGTACTTTTCGTCTCCATCGAGTAGAAACTGGAATTGGTTGGTTGTTGTTTCTTTTTTGGATTCATCGTTACCCATTGAGGTAAGATTTTTGAGTTTGATGCTAGCGCCATTGAGTGGTCCGTCTGGTCCATTGACTGTGGCGAGTAGATCGATTACGACCTCTCTGATCTCGACTGTAAAGATATCATCGCAGCAAGTCTCACTTGAGATCTTACGTTTGCCTTCGCTTGGTCTATTAGATACGAGGTATCCTCTATTCATCTCCTTAGAGAAGCTGAGATAGAGATCATCGAATGAAGTGTTATACCCTTTACCCATATTCTGAGGTGTCTCCCATGTCTCGCCATTCCACTTTGACTTGAAGAGGTCAAATCCTCCTATCGTTGGCAATCCGTCTGAGCTGTAATAGAGAGTACCCTCTTGGTAGAATGGTGTGATGTCGTCTCCAGCAGTATTGACTGACTCACCAAGATTAACCGGAGCACTGAACTCTCCATCTCCAGTAATAGTGGCATAGTATAGATCAAATCCTCCTTGACCTCCCGGCATATCAGAGGTAAAGTAGAGTACTCGCTGTCCGAAGAGCTCTCCGAGGGCTGGATGCTTGATACTGTAGTCTGCCTTGGAGAGTGACTCTATCTCTAATGGTGCCTTCCAACCGTCGTCAGTCTTGAGGCTTCTGTAGAGTCTTACTCCTTCGATATCCGGTCCATCCATCTTAGTCCGAGTGAAGTACATCTCTCTGCCATCCTTGGAGAATGTGGGATTAGATGTATGGAAGTTTTGACGATTGATAGCATCATCGAGGGCTACTGGTTTGCCGTATTCTCCGTCTTTGACAGTAGCGGTATAGATCTTCATGTGATAATCATCTTCGACATCAGCGTAGTCTATCGACTTACGTCTATCAAATGAGGAGAAGTACAGTGTCCCATCTTCGTACTCAACTGGCTTAGACTCAGCCGATGCGTTATTGATTTTTCCTTTTGCAGGCTTGATCGCAACTTCGACGTTGTCCATTAAGCCGTTGTATTGATTGATGCCTTCTACTGCGAGTATGGAGCTAGCTTTGTCTGCGTCTGATGGATCATTAGAGAGGACTATCTTGTAGTTGTCAAGTGCCATCTGATACTCACCCATTGCTTTGAGTACATCAGCATATGGCTTACGGTATTGGAGATATTGATTTTCTTTTCTTTCTCTTTTGAATATTCTTTCGTAATAGCCTTGAGCTCTGCTGTAGTTACGTGTCTTGACGTAGAGTTCAGCGATCTTAGGTGTGATACTGTAGTCTTTATTTTCTTTATAAGCGTTATCGTACCATTCGATGGCATTGACATAGTCTCCCGCTGCTTCGCATTCTGCTGCGACCTCTAGCATCTGTTCGACAGTACTTACTCTGACAGGTTGGGCGATACTCACTACTGTGCAGAGGAGAAGGCTTATGCTTAAGATCCAGTTTAGATTGTAATTTATCATAATATCGTGACTATAAAGTAGAGTATATTCTGAGAGATTTAGGTATTGATTGTGTCCGTAATGGTTCTGTATTGTATTTGGCTACAGCCTTGGACAGAGTAAGATTGGTTGTGGTTCGGGTTTTTTATGGATCTTGAAGATTTTTGCCACTGAGAGCTCTACGGCACCGGGGCCATTAGCGATGCTTCCAGCCATAGCACCGAAGTGATGATCATAGCTCAGTCCTACCTTGAAGTCTCTGATATCTGCACCTACGAGGAGTAAGAGTGAGTTGATGTCAGTCAGTACTCGAGTACCGACACCAGCATTGAGGTAGATGTCTTTATCAGGATTGAGTAAGTACCCGAAGTTAGTCTGAAGGTTGAGATATCTCGCAGAGTTCTGTACGTTGACTACAAAGCCTGGCTTGAATGTCAATCTATCATTGATGTCTGTCGAGTAGATTCCAAATGCTGTGAGATTTCTACTCAATCCTTGATTCCTATTATTCCCACCGCTCAATGTCACATTGGGCTTGAAGAGTTGTCTCATAGATAATCCTAACTTTAACCCTGAGTACTTGCCAGTGGGAGTGGTAAGCACGACACCTACACTATAGTCTGTTGCATTGGATGTAATCCTACCATTCTGAGCAGTATTGAAGATATCGAGACCATCTTGTGCATTCCCTGTGAGGATCCCGTTACGCGTGATCAAGTCTGGGCTCTGCCCAAGACTATTGATGATCGTACCAGCACTGAATCCGATCGCAATATCACTCATCGTCTTCTTATCAAGGACATAGTGATAGGCGATACTTGGATAGATCTCAGTACGTGTATAATCTGCGGTAAGACCTTGTCTTCCAAAGTTGACTCCTGCACTTATCCAATCTTCTTTCTTGAGACCGATACCGTCAATATTGACATCGACTGATCCATTGAGCATCTGATACTCTTGATTCTCTGAGGCAGTCTGCCAATCTTGATCACGGATCACCGCACTAGCTCTTGCAGTCCCATAGAAGCCTCCAGTATTAGCTGGATTGAGCATCATAGGATTCATATTTTGATGGGTGAAGTGGATGAATTGAGCATCGACTTGAGTACTTAGCGCCACCAAAGCAAAAAGTAGGGAATACTTGAGTTGAGATATACACATAATTGACTATTGTGAGTTATTAAACCGAAAGATAAAACATTTTTCCAATTTGATATTTTCACATCTGCATTCTCGGCGATTTCTGTCACTCTTAACACTCGTTTTGGTGTTTTTTGTGCATTCTCCCACTTGGAGTCAGCTATGGCATGACGATTTGGCTCTTTTAGAGCCAGATACCACCTTCAATGACACAAGGGTCAAAACTGCCATGGGGATCTCAGGAGTAGTCTTTGTCAGTTCGGGAGTTGGGCTCTATCGGACGTGGTACTCACAGTTTGATCAGTCCTCATTTCATCTCTTTGATGACTCCAGGGAGTGGCTTCAGATGGACAAGGCTGGCCATGTGTTCACTACATACTTTCAGAGTGAGATGTGCTACAAGTCTGCACGATGGACGGGGATGTCTCAGCGTGGATCTCTCCTCTATGGAGCGGCATGTGGATTTGTACTTCAAGGTGCTGTTGAGGTCTTTGATGGATTCTCAGATAAGTGGGGATTCTCTGTGACTGACCTTGCTGCTAATACTCTAGGGATGGCGGCATTCGTGGCACAGCAGGCAGTATGGGATGACCAACGGATAAGGTTCAAGATCTCTTCACGATTTGGCAGAGACTATGGTGATGTCACCATATATGATCAGATTACTGGCGACTCTAGAGTAGTGGACCTGTCAGTAAGAGATAGAGCCCTCTATGGGAGTAATGGTCCACAGAGATTCATTAAAGATTACAATTCTCAGACGTATTGGATAAGTATCAATCCATCTCGTTTTGGACTAGAATTCGTGCCACAGTGGTTGAGTATTGCAGTTGGCTATGGAGCTCAAGGGCTCTTCGGAGGATTTGAAAATACGTGGGAAATTGATGGTGTCAATTATCTCTACCCTGAGCAACGAATCAGACAATTCTACCTAGCTCCAGATATCGATTTCGCTGGGATTCAATTTGACAATCATCTCTTGACTACCCTCGGTACACTCCTCAATGCTTACAAATGGCCTACCCCAGCTATCGAGTATAATCGTCAAGACGGCTGGAGTTTTCATCTTCTGCTCCTCCATAATTAGCTAGATCTACTCAGGATATTACTCTCCTCTCTGTAGAGTATAGATGAGTGTCGTCACGATATGATTTTGATTGACATTGGGCTCTATCACAAAGTCAGATTGATATCGGTAGACTGCTCCTAGAGTCCATTGATCGGCTAGTGTGTAGATGAGTCCTGGTTCTATCCGATATCTGCTGATCTCTATCTTATTATTGAGGCTCAACCATGGCTCTAAGTTAAGTGACAATTTGATGTTGTCAGTGATCGGTACTGCTACTTGCGTAAATGATCTGATAAAGTCTCCATCGAAGTTATCATCGATGTCTAAGGCACCATGTAATCTAAATTTTTGCGTAAGCTTGACCTTATCTATCTGCCAACTCTTCCCGATATCTAACCAGAGAAACTGGCGATACCTTGCCATAGGCATATACCATGTACGACCTAGGATCTGTGCAAAGTACCCCCTGTCAAATGATCGCTTATATGAGATATCGAGTGAGAGATTCTGATATCCATCACCATCTAGATTATGTCGGATGATAGGCTTGAGACTCAAGCTAGACTTAGAGTCTATCGGCACTCTTAGGTCAAAGCCTGTCCAAGTAAGATTGGATATCTGACTTGTCCCAGATGTGATAGTACCTAAGAGACACACTCCAGTGATGAGACTTGTGAGGTAGAGTTTTATTGATCGTTGCCTTTTTTGCATTACTTAGCGATGTTTGTGGAGGGTATAGAGATCAGATGATTGACCATCAAACGATTTCTCTCTCGTACAAAGAACTGAAACTTAGCGTTAATTTTTCAAATTTATTGCAATCAATGCAAAATTTACTCCGAGGTGCAGTATCAGTCTCAATAAGAGAGATCGAGGATAACATCCTAGATCTCTTGGAGCTTGTGGATCGTATCAGTGATGACTTTGATCAGTGTCGGCTCTACAGCCTCTGCAGTGGCGATCACATCATCTATTGTAGTCTTATTGACCCGATCGGCGTCAAATGTATTAGTCACAACTGACACAACTCCAGTCTCAATCCCTGCTTGATTCGCAACGATCACCTCTGGCACTGTAGACATACCGATAAGGTCTGCTCCCATCTGTCGATAATAGCGATATTCTGCTGGTGTCTCCAGTGAAGGGCCTTGTAGACCTAGATAAGTGCCTTCTAGTGGAGATAGAGCATTCTCTTGACAAGACTGACTCAGTGCAGACCTCACACTCTTAGCGTATGCCTCCGACAAGTCGGGAAATGTGACACCCAAGCGAGGATCGTTGACGCCTCTCAGAGGATTCTCTGGAAAGGTGTTGATGTGATCTCTGACTATCACAAGATCGCCATCTGTATAGAGAGGATTGAGCCCGCCTGCAGCATTAGACATCAAAAGATACTTCACTCCAAGGAGCTGCATTACCCTTACGGGAAATGTGACCGCCGACATCGAATGACCTTCATAATAATGCAATCTCCCTGAGAATGCAATCACAGTAGCACTCCCAATATTGCCAATCGTACAGACACTCTCATGCGTAGGCACAGTGGACTGAGAGAGATAGGGGATATCGTCATAAGGAAGTGCAAACTTATTGACTAACTGACCCGCGAATCTACTAAGTCCAGTACCTTGAATCACACCGATCAGCGGTGATCCATAACTGGAAAGAGAATCGGCTGCTTGTGATGCACGGTCATAGAGAGAGAGAGAATCCACGGATAATAGATTTAAATATTGAACGTAATAAAAGAGGGTACATCTATTTACTCCAATCTAGTCGGAGCAGAAAATTCTGAATTTTCTAAAGCGAATAGAAGAGTAATATACTTCATTGATCATCAGTTAGTTAGCGTTGGCTATACTTCTTCTTCTCACATTGTCTATTTACTTCCAGCTCAAGAGAGGGTGTGAATAGATGTACCCTACAAAGTTAAAGGTAACACCTTGTGATCTAAGAGAGTGCTAACCTCACCAATCTCTTCAACAATTCTAAAGCGTAGAAGGAGTAAATCACAGCAGAATTCACAATCAGTACACTATAGACAATACATGGAAGGAGAGTAAAGCTAGTAATGATGATTCATCGTTGGAGATACCAAATGAAAAAAAGGGACGGGATATTTTCTTTCATTCGCTTAGGCAAAGGTTACTCTGACTAATCGAATCTATGTAATTGAGGGATAGAGTAGAGGAGAGATAAAAAAAAGACTCGTCAGCAATGACGAGTCTCCAAAATTGTTTTATTGAAAGTAAATATCTCTTATGAAAGAGAAACATTTACTGCATTCAATCCTTTTGGACCTTCCTCTACTTCATATGAGACTTTGTCTCCTTCGTTGAGAATAGTGCCATCAAGCCCACTTGCATGGACAAAAACATCTTTTCCACCTTCGTCAGGTGTGATGAAACCGAATCCTTTAGATTCGTTGAAAAATTTAACTGTACCGTTAGCCATTGTAATAATTATAAAAATGTGAAGTAGCTAGATATTTTAACTACCAATTGCTTGAACTTGACTTTTTGGTATTTATTGTACACAATTGAAAATAGTGGCATTTTATTTTACTTTTCAGTGAAATAGTGTAAAAAACTCATCCTCGAGGCAGAGAGAGTACTACTCACGGTGGTATGCCCATTGAGATCTAAAATGCCTATCTTTGTTTCATGACACTCATCATCAGTATCATCATATGTCTCTTGCTGTCAGCATTCTTTAGTGGGTCAGAGATCGCATTCGTCTCAGCGAATAAGCTCGGTATTGCTATCCAGAACGAAGAAGGCTCTACTAAGAGCCAATACATCAATCAATTCTACAGTAGACCACGAAAGTTTCTGAGTACCATGTTGATTGGGAACAATATTGCACTGGTTGCCTTGACGATATTCATGACATCGGGGCTCAAGTTATTATTTCCGGGGCTAGCGGAGCATCCCTTGTTATCACTGATCATCTATACACTGATCATTACCGCTATCGTCTTGATGTTTGGTGAGTTTTTGCCGAAGACTTTTTTTAGTCTTTACTCTAATCAAGTACTGTCAGCACTGACTTATCCACTTGTGTTTTTTCAATATTTTCTCGCTTTTCCGACATGGATCATGACAGGAATCACCAATGGGATCCTAAGGATATTCAATGTAGAAGCTAAGAAGATTGATTATCGACTCAGCGAAGTAGACCTAGAGGACTACTTAGAAGAGAACATCACTGAAGAAAGTGAACAGATAGACAAAGAGATACTGACTAATGCTCTCAATCTCAAAGAGAGTAAGGTCAGAGACTGTATGGTCCCTCGGACGGAGATTGTACATTTTGATATCACTGGGACGATCCCTGAGCTAATCCAAGTCATCCAAGAGACCAAACTCTCACGTATCATCCTCATCGATGATGATATCGAAGAGATTACCGGGTATGTGCATCACCAACAACTCTTGACTAATCCTAAGTCTGTCCAATCTATCGCGATAGAGATTCCATTTGTCCCAGAGGCAATGAATCTCAATGACCTCTTACACAGTTTCATCAGAGAAGAGACGTCTATCGCAGTGGTAGTTGACGAGTTTGGGAGTACTGCTGGTATTATCACTCTAGAAGATATCCTCGAAGAGATCTTCGGAGAGATTGAAGACGAGCACGACTCCGAGGATTACCTCGAAGAGCAGATTGATGAGAGATCATTTAGATTCTCTGGCAGACTAGAGATTGATCAACTCAATGAGAAATATGAATTACTCAACATCCCAGAAGGCGAGTATCAGACACTGTCAGGATTCTTGGTGACTCATACTGGTAGGATTCCTGAGGTCGGAGAGAAGATCATCCATGACCATACTACCTATGCCATCGAAGAGATGTCTGACACTAAGATCGAAGTAATTACAGTGGCGGTCTCGGATACTGATCCGCCACTAGTTTAGTCATAGACTTATGTCTTATCCAATTCTGCATTCCTCGCAGCTTTGTATCTTCCTTTACCAAACTTAGTCCCATTAAACTCTGTCGTCGCTTTGAGCTTGACTCTCTCCTCCTGTGGTAGTCCATTGAAATCTTTACACTTAGTGGAGCAGGTATGATTATAGGCATCAGCACAGCTCTCACACTGGATAAAGAGGATGTGACAAGCATCATTGCTACAGTTACGGTGGATATCTGATGGCTTGCCACACTGATGACAGTTAGAGATGACCTCCTCACTGATGCGTTCTCCTAGTCGTTCGTCGAAGACAAAGTTCTTACCGATGAAGTGATTTTCGATACCTTGCTCTTTGGCTTGGCGAGCATATTCGATGATACCACCTTCGAGCTGATAGACATTAGCGAATCCCTTATGCTTGTAGTAGGCCGATGCTTTCTCGCATCTGATACCACCTGTACAGTACATGATGATATTATGATCTTTCTTGTCAGCTAGCAATGACTCTACGAGTGGTAGGGCTTCCTTAAATGTCTCTACATCAGGTGTAATCGCTTGTCTGAATTTGCCAACTTCACTTTCATAGTGATTACGCATATCTACTACGATAGTGTTTTTTTCTTTTACAAGAGTATTATAACCTTCAGCACTGAGGTGTGTCCCTCTGTCAGTTACATCAAAGGTCTCATCTTGTAGCCCATCTGCTACGATCTTATCTCTGACCTTGATTGCTAACTTGAAGAAGGACTTCCCATTATCTTCTATCGCAAAGTTGAGGCGAATAGCTTGCAGGAAGGTAATAGAGTGCATCGCATCGATGAAGTCTTGGACACGATCTGTAGGTACAGACATCTGCCCATTGACACCCTCCTTGGCTACATAGATCCTCCCAAGGACCTCACACTCTGAGAGCAAGAGATAGAAGTGATCTCTGAAGAACTGAGGATTGGGCAATTGTTGATACACATAGAATGAGAGAGTCTTGCGGTCTCTCTTATCTGATAAGATTTGTTGTTTGAGGACTGTCTTATCTACCTTATTATAGAGTTGTTTCATGGCTTTTGCATTAAACCTGAAAAAATAGTTAAACCTCTTAAAAATGTTAAGAAGGCGTCAAGATTGAACCGCAAAGGTAGAGAAATCTGACCTTTTGGAACATTTTTCGCCATAATAGTGTAGTGTGGGTAATAAACAGGATGGACTATGGCAAATGAAGTGACTCGGTACTCTGATGAAGAATTAGCAGAGTTTGGTAAAATTATAGAAGAAAAGCTAATAGAAGCTCAGAATCAACTTGAGTACTACATCAATCAGATATCAGAGTTTGGCGAGAGTGAGGACGCAAGGGTAAGAGGGATAGATGATAGTAATGGTACTGTAGAGCAAGAGAGGATGATGACAATGGCTTCACGCCAAAAGAAACTCATCAGACACTTACAGAATGCCCAATCTAGAGTAGCCAATAAAGTGTATGGAGTCTGCCGAGAAACTGGCAAATTGATAGATAAGAAAAGACTCTTAGTAGTACCTCATGCTACACTCAGTATAGAAGCAAAGCAGAAAAGTTAATATTTTCTTCTTTCTTTGCACGAGTAAATACATGATTCGATTTGAAAAGAAGCACTATAGTAACTTTGGTCGTCTTGACTGTTTTGATTCTCGATCAAGCACTCAAGATCTATGTCAAGACATCTATTCCGTATAGAGGTGGGTTCGATATCTTGGGTCTTGAGTGGGCCAAGATTCACTTTATAGAGAATGATGGTATGGCATTTGGCATCTCCTTTGGTGGAGTGATAGGCAAGTATATCCTTTCGATTTTTCGTATTTTGATGGTAGGATTTCTTTTTTACCTGATCTCTGGCATGATCAAGGCTATGGAGAGGAAGGGAGTGATCATTTGTTTTGCTCTTATCGTGGCTGGTGCTATTGGTAATATCATAGACTCAGCATTCTACGGACTCATCTTCTCTGAGAGCACATATCATGGTGGACTCGCTGAGATGTTTCCAGAGGGAGGCGGTTACGCTGGATTCCTCCAAGGTTGGGTTGTGGATATGTTTTACTTTCCTCTCATTGATACTCGTCTTCCTGATTGGTTACCATTCTGGGGTGGTCGTCCATTTCTGTTCTTCAAGCCTGTATTTAATGTTGCAGATAGCGCTATCTCTATTGGTGTTGTAGGCATTATCCTCTTCTACAGAGATCTCTTCAAGGAGGATAAGAAGTCGGATGAAGACAAGACAGATCCTGATACAGCTCAGGTGGATGCCACACTCGAAGATGGTGAGTGATAGCGAACCCCTCATTATACCTTACTCCAACAGTACCCTGTAATCCCCAATTGCTCTTGCTGTCAGTATTGCTCTTATTTAAGGTAGTCCTTGACTCCATAACTTGCTAGTACGCCTTCGCCAGTTGCTGCTGCTACCTGTGCTATAGCGCCTTCTCTACAATCTCCAGCGGCAAAGATTCCATCTATTGATGTCTGTGCAAGACCTGTAGTCTTGATAAAGCCTCTATCGTTGAGTTCAATGATGTTTTCAAATGGCTTAGTATTGGGGATTAGACCGATAAAAACAAAGACTCCATCTGCATGTAATACTTCTTGATTTTTGGTTTCATTGTCTTCTATCTTCACACCTTTGAATATTCCATTCTCATCAGCGATAAACTCCAACGATTTTTTATTCAAATAGGTCGATATATTTTTAACTGAACTCAGTTTTTCTGTATAGGTTTCACTTGCAGTAAACTCAGGAAGGATATGAACGATTTTTACACTTTTGCAAAATCCTGCTAAGAAGATACCCTCTTCTAGAGCAGAGTTGCCGCCACCTATGACGATGATATCTTTTTCTCGATAGAATGCACCGTCACATGTTGCACAAAAGTGTACACCAGAACCGATCAAATCAGCTTCACCAGGGATCCCTAGTTGACGATATGTGGAGCCAGTTGAGAGTACTACTGTCTTACCCAGATAGTCTTGAGTATGAGTTTTTATCTTGAATAATTCTTCTTCTTTTTCGATTGAGATTACATCTTCTCCTGTTTTGATTGTGGCTCCATATGTCTTTGCCTGTTCTTCCATTTTGTCCATTAAATCAGGACCAGAGATAGAAGTAAACCCAGGATAATTTTCAATTTTTTGGGTAAGGAAGGCATTGCCACCAATTGTTTTCTTCTCTAATATCAGCGTATCGAATCTGTCTCTTTGAGCATAGATCGAGGTAGTAAGCCCTGCAGCTCCACCGCCTATAATGATACTATCAAATATTCTTTCTTCTTTGACTTCATCGAGTTTTAGTGCTTGTCGCAGTTCTTCATTTTCGGGCTCCACCAGGACAGTATCATTATTGATAATTATGGTAGGTATCTTCCTTTTACCATTATTAATCTTAGTGATTATCGGGATAGACCATTCATTATTATCTATATCTATGTATTGAAAATTTATCTTATTATCCTTTAGAAATGCTTTAGACTTGCGGCAATCAGGACACCAATCGGCTCCGTATACTATAATGTGAAAATTGTCATTGATCCCAAGTGCTGATGCCAATTGAGCATTACTGGGGTTGGTATAAGATTTTCCGTTGATAATAATTGTTGGTATGATCCGCTTACCATTGTTTATTGATTCTACTTTTTTGGTTGCTGCTTCATCTAAGTCAACATCGATAAACTCATAAGTAATTTTATTTTCTTTGAGATACGATTTTGCTCTGACACAATCGGGGCACCAATCTGCTCCATAAAGTTGAATTTGATTCATTTCGTATTATTTTTTTCGCTTTGAATATAAAGTTGACTGACTCATTGAATATAAGGTAGTTTGTGGTGTATGCCACTCCGTACTCTGCTCTTGGTAGGATACCAAATACTCACAGTTGGTCCAAGTTACTCATTATTGCTCTTATGACTAAATGAATTGTTTGCTTTTTTGAGCTATGAGTAAGTGGTTGGTCAGTTTGTACTCAGATCAAGAGCATCAGCTCTAACTTTGGGAGATGTGCTGAAGTAGGCTAAGTGTCCAGTGTTAACACTGGTGTGTCGCTATTGCTAAATGCAAAACAAGGCAAAAAGAAAAAGAGACTGTCTGGTGGACAGCCTCTTCGTTAATTGAGTTATTCTATTTAAGGAAATATCCTATGATAAATCTTAGTGTCTAGTCTGCATTTACAGACCTAGCTTGGCTTTTACTAGATTACCGATATTAGTCTCTTCATTAGCATAGAGTACGAGGCCCATACTATAGTCAAAGACATAATCATAGCCATTCTCATCAGCTACCTCCTTGATAGCAGCCTCTATCCTTGTACGGATTGGTGCTAGGAGGGTTTCACTCTTTTCTAAGATTTTTTGCTGACTAGACTGTTCAAATTGGAGAATCTGCGCCTCTTCATCCTTGAGTTTTTGAGCTTCTTGCTCTAGCTCGATTGGAGAGTAACTATCTCTATTCTGCTCCACAGCAGCATACTTAGTCTGGAGAGCTTGGATCATTTCTTGACCTTTTCTCTGGAGTTGACTTTGGAAAGCTTCGATGTTAGAGTTAGCTTCTTTTACTTCTGGGAGTTCACTGATCAACTCTTGCGAATTGATATAGGCAAACTTCTGGGCAGTAAGAGATGACACTGAAGCAAAGCAAATGCAAAGTATCAAGAATAAATTAGTAGATTTCATAATTTTATTAAGTAGTTATAATGAGTTATCTGAGTGATTTCTGGTGATTGCTCTCTGTTAGAGTTTTCTCCTAATATCCTCTGTCTTGTCAAATTCGTCAGTGGCAAACAAGAGACCTGCAGCACCACCTTTATCAAAGATGAGGTCATATCCTCTCTCTTTGGCATAAGTATCGATCGCCGCAAATACTTTATCCTGAATCGGTCTGACCAATTCTTGTCTTTTTCTGAAAAGGTCACCTTCTGCACCGAATCTTTGTTTTTGCTTTTCTCTTACAGCCTTTTCGTAGTCCATGATTTCATCTTCTCTCTGCTTACGAGCATCATCACTGAGCAGGACTTGCTCTGCTTGATACTTGTTGTACATACTTTTGATCTGGTCATAGTCTTTGGCGATATCTTGTCGCCATTGAGCTGAGATATTATCGATATCACTTTGTGCAGACGTATATTCTGTCATTCCCTCGAGGAGGCTATTGACATCTACGATTGCTATTCTCTGAGCATATGATGCAGTAGCGACCATTAATGCTACGCTGAGTGTTAGGAGTATTTTTTTCATAATGTTACAATTTTAAAAAGTGATGTAAAAATAGAATTTCTAATTATAAAATCTAGATTCATTTGATAAGAGTACAGTTTTGTGAGTCCTTTCATTAGTTTTTACCCTTGGTTTAACGGCATTTTAACCCCAAGGAGTCCTTCTTAACAACTCATTGAGAGACATCTTATATTATATTAATATCTGCTTTAGCGATTAGCGATCATCTCGAGTCTGTCATAGAACTCTTGGCCGTACTTACGGATGATGGCATCTCTGGCAAACTCAAAGACCTTAGTCTGAGACTGCTGACCATGCGTGATTGCTGGATTGCAGATATCCCAGTGGTCGTATCTCATCATGCTGAAACCTGTCTGGGGGTTTTTTTCGATTCTGATAGGATAGAGATGGCAACTGATGGGCTTCTTCCAATCAGACTTGGACTCTGACTCCAATATCTCAAAAGCACACATCGCGATGTCACCTTTCCTTACAAGGTAGACACATGACTTATCCTTAGCGAGTGGAGTACCGTCTTGCTTCATCTCTGGATAGTATGTTACATGACCATCACCCTTGATGATCTCTCTAGCTTCATCGCTGAGCATCGGGAGTATCTGCGGCAAGAGCATCTCTATTGTCTCTACTTCATCTGGATCTAGTGGTGCTCCGAAGTCGCCTTCCCAGCAACAGGCACCCTTGCATGCAGTGAGATTACAAGCGAAACATTCGCCAGTGACTTGGGCTTCGATCAGTACTTCGTCTATAAGGATCAATGTGGAGTAGATTAAGGTTAGAGAGATGACAGCTTGATGATGAATCAGGTGATGACATCTCCAAGACTGGGTACACAAATATAGCGTTTTAAAATTGTTGTGAGAGACCGTGCAGACAACCTCAAGGTGTCGTATATTGTGAACAAATTAGATGTATCTATTCTTTACCATAAAAAACTACTAAACACCCATGGATCTACTGAAAAAGAAATTTGAAGAGAAAGCAACTGCACTCAAAGCAGAAATGAGAGCATTTAGTAAAGAGAATGCGAATGTAATCGTAGATCAAGTCAAAGTGGCGCAGGTCTTTGGAGGTATGAGAGGAGTGAAGAGTATGATCTGGGAGGCATCACAACTCGATGCTCAAGAGGGCATAAGATTTAGAGGATACACTATCCCAGAATTGAAAGAAATATTACCCAAAGCTCCAGGAGGTAAAGAACCACTACCCGAAGGTCTCTTCTGGTTGATGCTGGTAGATGAGATCCCTACTCAAGAGCAAGTCAATTGGCTATCTGACGAATGGGAAAAAAGAGCAAAAGTCTCCGACTCTGTCTACAAAGTACTCGATACCTTGCCAGCAGATACTCACCCGATGACACAATTTGTACTTGCAATCACTGCAATGCAGAGTGATAGTATCTTCTCTCAGAAGTATAGCGAAGGGATGTCTAAGCATGACTACTGGGATGCAACTTACGAAGACGCAATGAACCTCATCGCTAAATTGCCACATGTCGCAGCATATATCTATAGACGTACTTATCATAATGGTGAGCACATCGCAGCAGACGAGTCACTCGACTGGGCAGCGAACTTTGCCCATATGCTAGGCCATAATGATCCAGACTTCAAGAGCCTGATGAGACTGTACCTCACGATCCATGCCGATCATGAAGGTGGTAATGCCTCTGCCCATACTGTACACCTTGTCAATAGTACACTCAGTGATGTCTATCTCAGTTTTGCAGCAGGTATGGCATCTCTTGCTGGTCCACTCCACGGATTAGCTAATCAAGAGGTAATCAAGTGGATCTTCAGTATGACAGAGAAGCTAGGCACGACCAAGCCAAGCAAAGAGCAAATAGCACAATACGTACAAGATACTCTCGATAGCGGCCAAGTGATCCCTGGATACGGTCATGCAGTACTCCGTAAGCCCGATCCAAGATTTACAGCTCAGAAGACATTTGCCGAAGAGTATATCCAAGATGATGATTATGTCAATATCGTATGGAATCTCTTCGATGTCGTACCAGGTATCTTAGATAGCTTGGGCAAAGTAAAGAATCCATGGCCCAATGTGGATGCTCACTCAGGTGCCTTACTCGTACACTACGGCCTCAAAGAGTATGGATACTACACTGTCCTCTTCGGAGTGTCTAGAGCTCTCGGTGTCCTAGCGAATAGCTGCTGGTCAAGAGCATTAGGCTTCCCACTGGAGAGACCTAAGTCGCATACTTTTGAGAAAATGAAAGAAATTGTAAAATCTGTATCGTAATAACCCTACAAACCAACTAAATAAAGAAAGAGCTAATATGAATATCCCCGCAAATCTTAAATACACCAAAGAGCACGAGTGGGTGCTTGTACATGATGATAATACTGCAACCATCGGTATCACTGATTTTGCTCAAGGCGAACTCGGAGAGATCGTCTATGTCGAGATAGATACAGTAGGTGATGAGATTGCCAAAGACGAAGTCTTCGGTACAGTAGAGGCAGTCAAGACTACCTCTGATCTCTATATGCCCGTAAGCGGAAAGGTCTTAGAGTTTAATCCTAAATTGGACGAAAACGAAGAAGACGAACCAGGACTAGTCAACTCTGATGCCTACGGTGATGGTTGGCTGATCAAGATAGAGATCTCTGATGCAGCACAGCTAGATGAGCTCATGAGTCATGAAGAGTATCACTCCCTCGTAGGATAGCCTATTACGTATCTTTTCTGGTTTATTTTCATAAAAATGTGAGGTAGCCATACACCAAAACTCCGCTACAATCGCATCTCTCTATCATATACTGACTAAGTCGACTCTAATGAAGAGACTTTACTTGTATCTATACGCTATAACGTTAGTCGTATTGAGTCTTTATCCATTCGAAGAGATGCCTTCATATACCATCATCGGTATTGATAAATTGTCCCATGTTTTCATGTATTTGATCCTCTCTTATCTTATTGCCATCGGTTATCGACAATGGTCATTAACTCTAGTTGCAATAGTGAGTATCGGATTTGGAATCGCAATGGAGATTTGTCAGGAGACATTAACTACGACAAGAATGTTTGATTTTTATGATATTCTTGCCAATATTATTGGAAGTCTCGTCGGAATTTGGTTATTTGTGTTAGTTAAGAAATTGAGTGTCGAATCTGACTAATTCACACTACAATCAAACAATAAGAAAACTTTAGAAATAAATTAATTTTAAAAATTATGAATGATATTTCATTAACCGGTTCAATGGTGGTAGTAGCATTGCTAGCACTCGCGGCCTTGGTTGTTGGACTCATCTTCTTCCTTAGGATGTACTACAAGTCTAAGAGTGATGGTCTGACAGAAAAGTATGCCGATGCCTCATGGTCTTCGCCATTGACTGCAAGAGCTAAGTACCCAGATGTCAACGCATTCAGCCTGTCACGTCCACTCTTTATGTTTGGATTGGCTGCAGCATTATTGACGACTATCTTTGCATTTAGCTGGACTAACTACGCTGAAGAGGTCTTCATCCCAGATGATGCTCTCGAGCTAGACGAGGAGATCGAGATCGAGCCACCGCGTACTGCAGAACCGCCACCACCACCACCTCCGCCACCACCACCGGTGATCGAAGAGGTACCAGAAGAAGAAATCGAAGAAGAAGAGGAGCCAGTATTTGAGGATACATCAATTGATGAAGAGACGGTAGTCGACGAGCCAGAGCCAGTAATCGAGAAAGAAGAGGCACCACCACCGCCACCACCACCGCCGCCACCACCACCCAAGCAGGAGGAAATATTCAAAGTAGTGGAGCAGATGCCAAGATTTCCAGGATGTGAAAACGAGCCAGGAGATAATAAGGCCAAAGAGGAATGTGCTCAAGGCAAAATGCTGCAGTACATCTATAAGAACCTTAAGTATCCAGCAATCGCTAGAGAGAATGGTGTCGAAGGGATGTGTGTACTCCAGTTTGTCGTAGGGACGGATGGAAGTGTAGAAGATGTAAAAATCGTTAGAGATATCGGAGCAGGTTGCGGATCAGCCGCAGAGCTAGTAGTCAACGGGATGAACAATCTACCAGAGAAGTGGACGCCAGGAAAACAAAGAGGTAGACCTGTAAAAGTACTCTACACACTACCAGTAAGATTCAAATTGGAAGGATAGACAACGAATAGAATTTTTTTTCCAAATAGATATAAATAAGAGAAGGGATGAAGCCGTCACGGTTTCATCCCTTTTTTTGTCTATCAAATTATCTACTCCTATCTCAGAGAGACAATTGGTATCATTGTTTATGACAAGCAAGCGAATAAAAAAACGATATGAGAAGAGTATTCAAATTATTAACCTTGATTGCTGTAATTTCTTCATGTAAGAAAGGGAACCAAACTCATATGCAAGAAAAAAATCTGCATGAAACTACAGCGATTAACAACTGGAAACAGGAGTATAAAAATGTCACTTTCCAAAGGTGTATGTTTCTAGGATACAATCGATCATCTGAAATCAGAAACCTATTGAATATTGACCGAAGTGCTGCACAAGACTTTCCATTTGGTCTAGATCAGTATAGATATATTGATACAATTGTACAACCAACAATTAGACAAGCAAAGCAGGATAGCGCTAAATACTACGACAAATATCTCAAGGGAATGAATCAAGTCGAAAGAGATGAACTCAATGGATTACCAATGATAAAATACTGTTTGGAATATTATGGATCAGACGAACTTGACTCAATTGCTAACAGGAGAGTCAATCAAATGAACAGTTTATGGAAGTCAACGCAATAGTAATAGGCAAGAGAGATTAGAATGTCCTCTGTGGTATGACAGTATGATCATCAGACATCCAAGTCATTGAATGTCCTCTCATCTACTAGGTTAGGCAGTGTCACTTTGAGATTGGGAGTCCTCTCCATCTCTCGCTTAATCGCATCTATGGCGCCTTGATTACGAGCCCAGCTCCGTCTAGAGATACCATTATTGACATCATAGAAGAGCATAGACTCTAATCTCTGCCTCGCATCATCACTCCCATCTAAGAGCATACCGAAACCTCCATTGATCACCTCTCCCCATCCTACGCCTCCACCATTGTGGATACTTACCCATGTAGCACCTCTGAAGCTATCACCGATCACATTATGGATAGCCATGTCCGCTGTGAACTTGCTCCCGTCATAGATATTGCTGGTCTCTCTGTAAGGTGAGTCTGTCCCACTGACATCATGATGATCTCTCCCTAGGATGATCGGTCCCTTCAACTTACCGTCTTTGACTGCTGCGTTAAATGCTTTGGCGATTTCTATCCGACCTTGAGAGTCTGCATAGAGTATTCTCGCTTGAGATCCGACCACGAGCTTGTTTTCCTTTGCTTCTTTGATCCATTTGATATTGTCATCCAGTTGTTGTGAGATGTCTGGTGTTGCATTTACCCTGAGTGATTCTAAGATGTCACAAGCGATCTGATCAGTAAGATCTAGATCTGTACTCTCACCCGAAGCACATACCCATCTGAATGGCCCAAACCCATAGTCAAAACACATTGGACCAAGGATATCTTGGACATAAGATGGGTACTTGAAGTCTATCCCATTCGCAGCTAAGATATCAGCGCCTGCCCGAGATGATTCGAGCAAAAATGCATTGCCATAGTCAAAGAAGTATGTCCCTCTTGCTGCATGCTGATTGATCAGGGTAGCATGCTTGATCAGTGTAGTCTGCACCTTCTGCTTGAATAGTGTGGGATCACTTATCATCAATGCATTAGCATCTGCGTAGCTGAGACCAACTGGATAGTAACCACCAGCCCAAGGGTTGTGCAGAGATGTCTGGTCAGATCCGACATGAATCATAATCTCTTCATCGTAGAATGCTTGCCACACATCGACAATATTGCCGATATAAGCGATGGACACGATTTCTTTATTTGAGATGGCTCTTTTCACTCGATCTGTCAAGTCATCGATGGTATCGATGAGGACATCTACCCAGCCTTGTTCGTGTCGTTTAGTGGCAGCATTGGGGTTGACCTCGGCACAGACGGTGATACACTCACAGATATTACCTGCCTTAGGCTGTGCCCCACTCATCCCACCTAATCCAGCAGTCAAGAAGACCTTCCCTCGTGGACTATCGCTAGGGTCTAAGATCTTTCTGAATGCATTCATCACTGTGATCGTAGTCCCATGGACGATACCTTGCGGACCGATATACATGTATGATCCAGCCGTCATCTGACCATACTGGGTCACTCCGAGTGCATTGTACCGCTCCCAATCATCAGGCTTAGAGTAGTTGGGAATCATCATACCATTGGTCACGATGACACGTGGTGCAGATGGTGATGAAGGGAAGAGACCCATGGGATGTCCAGAGTACATATGTAGCGTCTGGTCCTCAGTCATTTCAGAGAGATACTGCAGAGTCAGTAAGTATTGGGCCCAATTCTGGAAGACTGCACCATTGCCTCCATAGGTGATGAGCTCATCAGGATGTTGTGCAATATTGGGATCTAGATTATTCTGAATCATCAGCATGATTGCTGCTGCCTGCTGAGTCTTAGCGGGATAGTCTTGGATCGGTCGAGCATACATCTCATAGTCTGGTTGGAATCTACGCATATAGATCCGACCATCAGCATCGAGCTCCTCTAGGAATTCCTTACACAGTATCTCATGCCACTCTTGTGGAAAGTACCTCAGAGCATTCCTTAGTGCCAACTGTTTTTCGTCAGTGCTGAGGATTGCTTTTCTCTTTGGCGCTGGATTGGCATCCTTATGACGCTTGGGGTAGGCTGGCAGTGTTGCTGGTATTCCTTGTCTGATTTGGTCTCTGAATGTCATACTTGATATCTCGATGAGTGTGAGGAGTAGAGTAATGTAGATTGATTAGTAAACACCAAAGTCAGGATAAAGATCATGCTGAGCATCGACTGCACCAATATCACCAAGACTGAGGAGTGACCTGCTCTTGATCAGCTCAATAGACTTCTCAATATCGACGCTAAATATCCGATCGTCTGTCACGTGTGGCACTCTCTGTCTGAGAGCATTATGTGCAGCTTCGATGGTAAGGGTGGACTTCAGTGGTCGTCTAAAGTCTAAGGCTTGTGCTGCACAGAGGAGCTCGATGGCAAGTATTTTTTCGAGGTTGTGACACACTTGTAGGGCCTTCCTACTTCCGATTGATCCCATACTGACGTGATCTTCTTGGCCTAGAGATGTAGGGATGCTATCAGCACTAGACGGGAAGCAGAGTCCTTTGTTTTCACTGACAAGTGCTGCAGTCGTATATTGGAGAATCATAAATCCAGAGTTGAGTCCAGTGCTCTCGACGAGGAGCTTAGGGGTACAGCCTCTATTTCCCTCTAGGGAAAGATAACTGCGTCTATCTGAGATACTTCCGAGCTCTGCAGCTGCCAAGCAGGCATAATCAATCGGGAGTGCCAGAGGCTGCCCGTGAAAGTTGCCTCCGCTAATAGTATAGTCTGAGTTCATGATAATTGGATTATCAGTCACGGCATTTATTTCGATCTCTAGGGCTTGTTTGAGATGTTGCCAAGCGTTACGAGATGCTCCATGTACCTGCGGGATACATCTGAGTGAGTAAGGGTCTTGCACTTTGTCACAGTCCTTATGAGACTCTACAATGGCAGAACCCTTGAGCAGATGACTAATCCTGCTAGCGACATAGAGATTTCCTGGATGTGGTCTTACCAGATGGAGATTGGGATCGAATGGACTCTGCGAACCCTCTATCCCCTCTATCATCATAGCTGCGATCAGATCGGCATGAGAGAGACAGCTATGCAATGTCTCGATGACCTGTATCGCATGTGCAGCGATGAACTGTGTCCCATTGATCAAGGCTAATCCAGACTTAGGGTGGAGCTTGAGTGGTCGGAGGCCATACTGATGAAGCACTTCCAGACTAGGTAGTCTCTTGCCGTCAGAGAAGACCTCACCTTCGCCAAGCAATGGGATGAAGAGGTGGGACAGTGGCGCTAAGTCACCTGAGGCACCGACAGAGCCCTGCTCAGGCACCACCGGGATGACATCATTCTCTATATGCCAGAGTATCCTATCCACTATCTCAGTAGAGATACCCGAGTACCCTTTGCAAAGGGCATGGACCTTGAGGATCAGCATGAGTTTCGCTATTTCTAAGGGGATTGGATTACCGACACCTACTGAGTGACTGAGGAGCAAGTTTTCTTGGAGCTTACCTGTGTTTTCCTTTGAGATAATAGTATTACACAATGGACCAAATCCGGTGTTAATCCCATACACAGCAGCATCTCCGCTAGCAATAGTAACGACTGATTGATAGGACTGCTCTACACGATTACGAGTCTCTTGATTGACGATACCTTGGAGTTGATTCCGAGCTATCAGTAGAGCCTTAGATGCTGTTAGATGGTCTATACCGTATGCAAATCCCATAAGATGATGATATTAATTAAATTGAGTGTCTTGAACCTTGTCGTCACACTACTAGGATATTAGTTAATGAAAGAGAGTTGATAACTTCCTTTGATTCCTAAGTGACCATCATCGTGAGTAATCTCCTCAAACTCTGTGCACTCTATATGATCGGAGTAAAAGATGTGGTCAAATGGAATATGAAATGAGGAAAGAGAAATCGTCCTCCTACTGTTATTGAGTTGTGTTATTGATCTGAAATCTCTAATTTCATTGGACCAATAAGTCAGGTTAAAATCCCCAAGTACGATCATCGGAGACTTACTCTCTGCTACGATCTCTTCAAGCTTGTCCAAGGTCAGTTTGGCACTTTCGAGACCTTGCTTATCTATACTCTGTGAGAGATAGGCACTGATGAGAGAGATCTCTCTGCCACTTTCTGTAAATGTTACAGAGAGGAGAGGTTTCTCACTTGTGTAAAGGTTTTTTTTCGTGTTGAGCCTTTGCTTAGAGTAGATTGCTTTTCCGAAAGGATCGGGTCTGACGATCGTAGCATTATACGGATAAGTCTCAGCCAACTTCTGTCTGAGAAAGGCATTCCACTCTGGAGTCACTTCTTGGAATGAGATAAAGTCTGAGTCATAAGCGATGATCCTATTGAGAGCAGCATCATATCCTTCACTAATGGAACTCAAGTTGAGATGTAATACCTCGAAGTCTGAGATGTCATTTTTTGAAGGAAATACAATAGACCCATTAGATTCTCCTTTGAGGAAAAGGCATAGCGCTGCGGCACATGCCATGCCTGTATAGAGGATCTGCTGCTTGCTCAGCATCAGACCCAACAGTCCCACACCCAACATCCCAAACATCAGCAATACAGCCCTCTCCGAAAGCTTCTTGGCAAGTGATAGATCGAGCGGAAAGATGCAGAGCAATGTCAGGATGACAAGGCTTATAGCTATGATATATTGTAATGGTTTGTTCAAATCAGATATCTACAAATGTACTCAATCTAAAAAATCCGCAAGTACAGCAACCAACTTTTTATTCATAACCTCTCCATCAGGATGGAAGACGCTTATAGAGATGATATATGGACCGACTGGTGCCTTGGTCCCATCCGCATAGACGCCATCCCAGATCATGAAGTCTTTGGAGGCGATCAATTGATTGTTAGATAATTGGTGGACGAGTTGATTGCGATAATCATAGATCTGGACTGAAGCTAGGTAACCTTCCTTGTCTAGCTCATAGAGCAGAGTCAGCATCTCGGTATCACCATCACCATTGGGAGAGAAGACCTTAGACTCTAACTCGACGAAATCATCAAGTGGTGTCAAGAGATTTATCGATCCACTATTAGCATATCCTGGTGTAGCATAGCGAGTATTCTCCGTACCAGAGATCCAGTTGGTCTGAGAGTTAGCCTCTGAGATATAAGACAGTCGTCCAAGACTAACTCCCTCGGTATCATCGATCAGTGAGTGGTGGAAGTCTTCATCATAATCAAATGACTCATAGGTGACATCAGTACCACTCACATTGCTCCCGATACTGAAGTTACCATCACTATTGTTAAATGATGGGATATCTTGCTCTGTAAACTTGGCTTCTACTGGGACAGCGTACTCTAGCTTGAGCATCGCTGTATCAGGAGAGATCGCTAGATAACTTTGTGGAAGCATGATGAGATCACCTTCTATGCTATTTCGTTCGTTTTTGTCTTGATTTTCGATATAGACACCGTTGAGTGAGATCACCTTGTCACTACTGTTGTAGATCTCTACAAAGTCTGACTGATCGATGTACGGGTCAAAGAGTATCTCGGAGAGATGGAGATCACCTTCCTGCGGTGATTCGGGGATAAGGAAGCTAAGGAATGCATCGAGCATCACATTTCCCGCAAGGTCTGTACAACCACCTACCATCAGCATGTATTGAGTACTGCCGAGCAATGCAGGGTCATAAGTCAGTGTAGCACTCAAGGGACTCTCCTCATCCAGTAGCACTTGTGTAGGCAGTTGGCCACCTGGTGAGAGGAAATAGTTGGATGTCTGACTCAGGCTAAGCATATCCATCGGCTCATCGAATAAGACCTCGAGAGTCTGTGGATCTACTACATTGATAGAGACGAGGCTAGGAGCCGTCGTATCTGGTAGGTCTTCCTCTATGATGAAATCATCAAAGAAGATATTGTCAACATTGCTAGAGGTAACCTTGGTGCCTACTCCAAAATATTGGAGAGAAGACATCAGATGGGACGTCTCTAAGATGCTAAATTCTTCAACTGGAAATGCTCCATTGTATCCAAATAATCCAGTCCATAACCCTTGACTATCATAGGTAATCTGATAGGAAAACTCTGCAGGATCTCCCCCCACAGCACCTAAGCTCCCTGACGCTAAGAGAGTCTCTTCGCCAGCATCGAGTCTGATCAGTCGGATGGCATCGTCACTCCCATTCTCCCCCAATCGGAGGAGATAGCCATTAGCAAGCGTAATATCTGTATTATCTATGGCCAGATAGATGGCACCATTATTATTAGCAGACGGGGCAAAGTCAAATAATGCGTACCCAGACCATCGGACACTATCGGGAAACATTACTTGTGTATACAGGTGACTCTCTCCAGGTATATTGGCATCAAGCTGCAATTGGCCATCAGCATTGACCATAAAATCTTCCGTATCACCCGACCAAGATGGAGTACTCTCAATGTCTCCATCACTGAAGTCATCCATGAGCTGAGCAGGGAGTGAGAGCACGACCAACATACTGATCAATACACTCAAGAGTACTCCCAAACTGTTGCGAATAGACATCATACTGCAAGTTAGGATGTAAAGTAGCTAAAAGTAGAATTTTGGAGGTTGTTTTAATCTCTGTTGTCATCAATAATATATAGTAAGCTCTCGGTGAATTGATCGGATAGGCAAAAAAAACAAGCTCCTGTATGACGAATCGCTAGTGTTTGTAATCTCCAGTCAAGGAAGGGTGACGTGGTAGATATGATGAAGTCTTACAGAGTCAAGGAGATCTCTCATGTACTCACTCGTTCGTTTGATGATGACTTCTTACATTTGTGTACTTAGACAGAGACGATCAGGTCGCCGACTATTCTGACGATCAAAGTCTCTTGATTAATCTTGCTTATGATTACTGCACTTCAGTTTTTGCTTAGTCTATCGATCCTAGTTGTACTCCATGAGTTTGGCCATTATTGGCCATCTAAGTGGTTCAAAGCTCGGGTCGATAAGTTTTACCTCTTTTTTGATCCATACTTTTCGTTGTTTTCTAAGCAGATAGGAGAGACAGAGTGGGGGATTGGTTGGTTGCCGCTAGGAGGATATTGCAAGATTGCTGGGATGGTAGACGAGAGTTTTGATAGAGACCAGATGGCTGGAGAGCCGCAGCCTTGGGAGTTTAGATCTAAGCCAGCTTGGCAGCGGTTGATCATTATGCTCGGTGGGGTATTTGTCAATTTTGTTCTCGGGTTTTTCATCTTTGGCATGTTGTTCTATTCATTTGGCAAGAGCTATACCCCTAATCAGAGTATCACTGAGGGGATCTACGTAGATAGTGTAGGGATGCAACTCGGTCTACAGGATGGAGATCACATCTCTAAGATAGGGGATAAGATCATAGAGAAGTTCGGTGCTAGAGAGATCGTTACTGGGATAGTATTTGACGATGCTAAGTCGATCACAGTCAAGCGAAATGGCCAATCAGTCATGCTCCCAGTAGACGATAAGGCGATACAACTCCTCACGAGCTATGACAATCAGAAGGCGACAATCATTGGTCCTCGCATCCTGTCACAGCTAGATACAGT
>CALLAW010000074.1 GCA_938001865.1 uncultured Saprospiraceae bacterium | reverse complement strand
GACAGATGGTCTGATCGCATCAGGAATCATCACCCTAGACCTAGGTACAGAGCCAATAGGCGAGACAGGTATAGGTGGAGCTCAAGATGATGCCAATGACACCAATGGAGATATGACAGTTGACTTTGGATTGATCCCAGCTAGCTATGACCTTGCAATAGATAAGACAGTGACAAGTGTGCCGCCATACATGGCAGGCAGTACAGTCACATATAGGATTACGGTTACTAATGAAGGGAATCTAGATGCAGCGAATGTTCAATTTGTGGATACACCATCTACAGGCTTAAATTATATCAATAGTAATGCAGCAGGTAATATTGTCGAGACTTCGCCAATGACGTTTGTGATTACAACATTACCTGTAGGTACAAGTGAGACCGTAGATTTGATATTTGCGATAGACGAAGATTATATGGGCACGTCGTTGAGTAATGTTGCCGAGATCACCGTAGATGATGGAGATGATATAGATAGTAATCCAGATACTAGTGTCAATACTGATGAAGACATGGATGGTAATGGTGATGATGATGATGAAGATGCAGAAGTCATTATGATTGGACAATTCTTTGATTTGGCTTTAGCAAAAGCGATCACAACAAGAGGCCCTTACACTTTGGGATCTACACTGACATACTCGATTACGGTCACTAATGAAGGTACACTAGATGCAGCAGATATCATCTTTATAGATACACCACCAGCTGGATTGAATTATGTGAGTAGTGACGCAGGAGGTAACATATCTGAGTCTCCAAGTTTGACATTTACAGTAGCAAGTCTTCCTGTGGGAGCAAGTGAAATAGTCGAACTCCAATTTGTCATAGATTCTAATTTTGTTGGTACTAGCTTGACTAATGCGGCTCAGATTATAAGTGATAATGGCGATGATATCGATAGTGATCCAGATACTGGAAGTAATATTGATGAAGATATGAATGGCAATGGAGACGATGATGATGAAGATTCAGAAACTATTACTATTGACTATCTGAGTATCGGATCGACAATCTTCTCAGACAATAATGACAACGGCGTACAAGACGCAGGTGAGTTTGGGATCGGAGCCAAAGGAAAATCAATAGTCTTAGAACTCATAGATGCTACAACGGGATTAGTCGTGTCGACGACGACTACTGATGCTGATGGTAATTACCTCTTTGATGGATTGGCTCCAGGTGACTATATCATCCAGTTCACTCCTCCATCGAGCTTATCAATCTCTTCAACACCAACATCTAGTGCAGATGATAATGTAGATGGTGATGACAACGGATCACAAGCGGATACAGATGGAGATGGTGTGTCTGATGGCATTATTGTATCACCTGTCATCACACTCTCTCCAGGGACAGAACCAGTAGGAGAGATAGGTATTGGTGGTATGCAAGATGCTGCTGCTGACGCAAATGGGGATATGACAGTTGACTTTGGACTAGTCTCAGAGACTTATGACTTAGCGATTGACAAAGTAATTACAAGTACTGGACCATATGGTCTTGGTAGTCTTGTATCATATGCAATAACTATTGTAAATCAAGGTCAAGCAGATGCGAATAATGTAGTATTGGCTGATAGACCACCAGTTGGATTGAATTATATCGGAAGCGATGCAACAGGTAATATCACAGAACCATCTGACCTCACATTTGTAGTAGGAAGCTTGCCTAATGGTACAAGTGAGACTATAAATGTAGACTTTATCATAGATGAGAGCTTTGGAGGTTCCACTCTTGTAAATGTTGCAGAGATAATTGAGGATGATGGTGACGACCAAGATAGTGACCCATCTAGCGAAGCAGGTGCTGAGTTTGATCCTGAGTCTAATGTTTCTCAGGATGATGAAGATATTGCAATGATAGAAATACAGTACTTGATGATCGGATCGACAATCTTCTCTGATGATAATAACAACGGAATTCAAGACCCTAATGAGTTGTCTATAGGGGAGAAAGGAAAGACTGTAACACTTGAATTAATTGATGCCTCTAATGGTATGGTTGTAAGCACTACAACAACTCAGGCTGATGGTTCTTGGTTGTTTGATGGTTTAGCCGAAGGAGATTACTTTGTGAGATTCGATCCACCTTCAAGTTTGCCTATGTCATCAATACCTACAAGTACATCAGATGATAATATTGATGGAGACGATAATGGTATTCAGTTGGATACCAACGGCGATGGAGTTACTGACGGTATCATTATTTCACCTGTAATCACGCTGACGCTGAATGGTGAACCGATGGCAGAATCAGGGGATGGAAGTCACCTTGATGACGGTAATGATTCTAACGGGAACTTGACGATCGACTTTGGATTAGTACCTATGGAAGATATTTACGCAAGTATAGGTAATTATATCTGGGAGGATACTGATGGAGATGGTATCCAAGATAATGGAGAGCAAGGAATAGAAGGTGTATGGGTTGGTCTGTACAATAGTAATGGGATATTAATCGCAACTACTACGTCGGATGCTAATGGTGCATATCTCTTCGAGGAGATTACCCCAGGTGACTACTACTTACAATTCATTGCACCCGATGGTCTTGATTTGACAGCCGCTAACCAAGGTGCTAATATCGGTAGTGATAGTGATATAGATGGATCAAACGGTCCTGGGACTACACAAGTTACTTCACTAGAGATCGGAGAGAATGATCTGACATGGGATGCAGGATACTATCACTGTATACCACTAGGAGAAATCGTCTGGTATGATGTGATAGACAATGATGTAATAGATGCTGTAGAGAATGGGATCAACGGAATCAAAGTAGAGATTTATCAAGAGGTAAATGGATCATTTGAACTCTATGACTACCAGTACACAGGTCATAAACCTAATACTCCATCAGATGATGGATATTGGAAATCTTGTGTGCCTCCAGGAACATACTATGTAGAGTATGTCGTACCTCCACTCGGATTATCACCAGTGAGAGCTGGAGTGGGGAGCGAAGATGTAGATAGCGATCTTACTGGTCAGAATGGTCAAGGTACTACTAATACCTTTACTGTAAGATCTGGAGATGAGAGATGTGATATCGGAGCAGGCTTTGAGCCTATGTCTACCTTAGGCGGTAGAGTTTGGTTTGACGAGGATCGTAACGGTCAATTTGATGATACTGAGACATTGTCTGCTGGAATAGACGTCAAAGTCTATAATGATGATAACCAGCTCGTAGCTGAGAGGACTACTGACGACTCTGGAGAGTACTACGTTGACTATCTCCAAGAGAGAAATCACTTCGTAGAGTTCGTCTTGCCTACTAATTTTACGGCAACAGTACCTAACGCAACTGCAGAGACTCAGGATAGTGATATTGATAATTCTTTTGGACTCAATACTACACAATACTACCAGACTTCATCTGAAGAACACGTAGCGGATATAGATGCTGGTATCGTACTGAACTCTATACTTGCTCTCCAAAATCTTTCAATTAAAGCTGAGAGAGTAGGAGATGGTAATGTAGTCTACTGGACGTCTAACTCTGATCAAACTATCAGTCACTACAGTGTTGAGAAATCGACAGGAGGTACGTTCTACGAGATTGGTTCTCGGATATCTCAACAAATAGATAATGCTGTGTATAGCCTTGATGACAATGATGCATTGACCCCTAGCAATTACTATTACAGGGTCGTAGCAGAGTACATTGATGGAAGCCAGATTGTCAGTGATGTCGTACAAGTCACTGTAGATCAATCAGATGTAACGATTAGTCATAGCGTCTACCCCAATCCAACGATTGGAGATGTCATGATAAGCTATACGGTAGTGAAGGATGAGACTGATGTAATACTCTCTATCTATAACAGTCAAGGTAAGATGGTACTGAGCAACTATAGCTTAGGTCAAAACTTAAATGTTGGTACTTATACTCATCCATTTAGTACTCTGAGTATGGAGGTTGGAATGTACACTGTAGAGATAAAGATAGATGATGATATCCAAGTCACTAAGTTGATAGTAATCGATTAGAGACCTATGAGATAGCAGATAACAAGCATCTTGAAGTCCCGTATTACGATTAGTATTCTGGACTTATAATTAACAAAGTTATTTCATTGGCGAGTGGAGGATCATGGTCTTCCACTCGTTCTTTATTTAATAGAGTTTCTTGATCGATTGTACGTATACTCTAGCTATACTTTGTGGGAAGTATTTCTACTGGTATCGATAGAGTTTTCGGTCTAGGATATTCCTTTTTGTAGGGAGTGTGAGTCTTATGCTTTCGCTAAATATCTGTGTCTATTCCTATTGATACTCGGATAATTCAACTTACTTATCATTGATTTCGTCGAAGAGATTGTTCAGTCTTTCCATTTCGTCGAGTGTATCATCGATGTAGAACTCGATCCGAGGGATCCTCCGTACGTGCTTTCGTATCCGAGTTACTAGAGCCTGTTGGAGACGATGCTTGTGTTGTCTGAGCAAGATCAATGTAGATTGTTTGTCATTCGCATTGAAGATACTGACATAGATTTTGGCCTGACCAAGATCAGAGCTCATCACCACTTGTGTTACTGTTACAAATGTGCCCTCTAAGATCATCGGACCTTCTTGTTGGAGTACCAGCCCAAAGTTCCGTTTGATGAGTTCGCTGATCTGTTTTTGCTTCTTCGTTTCCATACTTTAGTGCTGTAGATGAATCGTTACAATGAATCAATGCCTTAAATAGTTCACTTCTCAGAACTAATCTATTTTATTTACCTTTATCACTCTAAGTAAAAATCTATTGGCATTTGAGTAAATCAAAGTTACAGACTTCTATAGAATATCTCAAAAGTGTCGGTCCGAGTCGAGCTGAAATTCTTACAAAAGAGCTCAATATTAGTACTTGGTCAGACCTGCTTTATCACTTTCCATTTAGGTACGTCGACAAGACCATTATTGGAAGTATTGCCGATGCAATTGCAAGTGGCGAGCCCTCCCAATTTGTCGCTAAGGTAACCAATATTTCATTGACCAAAGGAAGGTTCAAAAAGCGATTAAATGTCACATTATTTGACGGAAAAACTACTCTCAAAGCAGTCTGGTTTCAAGGTGCTAAATGGGTTGTCGAAAAACTTAGTCTAGGGAGCCAATACCTCTTTTATGGCACAGTAAAAAAGACTAAATCTGGTCTTTCTTTTGCTCATCCAGAATTTGAAATATATAACCCTAATGCGATCAAAAAAGCGTCCCTAGAGCCCGTCTATTCCTCGACAGATCTACTCACTAAGTTGGGGCTTGAGTCCAAGTTCAAACGAAGATTAATCAAA
This sequence comes from uncultured Saprospiraceae bacterium, assembly GCA_938001865.1. Taxonomy (GTDB): domain Bacteria; phylum Bacteroidota; class Bacteroidia; order Chitinophagales; family Saprospiraceae; genus JAHDHH01. The sequence goes on along the minus strand of CALLAW010000074.1, from coordinate 1,577 downwards.
CAGATTTTTAGTAAGATCACGGATGAGGATATCACTGATCCTCTAGGTCCACATTATACCCAAAAATATCAACTCATATCACATGGACGAGCCTTGTATCAGATACACTTTCCCAAGAGTGCTGAAGAGTTAGCTCAGGCTAAGTCACGTCTGATATTTGAAGATTTGTTCTTCTTGCAACTCAGCATACTCTTCAATCAAAGTGTACGTAAGACTAGGCTCAAAGGACTGATATTCAGCAATGTAGGTGATGCGTTCATGAAGTACTTCAATGAACGGATACCCTTCGAGCTTACCGGAGCTCAGAAGCGAGTAATCAAGGAGATAAGGCACGACCTAGGCACTGGCGTGCAAATGAATAGACTGCTCCAAGGCGATGTAGGAAGTGGTAAGACGATGGTGGCTCTACTGACCATGTTGCTCTCTATTGACAATGATTATCAAGCCTGTATGATGGCACCAACTGAGATACTTGCTCAGCAACATTTCAAGTCCATCTCAGAACAAATGAAAGGGATGAATGTCAATGTTGGATTCCTCTCTGGAAGCATCAAAGGCAAGAAGCGAAAAGAGACCCTCAAACTGCTCCGCGAAGGCGTAATACATATCCTGATTGGTACACATGCTTTGATTGAGGATTGGGTCGTATTTAAGCAATTGGGAATCGCTATTATCGATGAGCAACATCGATTTGGAGTAGCACAGAGAGCTGCCTTGTGGGGGAAGTCGGATACGCTAGCTCCTCACATCCTCGTGATGACCGCTACACCCATCCCCCGGACATTAGCACTGACAGCTTATGGGGACTTAGATGTCTCGGTTATCGATGAGTTACCTCCTGGACGTAAACCCATCACCACACGACATCTTTATGACTCCAAAAGAGTGGAGATTAATAACTTTCTCGAGCTCGAGATTAGCAAAGGGAGGCAGGTATATATCGTCTATCCTCTCATCGAAGAAAGTGCAACTCTTGACCTCAGAAATCTTGAAGAAAGTTATGATCGGCTCCTCCAAAGATTCCCAAGACCAAAATTTCAAATCTCTATCGTACATGGTAAGATGAAACCAGCAGATAAAGAAAGCGAAATGCAAAGATTTGTCCGCGGTGAAACCCAAATAATGCTTGCAACCACAGTGATCGAAGTAGGAGTCAATGTCCCTAATGCAAGTGTGATGGTCATCGAGAATGCTGAGAGATTTGGACTCTCGCAACTGCACCAATTACGGGGAAGAGTAGGACGAGGCGCCGACAAAGCATATTGTATACTTGTGTCCAATTATAACCTCTCAGTCAATGGAAAGAAACGTCTCGCAACCATGGTAAGTACTCAGGATGGTTTTGAGATCGCCGAGGTAGATCTAGAGCTGAGAGGACCAGGTAATATCGAAGGTACGCAGCAGTCCGGAGTGGTCAATATGAAGATTGCTCATCTTGTCAGAGACCAAGAACTCCTCATCCATGCAAGAGCTCATGTCAAGCAAGTATTGAGTGATGACCCAAGCCTAAGTTCTGCTCTCAATACTCCACTCATGAATCATCTCAAAACCCTCAAACACTTCAACAGAAACTGGGG
>CALLAW010000073.1 GCA_938001865.1 uncultured Saprospiraceae bacterium | reverse complement strand
TGGAGCAGTAACAGCTGCAGGTCTCGGGGGAGCCATCTACCTGGTGCCTCAGGCGGGATCATTGAATATTGCAGTCGGAGTCTATATCCTTGGGATTATATTGATGGCAATCTTTGCTGTACTCAGAGTGAGGAAGTTGCCAGGCTATACTATGGTTGTAGTTGGAGCAGTCTTGTTTATGTTGAGTGACTTGTTGATAGGTGTCACGCGGTTTGTTACACCAGTACCGATGGAAGGCGTTGCGATTATGGCTCTCTATGGACTAGGTCTCTTCTTTATTGTTGAGGGCTATGTGAGAGGTGATGCTTTGTTAGTGCAGTTGTAGTATGCTGTCTACCAGGAAAGAAAGATAATAACTAATTTCATTTTTGTTTTTTAATTTGTCATATTTAAATAAATTTAACAACTATGAAACTTACCTACTTACCTACTTTTACTACTAAGTTTTTCTGTTTTCGCTCAGAAAGAAAGTGTAGACTTATTCACTCCAATTAGTGATCAAAATACTATCAACATACTTAATATAAACAATAGTGATTTAATAAATGCTATAAATGGATCGTTTATCGATGATTATTTTTATGTGACCACATGTGACCCTACTACGATGAACGGAAATACAATCATCAGAGTTAATGTTAGTTCAATAATATCATCACAACTAGAAGTAAATTATTTCCCAAGCTCCTTTAATGCGGCAGCTTCTCATACATATTGTCATGCCATCGCAACATCTATAGATAATCAAAATGAACCCTTTGGCTATGTAGATTTGATAATCAATGAAGATGATATTTTCGGAACAATAATTACGGAAGATCATACATTTGGTATTTATCCAGTTCTGGGAGATCCTTTTATACACTTGGTTACAATTGTAAACAATCAAGATAATGATTAGAATTGTGGGTCTTGTTGCAGTCCAATTGAAGTTTCAGATCCAGTCGAGTTGGTTGATGTATTGGAATATACAGATCCAGTGGATGAGGAAGTAATACTGACAGCTGATGAGTTTAGTGCCACGTTTGATGTTGACTTAATTGAAAATGGTACTGACTTATTTTTCCATAATGAAAATGGTGATGTTTCATTTAATAGAAATACTGTGTGTAACACAAGAATTCTAGCTCTTCATACAAATGATGCAGCAAATCTTAGTAGTTTATGGTACTTTCAGGCACCAGCTCTCGGAATCAATAAAACAAAAGAAGTTCTTGAAAATAGTGAGATAACGAATGTAACACTTTCATCAGCAGGAATTGGAACTTATGATATAGATGAAGATGATTTTGGAAATAACATGGAAAACATTTTAGTGCATGCTTTAAATGATGTTGATGTCTTGGGTGGTCTTATAAAAGAATATGATGCTGATATTATAGTTATATTTACTGAGACATCACAGGGTTTCAGCGGTGAATTACTGGGGGTAACAGATGCATCTTTCGAATTTGGACCTTTGCCAGTAGTTTGCGTAAATATTTGGGAAACTTCTGATCCTAATTTCACTTTCACTCATGAGGTTTTTCATCGATATTTTGCTAGACATGCTAATGCTGAACTATGGGTTGGAGAAGAAGGTCATCCTTATGCTTCAGCAGCTGAGTATGATTATGGCAGCAATAACCCTTTATCAAATGGAGGTGAAGTCTCTACATTGATGTATAATTTTAATCCTTCAAAAATAATACCTTATGTAACTAATCCTGACGTCATGTATAATCCACCAGGATTGTTTACTCCAGAAATTCAAATTGGACGAGATTTCGAAGACAATGCAAGAATAATAGAGGAGAACTCATGTTTAGTGTCCACTTATGATGAAGCTTTAGATGATTTTTCACTAATTCTTAATCCCATTAATACTGAATATTGTCTAGGGGCACATTCTGGTGTACTATTTTTCTTTGGAATTTCTGGGGAAAGTTTACCTATTACTGAACTCGGGCTTGAGGTAAGTTATAATGGGACAAATTATTTTGAACTGGAACCTGAAGAGTATAGTATCGTTGGTGTAGGATTTTTTATTATGATTTATGTTGAAGTTAACAATCCTAACTTAGAGGTTGGTGATAATATATTCTTTAAGATGACTGCAGAAACACTAAATGGTCAAGAAGCTGAAACTTTCTCAAGTGTTACAGCAACGTTATGTCCTGCTACACCCGATGATGATCAAATGTTTGTAATGCCAACATCTGAGAGTTCATTCACATCTGATCTATATCCAAATCCTACATCTGACATCATATTTCTTGAGGAATTAATTGATCATGATATGAGTATTGTTATTAAAGGAGTAGATGGTTCATTCTTTTTTAGTGATACGAATAATGGAAGAATTGAAGTCTCTCATTTACCCAATGGAACGTATACAATTCAATATTTACTTAATGGAACCTATAGAGCTACAAAATTTGTAAAAATTCATTAGAATGAGATCATGTTATTTTTTAGTGGGAGTCATATTCTTTATTAGTTGCAACAAAATTCCTGATTGTACAGATTGTCAAGCTGAAGTTTTTATAAACGACAACTTATTCGAAGTTGATAATGTCAGGGCTTATGGACAAAGTATTTCTTCTGATAGATTTACTTTCAATTTTTCAAAAGAAGATAACTCTGGAATTATTAGAGAAGGTTTTTCTGTATCTAGAATTCCAAAAAGTGAAGGTAGTTATTCGGTAATATCAACATTAGATAGGCTTGACTTTTCGGAACCAGCCATAGGAAGTTATATTACATATATTGCAGATGGGGATGTGATTGGCTATTTTTATAAACCAGACACAAATTTTGTACAAAATGTCGAAGTTATCAATTGGAATCCTGATGAAGGATTCGTTGAAGGGCAGATAAACGGGACTTATGTACATGATGGTGGGCCTACTACTGACCCAGACACCATTGTCATTAGTACTAATGTTTTTAAGATACAATGGGAAGGTAATCGTGAGTGACTTTTCGTCGAGTGTATCCGAGTTGGTCAAATCGAGGGTATCCGAGTTGGTCAAATAGATAACAATATTAATTTAGGATTTGGTATTAGCATTCAATACATATTAAATCAATAGTGTCCTAAACGATTTAATATTTTCAGTATAGGTCAATAAAATTGGGTTTAAGGCACTATTATTTGCGTAAAACTAAAACAAGACCCCCTGCGTCCCGTACTTGGCATTATCAGGTTTGTTTAAGAATGGG
>CALLAW010000072.1 GCA_938001865.1 uncultured Saprospiraceae bacterium | reverse complement strand
GTCTGTGATCCTACGATTACGAGTTTGTTTGATCTGCCGATAGAGGTGGTCAAGGGATTGGATGTGTCTCCCAATCCTACGTCTGGTGAGTTGACTATTGAGATGCCTGAGGTGATGAGTGGAGTACTCACAGTCAGAGATGTGACTGGGCAGTTGGTAATGACTCAAGACTTACGGTATGCAGAAGAATTACAGATTGATCTTCATGGTCATGATGCAGGGATGTATCTCTTGGAGGTGGTCAGTGAGAGTGGTAGACGGTATGTGGAGAGAGTGGTTGTGTTTTAATGGTTAATTGTCAACTGCCTTAGGCAATTGTCTTAATGGATAATGCATAATTATGATGTTTGTTTGCTGATTAAATCAACATTGCTCAAGAAATAAGATTCTTTCATGCGAGAATGCTTAGGGGAGGAATTTCTAATGATTTATATTTATAATATCCATCTTATGGTAAAGTGGATGACATCGAGGTTTGTAAACCTCGACGATGGGGATGAAATGGAGTATCAAGAAATGAAGGATGAACTCTTTCAAGTGATTATAGTCATCGATAAATTCAGCATGATATTTCTGAATGATTAAGATTGAGACTCCAAACAATATTGAAAAAATCGAAAAGAAGAATCCTTATCTTTTCGATTTTTTTTTGCTTGTAGACTAGTAAGCCATGTACTCATATGCCGACTTATAAGTGCCATACTTTTCTAAGTGGTTGATGAGTTCGGTGTACATCCTTGAGCCGCCTAGTGTTGAGGAGTCACCGACAATGATGAGTTTCTTTTTTGCTCTTGTGAGTGCTACATTGAGACGTCGGTAGTCATTGAGGAATCCAATGTTGCCTTGGTCATTACTTCTGACTAGACTGATGTAGATGATATCCTTTTCTTGTCCTTGGAAGCCATCGATACTATCTATCCTGATGTCATGCGTCTTGAGTTCTTCTGTCTCACCTAGGGACTCTTGCATGTGTCTGACTTGCTCCTTGTATGGTGAGATGATTCCAATCGAATGTCCAGCTGCTCGTTCTGAGATACTCAGTAAGTGCTCTCTAATTATAAAAAACTCACCTGGGTTTTTGTAACTCCGTTGCTTTGGGTTCATTTCTTCCTCAAATCCAGTTCCTGATGTGTCGATGAAGACGAGTGGAGCACTGTCACTTGGTAATGTATGTTGTCTAATCTTCTCTTCAGACTTGAGTGCATTGTCATAAAATGCGGCATTAGAGAATCCTAGGATATCCTCGTTCATTCGATACTGAGTATCTAGGAGTGAGATACCTTGCTGGCGTTTAATGAGGTTTTCGAAGAGAGTGATTTGCAGCCCTATGTCTACAGCTTCATTACTCTTGACAGTAGGAGGGAGCTGTTGGTGGTCACCGGCTAAGATTACTCGTTTTGCTTTGAGCATTGCTACCCAACATTCTGGTTCTAAGGCTTGACTTGCCTCATCTATGACCACGGTTTTGAATCTCATGTCCTTCATCACTCCACTCTCTGTACCGATTAAGGTGGTAGCGATGACTTGAGAGTTGTCTAAGATCGTCTGTACGAGTTTGTCCTCGAGGTCTCTTGCCCACTTGCGGAGATCCTTTGCCTCTTTTCTCAAGTCATTCCGTTGACGACGTTCTTCTGGTCCGAATGATCGCTTAAATTTTTTGGCTTGACGTTGAGCTTCGTCTGCCTCTATTTTTACTTTTTTGATATGTATCCAATCCTTGTGGTTTCTAGCCTTTTCATTGAGGCTCAGATGGACTAAGTTGTCAGAGATCCTTGCGATGTTACCAACACGAGTGACGATCAATCCAGCCTCGTGTGATCTTTCGGCAAGGAGATCTACTGCATTGTTACTAGCGGCACAGACAAGGACACGTGACTCTTTGGCTGAGAGATGTCGGATGAGCTCTATGAGTGTAGTAGTCTTGCCAGTACCAGGAGGGCCATGGATCACATGATAGGGATAGGATGCTAGCGCAGTTGTTACTGCTGACTGCTGAGAATCATTGAGGTGAGGTGCTGGGATGATTGAGATTTCTTCACCATCCTTTTGTTGGCTATATCCCTCTTGAAAGCATCCTCTGATATAGTCTTGGATCGGAGGTGTATCCATCTGTGTGATCACAGACTGGAGGGTATCATCCATGATCCGATAAGTCCGAGCATCGAATGAGAGTCTAAGTGCATAGGTATGACTGCCAGAGAAGAAGTGCTTCTCTGCTTGATGGTCATGCACGAGTACTTTGAAGATATGCCTTCTGATGGATGAGATCACACCTGCAAGATTGAGCTCTGATTGCTGTTGGATGATCTGGATACTTGCTCCTACTTTGAGTCGATGTCGCATCTCGAGGTTTCCGGTCCGTTCGAATGTCAACTCTACCATATCTCCAACGGTGAAGTGCTGACTATTGAATCTGGTAGGGTGGACAGCAAGTCCTGTTTCGACTTGGTGCTTGAGTGTATCTTTCTCTGCTAACTTTTCAAAGTATGCTTGCTCTTGACTCCGTTCTGCTTCTATTCCTTTGAGGAGTGTAGTGAAGTGCTGCTTGATTGCTGATCGATCGAGTGGGTATTGCATGGTTGCAAAGATACCCGATTGGGTTGTGATTGTTCTGCTGGTTGTGTACCTATTGTAAGTTTATGGTGATATCTCCTTATTAATAGGTCATATGATGTGTATCGAGCTAGAGGATTAGAGATCAGTGTAAAACATTAATGAGAGGCTAAATCTGTTGTGGGTTAAGCCTCTTTTTTTATCTGCTGTTCGCCATTGATATTCTTAGATGTTGAACCTTCCGTTTCAGTCCCTACAGATTTTTTCAGTTTTGTTAGAGCCCTTCAGTAGTCTTCTTGTAAGTGGGATTATGGGAGTTGGATTGGGTATACAATTCTTCTAATGAAGTATGCCTAGGGGAGCTGACTCACTCAATCTGATAAGAGGGTGCATCTATTTACAACATTATTGGATGAACAGAAAATCTGAAATTTTCTTAAGCGAGTAGAATTTCATTATACTTCGTTGATTGTCAGTAGTATAGATTGGGCTATGCTCCCTCTTTTCGCCTCGCCTAATTACATACTATTCTACTTTCATCTCAACAGGCAGTAAATAGAAGTACCCAATTGTTATTCAGATCCTCTCTGTTATTGCAGAAAGTCTTACCTTCCTTTATCATTATGAAGAGTATCCTATTCATCATCATTATATCCATTACGAGCTGGACTCACTTAGCAGCTAGTCTTGATACCTGCTATCAGATAGTTGAGGTTGTCGAAGGTGTAGATTTCGAGATAGGTGTATCGTTGTTGATAGATTTGGATGAGCAGACCATTTCGTTTAACGATGACGCATTTACCTTGAGTGATACTGATACTTATCAGACTGGTAACAAGCAGTCACTCATCACACACTTAGATTGTATCTATGACTTTGATCGGTTTGATGATGTTGGCATCTTTACTGCGAGTACATTGAGAGTTGAGTCACTTGGTATGATCAGAGTTGTGACTCATCACCTCTCAGAGATCGCTTATGTGATTACTCAGGATGGTGTCTATATCGGAGTACCTTGTCCAGGAGTATCCAATGATTGCATCAGTCCACGCTATCGACAAGCCGAGTTGGCTGATGTTGACTATACATTGACTGCGATTCCTCAAGGGGCAGAGTTTACGATTTCTCCTCCACAGTTTGACTTGGTATCAGAGCAAGTCCTTGTCCAAGATGCTTATAATATCTTGACTGTTGATGAGCATGAGTTTGAGAGAGTAACAGAGCAGCGAGTGAAGACATACACTAATATTTGTCCTCAGTATGATGCTGTTTATAGTGAGATAGAGGAGGAGGTATTAGTCAAAGATTCTTACTCTGTACTCACGGTTGTCCCTGCTCGATTTGAGCTTGTCTTAGAGGAAGTATTAGCTTCGTCAGCCTATATTGATGTAGCAGTGATCTCTGTAGCTGACTGGAGCCAACCGTATCTATTAGAAGCAACTCCAAGTTACATCCACTACAGTTGGTTGTCTGATCAAGATTGTTCTTCTCATAATCCTTATGACTGTGTCGAAGTGCTGGCAGAGCAAGTCCCTACTGAGAGCTTGGAAGTCAGTGAGCCTTCTACATGGACCTGCAACTCAGAGAGTGACTGGTCTCATGATGTATTGCTCATCTCTGATGTGCAGGCAACATATCGTACACGGAGCTACTTCCGACTGCAGTCACCAGCGACAACCACTGCAATCACCATCCCAGCTGAGACCAAACTCAGAACATATATCGCAATCGATAATCTCAGTGAGATACCTGACACATGTATTCAGATTGCCTACGAGATTGATACCTCGTATAGATTGGCTGTCCCAGCAACTGCACTGTCTCAGGATGTGCCTGCACAGTACAAGACTCGTCAATATCTCAGGCTGATCGTAGATGGGCAATATGCCTTTGACCTCCCACAGTCCTTCTGTACTGCTGAGTTTGATGGTCAGCGGATCATCAGTCCTGCAAGCATGACCTTTGGTCCTCATCTCTGTGACGTCACTGATATCCTTAGACAAGAAGCGATCAGCCTCTCACTCTTCGAGGCAGGTGACTTAGAGGTGCTCTCGACACCGTATGCGAGTGGACTCTTTTGGGAGAGCTTGTTTGATTTTCAATCGGGTAGTGATGAGTGGGATATCGGACCGCTCAATGCTGCACAAGCCCAATTCCTAGATAGACCATGAAGATGCAGTACACCCATAATATGAGTTTGGTAGGGCTGCTGATCTGTCTGATTACACAGTCAATCTCTGGACAAGAGTCATTGCTCGATCTGACGGTCTATGGATCTGATAAGGATTCGATAGTCTTGAGAGATTATGTGGAAGGGAATTATGACCACCTCATCTTATTCCAACCAGAAGCCTGCCAACAATGTGCAGACTACTATGTCCAATATCGTCAGATGTCAGAGCGATGGAAAGAAGAATACAATCTCCATGTGACGGTGATAGCCCCTCCGATCTCCAATCAAGCATCCATAGAGTCACAGATCCTAAGTTATGCATTAGATACAGGTCTTGATATCTTGCTCAGTGATCCGAGTCTCTCACTCAGTATGAGATCACTGCTTGTAAATGCTAAGCTGACCGAGACAGTATCGATCCCAAACTATATGACAATCGAGGAATTAGAATCTGCAATACAATCACTCAGTGAGGCTGCTGAGAGTCAGTTCATACTAGATAGGCACCTCATCCAATGTCAAGAAGACTTGACTGCGTGCAATGACTCTACTCAGTTGCTCTACACCTCTGGAGAGTTGATGATCAATGGTCACACCTACACAGAAGTCCAAGCGTATGGGAGTACATATGCCCTCCGAGAGTCTCTAGATGGGAGGCAAGTGTATCTCTATGATCGGATGGAGGATCATGAGTACTTACTCCTAGAGTATACTGGCAGACAGTGTGATTCGCTTGAGCTGTACAGCGTCCTTACAGGGAAGATGCAGACTCATCAGATCAGTGAGTATACTTGCGTAAATGGGGTAGAGTCATGGGTCCTCGAGCTGCCATTTGACTGCGATCAACAATCCAGTACTCTTACACTCACCTATGGGCAAGGTACCAATGCTGGGTTGATTCCTCTCTATGATGATGAGAGAGTCTACACCAAGTTACTCTGTCAGTATGTCGATGCTCTACTTACGCATGGAGATGTAGAGAATTGTCCAATAGCCAAGCCTGACCAACTCTCTCATCTGCTTATCTACCCCAATCCTACTCAAGGTAAACTCTTCATCGATCCCGGTATCCGGCCGGTAGTGCTGAGAGGTCTCTACTCAGTGGATGGCAAATTACTCTTGACACTTGACGACTCACCTTTAGAGATAGATCTTGGATTCTTGCCAGCAGGTATTTACTTTCTGGCTACAGAGCAAGACTTTAGGACGACATACCACAAGATAGTAAAGTACTAAGCGTTAAGAGTGAATACAGTAATTAATGGTGACTCTCGATGAGAGGGATGATTTTTTACTACTTTTACATCAGATAAATAGATAATATGTTATACCCATCAATAAGGATTTTTGCTCTTGCTCTGTTTATGAGTCTCTCTACACTGTTGAGTGGACAGATCGGATTAGGGTTCGTCACTGGGATAGATCTCTATCAGCGCTATACCAATCCGGTAGACAATATCGCTGATGAGAGTTCTGGTAATGCACTGCTCAATGTCGTCTTTGGCCCTAAGATTTGGGTTGGCGGCAAAGACTTTTCTCTCTCTGCGGAAGTGCCAGTTTCGATTGGTTTGACAGGATTTGATACTCAGGATTACAAAGGTCTAGGCATGGGAGCATTGCCATTGATCGGTATGATTAACTTTATGGGCAACAGTGGATTGGACCGTGATGTCGGACTGGGATTCAGTATCGGGGGTGGAGTGATGAGGTACAAGACTGAGCTCTACGGAGTGACCCAAGAGTTTGCAGATCTCGGAGTAGTCCGTAATTGGGAAGAGGTCTATGTAGTCCAAGCAGAGATAGGGTTCGGAGTGACAGGATTTACCGGGAAGCTCTATGGAAGGTATGGATTTTCCAATGATGAGTCGAAGCTCAGAACATTTAGTATCGGATTGTTGACAGACTTCAACCTCTTGATGATGCGTAAGATTGATGATCCAGCGAGTGCATTGTAAGCTTACCAGATAGCGTAGACTCTCATCGATATGACATCACTTACCTCTCACAATACATTTGGCGTGATAGCCAGCTGCCAACAGCTCATCACTGTGACTACAGTGGCACAGCTACAGCAATTGTGCCGTGCTACTCAATCCTCAGTAACTCTTCTGGGTGGTGGGAGCAATACACTGTTTGTCAATAATCCTGAGACAGTGTGGCTCATGGATATCAAAGGCATAGATGTCATCAAAGATAGAGATGATGCAGTACTGATAAGAGTAGGAGCTGGCGAAGATTGGCATGAGCTCGTCTCATACTGTGTAGCCCAAGAGTGGGGTGGGATAGAGAACCTCGCATTGATCCCTGGGAAGTGTGGTGCTGCACCGATACAGAATATCGGCGCTTATGGCGTAGAGATCAAGGATGTCCTCCAGAGTGTATCAGTAGTAGATAGGTCTACTGGGAGTCGACTCGAGTTGCATGTCAGTGATCTCGGATTGGGGTATCGGCAGAGTCACTTCAAACAAGAGTGGAAAGAGAAGTATGTCATCGATAGCATAGTGCTGAGATTGACCAAGGAAGGTCACCATCAAATCAAATCTCACTATGGAGCTATCCAATCCACACTCGCAGAGATGAAGGCAGACTCACCTACTCTCAAAGACATTTACACGGCAGTGGTACAGATCAGATCTGCTAAGTTACCAGACCCTAATGTCATTGGTAATGGTGGCAGTTTTTTCAAGAATCCAATCATTCCGATCAGCCAATACCAACAACTGCTCTCTCAGTACCCAGAGATGCCATCTTATCCAGTGGATGATCTGACTGTAAAGGTGCCTGCAGGATGGCTCATCGATCATGCTGGATGGAAAGGAAAGCAAATAGGCAATGTAGGGACATACTCTCGGCAAGCCTTAGTCATTGTCAATCATGGCGGTGCCGATGGTGCAGAGGTGATCGCCTACTCACGATTGATCCAGCAATCAATCCTCGACCTCTATGGCATCCAGCTCCAGAGAGAGATCAATGTCGTATAAGCAGTGTAGATCGATAGGCGTAAGTTGGAGTATTCTGTAAGTTTCAATTGTTCTCTTCATCCATTTATCCGATTGATTCATAGAATTAAGTCGTGATTGACGATAAGTTATCTCATTTTTGCATCGAAGGATTCAATCTCTGAGTTGATACTACTTCAATGATAAACTGTGTGATTATGACCAAATTGATTCATCTCTTCGTCATCTGCGTGATGCTGCTATTGCCAAATGCAACGGGACTCTACTCTCAATCTTCGTGGACATTAGAGTCATGTGTACAGCGAGCAATGGAGCAGAGCTTAAGTGTCCAATCATCAACCCTCGCTGAGCAGAATAGTATGCTCAGCATCGAACAGGCAAGACTAGCTCGGTATCCATCTCTCAATGGCAACTTTAACGTCGCAGCCAACTTTGGTCGGACTATCGACCCTACGACCAATGACTTTATCAATAAAGGATTTTACTCTAATAATCTTGGTCTGTCATCAGGCGTGATCCTCTACAATGCAAGGAGACTACAGAACAATATCAAGCAAGCGGAGAAGAGCCTCATGGCAGCCAAAGCCAATACTGAAAGTGTAAAGTATGATATTGCCCTCAGAGTGGCTAATCAGTACTTAGCGATTCTCTTTGCCGAAGAAAATCTCAATATTGCAAGCGAGCAACTTAGACTCATCCAATCTCAAAAAGACAATCTCGATAGGCTAATCTCAGCAGGTGTCCGTGCTAAGAATGATCGCTTCGAGCTTGATGCCCAGCTAGCTCAGCGATCTCAGACAGTCCTTGAGAATACCAATAGTCTACAACTCGCTAAGCTCGGTCTAGCCCAACTCTTACGACTCAAGGAGCTGACCATAGAAGTGTCTGCAGAAGAAGAGTTAGGGGCAATTCTCGATCCAGATAATCTGACGTTAGAGGCCTTGATTGAAGGGACATTTGCCAATCACCCAGCACTCAAGTCGGCTCAGCTCAATATCGAAGTGGCAGAGATAGGAGAGGATATTGCTCGATCTGCTCTCTATCCTACGGTGAGTCTTGGTGGCAATCTGGGTACAGCATATTCTAATAGTGCAGTGACAGTCAGCGGATTTGAGACACAGTTTATCGATCAGACTGTAGTGATCAATAATCTTCCGACCACCATCCAATTTGCACAAGAGGTGCCAATCTTTGAAGATTCTCCATACTTCAACCAGCTCAATGATAACCTGTCTCTAGGGTTGGGACTTGGAGTAAGTGTGCCTATTTGGAATAATTGCAATGGCAGGATCGGTATCGAACGAGCCAAACTCAATACTCTCAATCAAGACATAGCTTATCAGCAAACAGTGGAATCCATTACTCTCGATCTCCAAAATGTCCTCTTCGATGCACGGAATGCCAAGCAGAGTTACCTCGCAAGTCAGACATCTCTCAAGGCTCAGCAAGCTGCATTCGACAATTCTGACAAGCGATATCAGGCAGGAGCTCTTGGTAATCTCGAGTGGATAACAGCTCAGAACCTCCTCCAACAAGCCGAAGTCAATACCATCATTGCAAAGTACAATCATTACTTCGCTGTGACCGTACTAGAGTATTACCTCAATGGAGTCAATTAATTAACTACCCAAATCAATACAAGATGACAAAAAAGAAATCAAGAAAGTGGTTGTGGATCATATTGGGTGTAATCCTCATCGGTTGTGCAGTCATGTACACTACCAAAATGAACAATGAAGAGGAAGGAATCAAAGTCGAAGTACATCAGATCACTCAGAGGGATATCCTTGAGACTGTCACGGCAAGTGGCAAAGTATTCCCAGAGACCGAAGTCAAAATCAGCTCAGATGTCTCTGGAGAGATAGTAGAGCTCTACGTAAGTGAAGGTGATACTGTGAGAGCAGGTCAAGTCCTCGCTAAGATCGATCCAGACACCTATCTCTCAGCCGTAGAACGAGGTAAGGCCACTCTCAATAATGCTATGGCACAACAGAGTATGTCGCAAGCAAATATCGAAAGTAGTCGAGCTCAAAAAGAACAAATCTTAGCACAAATCGCTAATGCTCAGACCATCTATGATCGCAACAGTCAACTCTACAAAGATGGAGTCATCTCCCAAGTAGAGTATGAGCAATCTGATGCTACACTCAAAGGTCTCCAAGCCAATCTAAGGGCATCCGAAGCAGCACTCAAGTCATCACAGAAGAGTGCAGAAGGTGCCTCATATAATGTCAAGAGTACTGAAGCTACACTCAGAGAATTGAAAACTAGCCTCAGTAGAACCACCATCAAAGCACCCGTGGACGGCATCATATCGTCTCTGACGGTAGAGCAAGGAGAGCGGGTAGTCGGTACGATACAGATGGCAGGTACAGAGATGATGCGTATCGCTAATCTCGCAAGTATGCTCGTAGAAGTAGAAGTAAGCGAAAACGATATCCTTAGAGTAAATCTCTTAGACTCCGTGGCAATAGAAGTAGACGCTTATCCCGAGAGTACATTCCAAGGTGTGGTGACTCATGTCTCTAATAGTGCCTCTAATATCACAGGTCTCGGATCAAGTCTCTCAACCGATCAAGTCACTAACTTCCTAGTCGAAGTCAGAATCGATCCTCAATCTTATGCAGAATTGCTCGTGCCAGGACGTCCTCATCCATTCAGGCCAGGGATGTCGGCAACAGTAGATATCTTTACGGATATTGCAGAGGATATCATCGCTATCCCTATCCAAGCAGTCACTACTAGAGTGCCAGATGAGTATAAAGATAAAACCAAGAAGGTCTATCAAGAGGTGATCTTTGCGATGCAGGGAGATAGTGCAGTGATGTATCCAGTATCTACAGGGATACAAGATGACGAGTATATCCAACTGACAAGCGATATCGCCAGCGATCTCAGTATCATAGTCGGTCCATACAATGCAGTATCCGATGAACTCGAACAAGGCGAAAAAGTAGTAGAAAAGAAAGATGAAGACGATGACAAAAAGAAGAAAAAATGGGGCAGAAAGTAGTACAGCTCTCATAGTCCTGCTTAAAAATGCCAAGAAAGGTCACGCCAAAACAAGGCTAGCCAAAGGCATAGGTGTAGATGCAGCGCATGATGCGTACCTCCATCTTCTCTCTAAGACTCAAGAGTTAGTAGAGGCGACATCATTTGCCGTATATCTGTATTATAGCAATGAACTACCACCAGTATCAGCTCGCTGGCAAATGCAAAACGGAAACTATAGATTACAATCGGATGGTGACTTAGGCAATCGTATGCTCACAGCATTTACAGAAGTGTTAGCTCATCATGATCATGCTATTATTATGGGGTCAGACTGCCCTTATATCACACAAGAGCACCTAGATCAAGCTACTTCTTTACTCGAGGTAAATGACGTAGTCTATGGTCCGTCACTCGACGGAGGCTACTACATGCTAGGGATGAGGACACTCCAACCAACTCTCTTGAGTGAAATGACTTGGAGTACTGAGACAGTCCTCGAGGAGAGCCTAGCAAGGTGCAAAGCTGCTCATTTGTCAGTGTCATTACTCGAGCCCATGGAGGACATCGATGAGGCTGAGAGTTGGGAGCGGTATCGGGCAACATTATCTGAGTAGGCGAGGGACTTATCTACTATTATCAGACAGCTTTCTCATTGTTTGTGATGAGTTAATCTCACATTTTTTTATATTACGTAGGGTACACTTGACCGTTGGTGTCATCAGTACTAGATGCAGATGGTAAGAGGTACAGTCAAGTAATCTCGAAGTATGAGTAGTGTAGTCATATGACTACCTCTTATCTACAGAAGATCCCAACATAAGCTTAGTGAGCTGGCGTTGATTATTCCGGATAAATTCTACTTCTACCACATCTCCTGGGCTGTACTTCTCGAGGAGTGGAGTGATGTCTCCACTGGTCTTGATCGGATTACCATTGATCTTAGTGATGATATCACCATAGAGTACTCTTCCATATTGGTCTTGTTGTACTCCTTGGAGGCCAGCTCTCTCTGCTGGAGAGCCCTTACCTACGTTTCTGATCATCGCTCCCATCTCTCTGAATTGCGAATTGGACACTATCTCGATACCTAGGTATGGTCGCTTCACGATTCCATATCTGATGAGGTCTGGGACTACCCAAGCTACCTCGTCCACTGGGATAGAGAATCCGATACCTGCACTTGATCCAGACTTGCTGTAGATCGCAGTATTGACACCTATGAGTCTGCCCCCACTATCTAAGAGTGGTCCTCCACTATTTCCAGGATTGATGGCAGCGTCAGTTTGGATGACATTAGAGATTGGTGTTCCGTTCTGAGCTTTGATCTCTCTACCAAGAGCACTGATGATCCCAGTAGTAAGCGTTTGATCGAGTCCAAATGGATTGCCAATTGCATAGGTATTCTGTCCTACTTTGAGGTTATATGACCTACCTACAGGGATCGGCTTGAGATTGTCATAAGTGGCATCGATCTGAAGCACAGCTAGGTCTTTATTAGGAGCTACACCGATAATCTGAGCGGGGTAGGAGAGTTGATTGGATAGAGTGACACTTACTCTTCCACCTTTGGATTGGATGACACTCTCTATCACATGGAAGTTAGTGACGATATGACCTCTATCATCCCAGATAAAGCCTGATCCAGATCCTTGGGGCATCTCAGTGACATTGGTGTTGAACTGTGATCTCTGTACTGTCGATGTAGTGATATATACTACTGATGGTGCAGCATTCTCAAAGAGTTGAATAGTAGCATTTTCGTCAGAGAGATAGCTGCTAGTCTCATCGACGACTCTATCTCTATACTGCTGGTCTTGTGACTCCTTGGGTGTACTCTTGGTGTCAGCAATGTTATCGATCTTACCTTGGACTTCATGACTCTCGGCCGTATGAGGTCTGAAGTATTGAGTACCTATTACAAGGCCTAGGGCAAATACAAGAAAAAGTGGGATAAGTGATTTCATAATCTTACATTCTTTGATTTCTTCTACTTTATTCAGAACTGTCTCTAACTTGATGTTAGTATTTGAGGTTGATCTATTTTTGATTTTTACGCAAGTAGTCAGAGTAGCGGCAAGCGGTATAGGTTGCTCATACTTAGCACTCTAGTTACTGGCTAGCTTCTTTGATCTTGTCTGCATTCTTGACACCTCTGTATTTTTCTATTTCGAAGCGGGTAAAGGATTCGTCTGTTACAAATCCGTAGCCATAGCTGGTATCTCGCCGAGAGGGTTGTGAAATCTTGACAAACTTATCAGTATGTACTACTCCTGTGAGTTCGTTCCAGTTGAGTTCGGAGGTCTCTAGCAAGTCATTAGCACTGTTGTAAAACTTGACATTTTCCTTTACTACTACTTCATTGTCCAGTGATGACTTGACTGCATAGTCTGACTCCAACCAACTAATGATCTTACCATTATCATCCATAAACTCTACAAGGACACCGTCTGGAAACTCATCATTGGTGACTGATCGTTCGGTATGTCTGATGAGAGTCGGTGCCTTGATGATTACTTTGACTTGTGCAGAATCTGAGTAGTATATCTTGACATCTTTAGCAGTCTCTTCTTTGAAGTTGTTCTCTTCGACTAGGGCTTTGATGTCATTGATATCATTGACACATCCTACGATACCGAGGAGGGTCAGTATTATTACCGCGTATTGCCGGAGCTTGATCACTATCTTACTACTGTAAAGTCTCCACCGTAATTAATGACTACATCGTCCAGGTAATGGACTCGAGCTACCCATGCGAATACTGCTGGATTGACAAACTCACCATTGAACTTGCCATCCCATCCTTGACTGAAGTCATTGGGTTGGAGATCTAGACCTTTCCAGATGAGATTGCCCCACCTATCGTAGATTTGGATCTCTTCGATCAGATCAGCTGCGGGGCCAGTCCCTACCATAAATCTGCCATTGTCTCCATTGATGCCAGACCAGATAATATTAGGCGAGAAGATCGGTCTGTCGATGTCTATAAGCGTCCGTACAGTGACTGAGTCACTCACGATACATCCATTGGCATCGATGACCTGTAGCACATAAGTCGTAGTCCCTGGAGCTAGAGCTGTAGGGTCTAAGCAGTCTGTACAGTCGAGTCCTTGGTTGACTATCCACTCTATGGTCTCTGTGCCATTTACAGGAGTGTATGAGGCATCTAACTGCGTAGATGTACCAAGGTCTACTGTCACATCAGGCCCTGCCTCTACGATGAGAGGATCTGGAGCCTCTATCGCTACAGTGGTGAAGTCGATACATCCCTTACTATCTTGTACGACGACGTCATAAGTCCCCATCCCGAGATTATTGGCAGTACTGATAGTCGTAAAGTTACTCCCATCGATGCTATAGGTGTATGGTGGAAATCCCAATGTGCCCTGTGCCATGATACTTCCATCCTCGTCGCCTGCACATTTGATATCTTCTACGGTAGCATCGACCCCTAGATCAGAGACGATATCTTCGCAGCAAGCCTCAGCATTGAGTGGAAGGATCTTAGTGACTACACAACCCTTGTCACTAGTGACTGTGAGTGTGATGGACTTCTGTCCAAATGTATTGTATATGATCTGATGTGGACCTGGGCCTGTGGCAAATGCTGGATCAGAACCAGCACCAAAAGACCATTCCCATTCAACTATGTTGCCGTTAGCAGAGTCAAAGGTGCTGAGGTCAGTGACTGTAAAGAAGGTGTCACACCTCAATCCATCAAGAGGGTCTACATCAAAGTCTGGCTCTGGTCCTAGGAACTCTCCAGTCCCTCCAAATGACACCTCAAATCCTTGCCCAGAATCAGAAAAGTTATTTACCAATAAGGCATAACTCTTACCGACTTCCATATCGATAAATCTCACGAAGCCATCTTCTCCAGCGTCGCAGCCTGAGTCTTCTGTAGTCTCATTGGAGTTGAAGTCTAGTCCTGTCTCGTAGTTGCAACCAACGGATGCATTGCCCGTGATACTATAGTTGAATGGATGTGTAGCATTACAGCGAAGTACACTCTTGATTCCACAGTTATCTATGCCTTCTAAGAGCTCAAAGAGGGCAAAGTCTAGATCATCGCCTGGATTGGATCCAGTATCTGTCTTCCTGATCGGGTCTAGCACAAACGTAAGCGTCCCAGCCGTCTTACACGTCCACTTGAACCAAGTCGAGGAAGATTCCGAAAACCCAAAAGTCCCTAAGCATGTCCCTGATGCTTCATCTGTATCGAGACCAGCACCAGAGACTGACTCTACGATGAATGGTGACTTATCACATAAGATGGAAGCTGTAGCACAGTCTTGCCCTGGGTCTACAGGTGGATTGAAGTTGGATACACAGAGTTGAAATGTTCCCTGATTACCTGATCGGGCATCTACTCGGATATAGTATGACTGCCCCACGACCAGTGCCCCTCTTACGAAACTCACAATGCCATTACCTGCTACATCCGAGCCACATCTGAGTTCGTTAATTGTCCCTGTACAGCCATTATCTTCGTAGAGTGCCACTTGGGGATTATTCATCGATCCACCACCACTCCCATTTCCTATCACAGTGATAGACACTGTCTTAGCGATAGCTGTGAACTGAAACCAAACATCATTATCTGAACCATCCCAACACTGAGCAGCTCCATATCCACTCTGTCCAGCCAGTACATTGGTATACTCTCCTTGCCCTGAACAGTAGTCACTTGGACTTGGGATCGATACCGGACTTGTACAGTCACTATTACTTGGTTGGGCATAGCCAATAGAGACACTAATCAGACTAAGTGTCAATATTAGCAGCAGATGATGGATAAGTCTTGTCATAGCAACATGAAGGGTTAAATCAAGTAATTAACGCTGTAATTGATCAAATTGATCAGACAAAAATACAGTATTTGCGAGGCTTAAGTCGCTTCCTGGACACTTTTAATACATATTTTGCACTTTATAGTTCGGTCTGCTAATCAGAGTGAGAGAGGTGTCTGTTGGCTCTCTACTTGCGATACAGAGAGATACACTCTAGGTAAATGGATGAGTATCCAATGACTGATCTCATCTCATCAAACCGAGACAGTGTCATCAATTGCTTAATCTACTTCTCTACACCAGCCTACTGACCAGAGATCATGGATAGACTCAAGTGTAGCTCTGCTTAAGAGAGTATATACGTCAGATAGCTGATCTCTCATCTGATGTAATTATTATCTCCTATGGATTTATTTGGAGGACTCTATTGTTAATACTGATAGATGAAAAAGAATAAAGAGATCAAGCAGATTATCCAATCTCCAATCTTCAAACGGATGCTTAAGCATGGTGTCAAGTACCTCGGTAAGAAGAATAAACTGGTCAATCTCAGTTACCAAGCTGTAGAAAAATTGGCAATGGGAGAATCACTCAAGGCTGTTGGAGGAGATTTTATCAATCAAGTGAAATTGCTCGCCAAGCTTGTACAGTTCGTAGCGACGGGTAAGTATCGCAAGATAGCACCGAAGACTATGGTGCTTATCATCGGGTCGATCATCTACTTTGTCTCACCTTTCGATGTAGTACCCGACTTCATCCCATTGCTGGGTTATGCAGATGATGTGACACTCCTAGCATGGATATTTAATTCGCTGGGTAAGGAGATTGCCGACTTTGAAGTCTTCCTCAAGAAGTACAATGCGACGACATTATTGGAGTATAAAGAG
>CALLAW010000071.1 GCA_938001865.1 uncultured Saprospiraceae bacterium | reverse complement strand
GGTATCCCTTTTTCGATAGGAACTGAGATAATGACACGACCCGAATCTTTTACAATAGAATGCATTTTTTTCAAAGCCTCATGTTGGTTTGACGGGCTAAAATGCTCTAGCACTTCAAAGCAAGTAACATAATCGAACAATGCAGAGTTACTACTGATTTCTAATACTTGAGTCCAATCTTTTATAATTTGGATTTTATTCTCTTGGATTGATTCCATGTATGGCTCGAAGCCAACCAATCGCAGACTCGTATTGATGCCTTCAAGTTGATTGAGAAAAAGTCCATCACCTGCTCCAAAATCCATAATACTGATACCATCTTTCATCTCTATAGATTCAATGCTTTTTCTGAATCTAGTCCGATGAGCAAATCTTCTTAATGGATTAGGAGAATTGTAATTTCTATCTCGATATGATTTGTCAACAAATGCCATAATATATTTGAATTAAAAAATTAGGATAACTCATACTCCACTTTGAAGACCCTATAGCTTACTCTAACCCTACCCTATTTGTACTAAGAGTTAGCATTAAGCACAATTAATATGATTAAATATAAGTCTTTAGTAAAAGTAAGCATAATCTGAGTATCTCTAATCTTTAATGAGTAAGCTGCCTAATGGGTTATTCTCTGCAAGATGCACCATTACTCAAAGCTGGCACCTATTGTATGGAGCTATCTCATATCCAATAGAATTGCTACTATTCATGGATCAGGGAGGTGTAAAGACACAATATTTTGATATCTCCAATGGTGATGACTTGATCATGACCTTTGATAATCTGCAGGCTGGAGATTGGCAGTTCGAGTTACGATTCAATGGCCTGGTCTGTTTACATAGAAGCCAGATCATCACTATTGATGGTTATGACCTCAATCAGAAGGTAGTCTCTAAATATCACGCGAAGTACAATACAAACAATAAAAAATATCAGGTGTGGTTTCGAAATAATCAACCAATGGAATTACTCCATCCTAGGTTTATTAAACAAAAGCACTCTTACATTCATCAGAATCTAGTTGTAGTAGGCATATTTGTTGAAGAGGAATATTATCAATTTTCTAGTGCAGCCACATATATGGTGTCAACTCCAACATCTCCTTGTCTTTAACTAAAATTGATTTTGGTATTGAGGAGAGATCCATTTATACTTGATGTGGTAAGTGCTGATATCCTTCTAAAATCAAAGACTTAAGAGAACGGGGGGATAATAAGCTAAAGGCTTCAGAAGCAAGCTATCACCAAAAATGTCTGGTCGATATTTATGATAAAATGTTAAAGTTTTACACTAGTAACTGGTTCACTATTTGTAAACTACTTATGAATAGACTTATACACGTTAAAGATAGTTTGTATACCTAAACTACCCAAATTAGGTATTGATTTAGTGAAATTGGGAGGGGGTATATTTGGTGGAAATAATTTAGTATGATTCGATATATATTGATTTTTGGATACCTTCTTACCACAAATAATATTTTCTCACAAGATGGATGTCCAATCACTATGATACACCCAAATCATCATGATTTTGGGATAGCTAAAAATGATTGTGGAAGACTTCTTATTAGTAAACCACTAGGTGAATTTTATACAGATTATCAAAAAACCGATAGAGAAGTTATAATTAAAGCAGTTCTCCCGCCTGAATATCTCAATGAAACTGTATACTTTCAAGTTCACGATCCCCTAGATATGTCACCTTATGCTCAAGGTGCGACTATTGGAGATAACGAATATAAACTTTATGAACTCTTTAGTGAAGAGGGAAATAATACTTTTAGTATAGTCAATAGCAATGATTACTTATATAGTATAAAACCAGTATTAGAAGAAGTAAATAGTGAAATTGAGGAACCATTTAAACAATTTCGAGCTGTTGCAACTGTAACATTGAGATTTACTGATCGATATAGTGGAGATAATTACAAAGTATTTGCAAGCTTAGATCCTGATATGCCTGAAGAATCAAGAGTTGAAACCGTCTGCATGGTTGCTTGGAAAAGGGTGAATGTTGAAAAATATTCAATGCAAACTCAGGGAACATACAATAAATTTGAGTTCAACCCTGAGTTGAGTTTGATAAAAAATAGACTTATTTGTGGAGAATTTTTCTATAACACTAATTTTCCCGAAATCAATGAATTTAACATTGGTGACGAAATAGAAATTTTTGACAAATATGGAGTCTTGCTGGAGGCGTCGATTGATATGATTGTAGATGGTGATTTTAATAAACAACTGTTTTTAGATCAAGATATTAGTATCACTATACCTGAATTTTGTGGTATCAGAGTAAAAAATGATCGGAGTACTTTTAGTGATGAATTGAACAATAAGAAAATTGAAAATGCTTACGGAAAAAATACTTGCGGACTAGAAGATGATGGATCAGGTGGAGCATTTGTTGAATTAAAGTTTACAAACTCTAGTGTTATTTCTCCTAGCTTTGATTTAGCCGCGGATGGTACTTTTGGAACTTTTAATGGATTTTTTCTTCCTTTTATCGAATATTGGCTTGACATTACTTATAACAATGGAGTAGCTAATACAAGCGAGAATGTGATCAAGTCTATCTGGGCTAGAAATAATTATGATAATTCTTCACTAGGAGCAGCTCAAGAAGGGACCAACTTAGTTTTGATATATAGCGAAGCATGTGAAAACACATATGGCCAAGATTATGTTGATGGCGTTTCTCATACCTTCTCACACGAAATAGCACATCAATTTGATGTACAAAGTAATCATTTTCATAATGAACAAACCCCATTTGTAAGTGACCACACAGGTCACGAGGCTTGTATAATTCAATATCCAGATATAGGAGAAAGAATATCAATACACAATGAATTTGATAGTCTAATAGATGGCTGCATTTACGATATTAGAAACCAAATTGACCCAAGATGAGAATTGAATGCTTGATCGTTTTACTTTTATTGTTTGGGATAGGCTGTAAGTCAGTCAAAAAAAACAATGTCATTATGGACCCATACCAACGAATCTATGAATTAAATAAATTCTCCAACATAACAATAGAACAAAATGGGCTAGATGTTAGTGTAGAAATTCTTGACTCGTTGCCTCTTGGCTTTACAAAGACTATTGTCAATAATTGCACTGATTTTAAAAAATGTTTGCTTTTTAATAATCAGAGTTTTTCTATTACTGATCCTGATGGCAATATTTATAACATTCCAGAACGTCAGAGTAGTGAGTGTAGAGAGAAGTTTGGATATGGTGATACATACAAAACCTCAGTTCAATTCACTGGCGCTCTAATAAGAACTCAAAAGCCTGATGGTTTTAAGGATGGAATTTATACAATAGAAAATACTTGTAGGATAGACTCGTGTTATTATATAATAACTAGTCAATTCTATTATGAAAAGCTTACTTTTTATCAACTGGGATATAATTTGGGTCTCTAATACTGTTAGCATATGAAAAATTATTTCACTCTTATTTTAGTTTTATTTATTGGGACATATATCAGTGCCCAAGTTGACATTACAGATGTCAGTCCGACATGCTCAGATGAGGGGTCTATCTCACTAGAGATTGATCCTCAAAGTATAGCGGCTCTGTTTGGTTCATATACATATCCCTTGCACTTAAGATGGTATAATACTAATGAACAAATCAATGAGACTATGTTGATTTACTCAGAAGATGAATTAGACATTGTCTTACAAAACCTCCCTTCAGGGGAGTGGGATATCATACTCACGGTTGACGTGTTTTGTACTTTTGAGACAGTTGTGGAAGTTGAAGGCTATGACTTGCATGATGACCTTGAGCATACCCTACTCAACGCCACAGGCGATTGCAATAATGGCAGCATAGACTTAGAGCTCAATGAATTTTTCGAACCTTTACAATACTCATGGTCCAATGGTCAGACTACTCAAGATATCTCAGGACTCTCAGAAGGTATCTACTGTGTCACAATAGTAGACGAGCATTGTGGCCCCATCTCAGAATGCTTTGAGGTGAGTTGTCAGTGCTTTGCTGCGAGTCCTAATGTAGTGGCAAATACCCTTGGAAGTGGGGATGTGTACTACAGTATAAGTATACCTGATTTTTCTGATATCTCTGGATGGGTCACTCTTAACGTCTTAATCAATGGAACTGTTAGCAATACTACAAGTCTGACTGGTCCTACTAGCAACTTTAATACAGCCAATCTAAAGATTGGAGATCATTACTGTTTCGAATTTGTTTCGAACCCAGGGTCATCATGCAATTTTGATATCTGCGGAATAGTAGAAGGTCAATCCTGCCCTGATAAACTCTCAATATCTCTCAACAAGATTGAGAATTCGTGTACTCTAGACAAAACCGGCTCCATCAGCACATCCATTGATATCAAAACAATAGATGATATCCCTTGTGGTGATTACTTAGGGATCCAATCCACATGGTATGATGCTGATGATGGAAGTGTAGTGAGCTCTACGTTTACTCTAGATGGAGTTGCTGCTGGGACATATTGTCAAGAATTGCGATCTCCAGATGATTGTGCAGAAGACTGTATCACTGTAGCTTGCTTTGATGTCGGAGTGAAGGGACCTCCTATCTTAGATGTAGTGATAGAGCAGCCTTACTATTGTCTCAACCAATTTGAGCAGATCGGATATCTATTCCCAGGGAGTATTACGATTGATCCTATTGATGGGGGGAGTCTTGATGTTGATTGGTACTTCGAAGGAGAGTATGTTTCTTCTGGCTTGAGCATTGATGTACCACTGCTTGATGCTGGGACATATTGTATGATCTCAACAGATCAGTGCTTGGGAGAGGTACAGAACTGTTATGAAGTGACGGTTGACCCTGTAGTAAGGGAGAGATGTCCTAAAGACCTATGGATCAAGCGTCTAGCAGGTATCTCAGATGATGAGATCAGGGCTACTCTTAGAGATGATCATCCACATTATCAATCTGTATATCAAGGAAGAGATCTCAATTGGACTATGATCAAAATTGAGAATACAGACTACTTCGAATTATTTGATGCTCAAGGGATCTCGACATTGGTTGCATTAGAGCCTAGATTTATAGATATCCAGAAGAGAGAAAGTCTAAGCCATAGTCAACCCAATAGCATTACTAATCTGAATGTCTTCCCATCGCCATTTACAGATATCCTCACTATCGAGTACGATTCATCTCTAGAAGGAAATGCAATAGTAACATTGACTAACCTTGATGGAAGACTGATCTACAGTCAATCAGTAGAATCTACTGTAGGCAAAAACAGCAAAGCTCTCTCTCTACAAAATCTAGAATATCAGGGGGTACTCTTACTTGAGATTACTCAAAATGGTATGTCTACATTTACCAAAGTGGTGAAGATGTGAGATTAGCAAATAAATTAAGACTGTATCAAGTCTAGATAATAAACACTCGTAAAACATAACTGAAGCATAGATCTTAGCCTTAAAGAGAGGTTTTAATCCAATTTAGTTTAGCTGGTATAAATGGAGCTACAATAGAAGATATATCTGGTCCGTCTGAGGGGAGATATTGTGTGACTTTAATTTTAGAGTGAGGTGTTTTTTATTAAAGGAGGTAAACAGTCTTCCCTAAATATCTCCCAACAAATTATCTAAACACGAGGCAAGACCTTTAGCTATAGCGGTCTGCTCGATAATGGTAAATCTAGGATGGTCAGTCAAGTGCCTCCCAAGATACTCCTGCTCTGGTTGTCCAGGAGTAGGGATCAAGATAGCTTGCTTATCTAGGCTATCGAGGTCCATCACTGAGGTGTATCCAGTACGTGTGATTATGAGTTGAGAAGTATTGATAAGTGTATTAAGTGTCTTAGTACCTACTAGGTTTCTGATATCCAAGTTTGACATTTGGCTAGACCGTGATGACAATCGAGTATCTGTACCTCTCACTATGGTAAATGTATAACCCAGTGTTGACAGTACATCGAGTAAGATCTCTTCGAGGAGGGTCCGCTGAGGTTCAGGGCCCGATAAGATGACTAAGATGTCTCTCTCAGACTCAAGTGAATCATGCCGTGGTGTGAGTCGGGTCAAGACTCCGAGTGACTCTACATGGTCAATCCCTGCTGGATTGCTCAGCTGACCTGTGAGTCGTCTGTCGGGATGATCCATGACCCAGACCGAGTCAAACTGATTGAGCAGATAGCGATTGATCTTGCGAGCTATCGGAGTGAGTAGACTGATCGGCGTGATGACTGCTATCTGATGAGTGACGATGACACTCCTGACCAGAGGGTGTCTCACTCCTAGTCGATTATCAGAGACGATCAAGTCAGGCTTGAAGTCTGCAACGATATTGGCAGTTACGTTGTACTCAGCTCTAGCAGCTAGAGCGATCTTTGGTGATTGGAGCATGATGTAGGCACCCGTAGCTTGCTTAGCATATCGTATCTGATATCCGGGTAACTGATAGGATGGCAACTGAGGGAGCTCTCTCTCAAGCAGCTGCAATGCGACCCCATCAGAGGCAATTGCAACCTGCTTGCCAAGGCGCATACAGTGACGAATGAGGGGAATCATCCGAGTTGCATGCCCTAGCCCCCAGTTAAGTGGTGCAACGAGTACACGTTGCACTCCATCATCAGAGGTAATGAGGTCATCCAACATCTGCCTTATCCCATTCTAATCTCATCTCCAAGGTTGTCAAAAAACTTGAAGCTATTAATATACATCTTTTCATCATTGACAATCTTGATCCATCTCTTATGCTTCATCAGCCACCTCATCTGTGTATTTGGTATTCCTTTCTGTAAGTATGCACCTACATAGGGGTGTACATTGAGTTGGAGTTTGGCCTTAGGTCTACTTGCTAGGATGAAGTTGAGATTATTATCAATATCCTCTACGATGAGGCTTGTCGCATTGACCTTACCCGTCCCGTCGCAGACAGGACACTGATCAGATGTATCCTTCTCTATGGCTGGCTTGACTCTCTGCCGAGTGATCTGCATGAGTCCAAACTTACTCAGCGGGAGCACTGTATGCTGAGCTCTATCGCCTTGCATCTCATCTCTCATGGTCTTGAAGAGGGCATTTTTGTTCTCAGCCTTCCTCATATCGATGAAGTCGATGATAATAAGTCCTCCGATATCTCTGAGTCTGAGTTGTCTAGCGATCTCTACTGCTGTCTCGAGATTTACCTTGAGTGCAGAGCTCTCTTGATCTTGTCGCTGTGATCGTGGGCCACTATTGACATCGATGACATGCATCGCTTCGGTCTTCTCGATGACGAGGTATGCACCACTTGGCAGAGTTGGATTCTTACTGAAACTGGATGTCACCTGAGATGCGACATTATATGCTTTGAATACACCATCCTTGCCACTGTGAAACTTCAATAACTTGAGCTTGTCTGGTGCAAACGTGGTGAGGTAGTTCTTCGTAGCATCATAGTCATTGCGATTATCGATGACGATGTTGCTAAAGTCATCAGTCATCATATCTCTGATGATACTAATGGTCTTATCTTGCTCGCTGAGCAGTTTCTTAGGTGTCTTGGCTCCGATGAGTTCGCCGTGTATATCGATCCATCGTTTCTCTAGTGCTTTGACTTCTTCGTAGAGATCGGCGACTTTTTTGCCCTGAGCTGCTGTCCTGATGATGACACTAAAGTTAGGAGGTTTGATACTCTCGATGAGTCTCTTGAGTCGAGTCCTTTCTTCTTCGTCATTGATCTTCTTAGAGACTGAGACGAGATTGCCAAATGGTGCTATGACGATGTATCTTCCTGGAAGTGTTATCTCACAGGAGAGTCTCGGACCTTTGGTGGAGATTGGCTCTTTGAGTATTTGGACTAAGCAATATTGATTTTTCTTAAAGACTTGGGTGATTTTCCCGTTTTTGGGGTTGTCTTTTTCCATCGGAAACTCCTTCAAGCTAGGAGTTTTCTTTTGTCCATTTTTGACTACGTTGGTATACTTGAGGAGTGAATTGATCTGAGGACCAAGATCAGTATAATGCAGAAATGCATCACTCCTGCTCCCGATATCCAGAAATCCAGCATTGAGTCCTGGTCGCATCATCTTGATACGTGCCAGGAAGATATCTCCTACCGTGAAGTTAGTTTCTCTCTTCTGTTCATGGAGCTCTATAAGTTTCTTATTTTTAAGAAGAGCTATTTGAATGTCAGAGGATGTCGAATGTATTATTAATTCTTTACTCACAAGTTTGTTAATTGATGTGATTAGCAGGTATAGCACCGCTATATCAGTTGTAACAAACCGAAAGAGAGGGAGTAAGTAAGACTATTGATATCTACGGTCAATAGTCTTACTTATCTATTTTATAGTGAGAGACGACCTGTGCCGATCTCGAGTCCTAGTAAGAGAGAAAGGTCTTATCTAGTACTTGTCATAACTGTAAAGTGATAACTTATGTTTGTATTCTAGAAAAAAATCCAAAGAAGGAATTACTTCTTCTTCTTGTGTCTATTTTTTCTTAGACGTTTTTTTCTTTTGTGTGTTGAGATCTTATGTCTCTTTCTTTTTTTACCGCAAGGCATACTTAAAGTATTTATGTTTTTAATAAAATTATTTCTGTTCGCAGCATCGAGTGTACTTATTGGCTAGATCTGGTTGACCTTTGCCGTTATATGCTGATGCTATGTAACAACAAGCCTTCTTGTTGTTAGGTTCCCTCGAGAGTACATCTTGTAATCTTCCGATGGCTTTATCCCACTGGCCGGTCTGTAATCCTAGGCGTGCTAGTTGGAGCTGGACTGCCGAGTTTTCTGGATTATTTTTCTGTAGAGTTAAGAGTTGTTGGATTCCTGTCATTGGGTTGTCTTCGGGTGGGAAGTCAACATAACAGAGAGCCAAGTTTATCTTCAAGTCTACGTTATCTGGGTCCATAGATACTGCAGTCTCTAATGCTTTGATTGCATTGTTGAGACAGTATCTTGTAATCTCATCATCGGACTCCGCTTTGGCACAGATGAAGTAGGTGCTCCCAGCGATTGCCCAAGCATCTATCGACTGTCTAGACTCGGCTATCTGCTCTGCATAGTGCCCAGCTAAGATTGGCGATCCATTGGTATACCAAAATGAAGAGAGTTGTTCGTAACCATTCAATTTGGCTGAGTCACTCACTGCATGTTTCGTATTTTGCTCTAGATAGTCTAGTTCCTGTCGTTCGGGATCATCGAGTGAATCCAATCGTGCAGTCCTGACTTGAGGGATACTTATCGTTTCAAAGTTGAGGGCTCTAGACGTTTCTATAGCCTTTGATTCTGGAGATTTGGTTTCACATCCAAAGTAGAGGAGTGCAAAGAGTAGACCAAATACTCCGAGAGTTATGATTTGAGATCTTTCCATAGACTAAAGGTACTCCTTAAAGTCCCTTAGACTTATCTTCTGGGAGAGATTTGACATTTTCCTTTACTTGCTCTACGAATATCTTCGATGGCTTGAATGAAGGGATGTAATGCTCTGGTATCTCTATTGCTTCGTTCTTCTTGATATGTCTTCCAATCTTCTTAGCTCTCTTCTTGATGACATAAGATCCGAATCCTCTGATGTAAACATTCTCTCCTGTAGCAAGCGTATCCTTTATTTCTGTAAAGAATTGCTCTAGCGAGACGAGTACATCTACTTTTGGGACTCCGGTTTTATCTGATATTGTATTGACTAAGTCAGCTTTTCTCATATTCTTATAACATCTTAATAATCAAGTAGTAATGCTTTTTGGGGCTGCAAATTTCGGAAATAATTTGTGATTGAGAAATTTATTGTCTCTTTTTTTTTAAATAGAAGCTAAATCACTCATAATCAATCTCATGTACGTCAATTACTCGCTTCAAAAAGATTGGCTAAATTATTGCAGTATCTCTAGAGCAGGGTAATACTAATCCAAGGAGAGATATTCCCTGTCAAATCATTATTATTCAACACCACTAAACTGAACAAATGATATACTCTATGACAGGCTTTGGGCAAGCTAAAGCTCCGTATGGCGATAAGACGATCAAGGTCGACATCCGTACACTCAACGGTAAATCTACTGACGTTAGACTCAAAGTGCCTAACCAATATCGGTCTCTGGAGATGGCGATACGCAAGCAAGTATTAGCTAAGTTGCAAAGAGGCAAGATAGATGTCAATGTCGCTATAGAATCACCATTGGGAGAAGAAAAGTATACTCTCAATCCAGACCTTATCAAAGCATACTATGCAGATCTCAAGGACATCAATGACTCACTTGGAGCTGAGACGCAGGACTTACTCCAGCTCGTAATGCGGATACCCAATGTCATATCTGCCTCCGAAGATGAGATCTCAGCAGAAGAGTCCGATCTCGTCAAATCTATCGTGAATACAGCGTCTGATGCTCTTATGGACTTCAGAGCTGAAGACGGCAAATCACTCTCTGACGACCTATTGACTCAGATTGGTAATATCAGCTCTCTCCTCGATGATCTTCTCAATCATGAAGCCAATCGCCTCCTCAATCTCAAAGCTCGACTTACAGCTAACATCGAGAAAGAACTCTCACAAGAGAGGATAGATAATAGCAGATTTGACCAAGAGCTCTTCTACTACATAGAGAAGTTAGACATTTCCGAAGAGAAAACAAGACTAGCCCAACACCTTAAATACTTCAAAGAGGTAGTCGAAAACACAGATTCACCGAAAGGGAAAAAACTTACCTTCATCGGACAAGAAATGGGCAGAGAGATCAATACCCTAGGTGCCAAGGCTCAAGATACCAATATCCAAAAACTGGTCGTCAACATGAAAGATAGTCTAGAGAAGATTAAAGAACAAATCGCAAACATTCTCTAATCAGACTCTCGATATCTCATCTTACCATCATAAAGACTTACTCTCCGTGACTACTGACAAAGACAAAAAACTCATCATACTCACAGCACCATCAGGAGCTGGCAAAACCACGATAAAGACTGCCCTCCTGCAGCGGATGTCTCAACTGGGATTCTCAATAAGTGCTACAACACGAAATAAAAGAACCGGAGAAGAAAACGGCAAAGATTATTACTTCTTAGCACTGAGTGAATTCAAAGAAAAAATCGCTGCAAAAGACTTCGTCGAATACGAAGAGGTCTATGCTGATCAATACTACGGAACTCTCTACAGCGAACTCGATCGCAACTGGGCACTCGGCAAGACCGTTGTGCTAGACATCGATGTCCAAGGGGCATTTAGCATCAAAGAGAAGTTTGGAGATCAGGCTTTTGTGCTATTTATCCAACCTCCATCTATGGAGACACTCAAGCAGAGACTCATGGGTCGCAAGACCGAGTCAGAAGAGAGCTTACGCAAACGGATCACTAAAGCGGAAGAAGAGATGCAACATGCCGAGAGCTTTGATAGCTACATCATCAATGATGATCTTGATCTTGCCATCCTCGAGAGTGTGGACTTAGTGACAAGGTTTATAGGTGGCTAATCAAGAGAAGTCTGTCTTGATCAGAACGTACGTCTAACAAGTAGAGATTTGAATATAAGCCTTAGCCAATATTCTCTAGCTGAGTACATTCTTCACCTCATCACCCACATAGTCGTGGTATCTCTCAAAGGCCTTCTTGAACATCTCCTTCATTTCATTTGCCTTGAGGTCATAGGCAGACTTATCTAGCCAATTATCTTTTGGATTGAGATACTTGGTAGGGACATCCTTACATGCCTTAGGGATTGAGAGTCCAAAGAACGGATCAGTGTGAAAATCTTGGTCAAGCAAGCTACCATCCAAAGCGCTACTTATCATCGCCCTTGTATAAGGGAGATCCATCCTACTCCCCACTCCGTAAGGGCCACCAGACCATCCAGTATTGACTAACCACACATTGATACTTGTCTTAGTATCAGCATTCCCTTCGTCTAATTTCTTACCGAGGAGGTCTGCATACTTTGTCGGATGTAGTGGCAGGAATGGAAGACCAAAGCAAGCAGAGAAAGTCGCTTGTGGCTCATTGATCCCAGCCTCTGTACCAGCGATCTTCGCTGTGTATCCAAGTAAGAAGTAGTACATGGCTTGCTCACGAGTCAACTTGCTGATCGGAGGTAAGACTCCATAGGCATCACATGTCAAGAAGAACACATTACGTGGCACATTACCTCTACTATTAAATACGATATTATCTATATGGTGAATTGGATAACTCACTCGAGTATTCTGAGTCTTAGAGTCATCTTCAAAGTCAATTACTCTGAGGTCTTCGTTTTTGTATGGGACATTCTCTAGCATTGCTCCGAATCGGATCGCATTGTAGATCTCTGGTTCCTTAGCCTTAGAGAGGTTGATAGTCTTAGCATAGCAACCACCTTCAAAGTTGAAGACGTTAGCCTTAGACCATCCATGCTCATCATCACCTATCAACTTCCGATTACTGTCCGTCGAGAGTGTTGTCTTTCCAGTTCCAGATAGTCCAAAGTATAATGCAGTGTCACCGTCCTTACCCACATTAGCAGAGCAGTGCATCGGGAAGACATCTTGCTCGGTTGGTAGTATGAAGTTAAGGGCACTGAAGATTCCTTTCTTAATCTCTCCTGTGTATGCGGTGCCACCAATGATAATCTTTTTCTTAGTGAAGTTGATGACTGCAAAGTTCTCTTGTCTCGTGCCATCAGTTGCGGGATTAGCCATACATCCTGGTGCTGCATACACTACCCAATCATGCATGAAGTCTGCAACTTCCTCCTCTTGTGGCCTGAGGAACATATTATAGACGAATAGATTCTGCCAAGGATATTCACAGACTACTCTTACCTTGAGTCTGTATCGCTGATGGGCACAAGCATAAGCATCTCTGATATAGAGTTCTTCTTTACCATTGAGGTGAGTGGTTACTTTAGCATAGAGCTTGTCAAAGTCTTCACTAGAGAATGGAATATTGACATCACCCCAATCGACCTTGTCTTCTGTGATAGAATCTTTGACAATAAATCGATCCTTGGGAGATCTCCCTGTAAACTTACCAGTATCGATGACCAATGCTCCTGATCGTTCGAGTGAGCCTTGGTCTTTCTCTATCGTCTCTTGGATGAGCTTAGCTGGTGAGAGATTCCACTTGATTGATGGATTTGTAATATCTATTGACTTTAAGTCAAATGCTTTATTGTATATCATACCTCTAAGGTTAGTGCTTAATTGACTGCAAATATGGTAAAAAAGAGCAGTCCAAGCGAATAAAGTGTGTTAACTTTAAATGAATCAAATTGTTTGAAAACCATCTAGGAAGTTTTCAAAATAATATTTGTCATAAGTCAGGATGACATTTCTATAATAATTTGGAGGATGGATAGACAATTTCTCCGAATCCTCCGTTTGTAATGCTCAAGGCAATAAAGTCACAATGCGATTAACACTGATATATAGTCTCTTGGTATGCGTCTCGATACTGACACTAAGTTGTGATCATCAACCCAATCTCAAGATTACCAAAGATGATCAAGGAAGGATCATTGAGTCTTATGAGATCAACGAGGCTGGACAGAAGCATGGAGTCTACAAGGCATTTAACGCAAGTGGTACTCTCATAGAGGAGGCTATCTATGCGGATGGCAAGCTCAATGGATACAGAAGACTCTACAGAGAAGACGGAAGTATAGAGATAGAGGAGCACTATCAGCACGATACCTCCCATGGTCCGTATACTGTATACTACCAAAGTGGTGCTCAGGAAATCTCCACTGACTATACTCAAGGTAAAATGAATGGAATGCTCCACCGCTACTACGAGTCAGGGAAGATCATGGAAGAGGTAAAGATGGAAGACAATGAAGAGAATGGACCATTCAAAGAATATTACGAAAATGGAAACATCCAATGGGAAGGGACTTACCTCAATGGTGAAAACGAAGTAGGCATCCTGAAGCAATATAACGAAAACGGGATATTGACTAAGAAGATGCTCTGTGATAGTCTCTCTATCTGTCAGACAATCTGGACTAAAGAACACGGTGATATCGAACCAAAAAATGTCTTGAATAGATGATCAGAATACTTATCACATTGCTACTCATCACGACTACTCACGTACTCATAGAGGCACAGGTGCTTGGTACATCTCGACTCTTTGACTATATCCATACTCCTGCTTCGGCGAGGGCTAATGCTCTGAGTGGCAGCGTGATCGCTATCCAAGACGACGATATCTTACAAGGATTCAACAATCCAGCCTTGCTCAACTCTAGACAAGATAGAGAAGTCGGATTGAGTCATTCCTTCATCTTCGCTGGCATACATAATGGGGCCGTCAACTTTGGCTTGCATCTAGACAGTATGGATATCTCTATCCACGGTGGAGTGCAGTATATCGACTATGGCACATTTGAGTTGACTGATCAGTTTGGCAATGTCAATGGTGAGTTCGGAGCATCAGAGGTAGCACTAGTCTTAGGTGGGAGCAAGCAGATCGCCGATCGCATCACAGTAGGAGTCAATACAAGATTACTGACTGCAAGTTATGAATCTTATAGTGCATTAGGCCTTGCATTAGATGCTGGTATTCTCTACAGCAATCCTGATAATACATTTGCCATCGGAGCAGTACTCAAAAACTTTGGTGTCACTCTCTCCAACTTTGCTGGACAGAAAGAGAAACCACGACACGATGTACAGATCGGTATCACCAAGAGATTAGCACACTTACCATTCAGGATAAATGTCACTCTGCATCAACTCCAACAGTGGAATCTCACATACGATGACCCGAATAATGTACAGACTGACTTCTTGGGCAATACTGAAGAGGATAGCCAACTGAGTGTCACACTGCATAATATCATGAGTCACATCTTACTCGGTGGCGAGTTCATGTTTGGGAGTAATGATCAGTTCAGGTTAAGAGCAGGATATAATCACCTCCGCAATAGGCAATTATCAGTCGGGACTTTTAGAAATCTTACTGGGTTCTCTCTTGGTGTCGGATTCAATATCAAACGCTTTAAGCTTGACTATGGAGTAGCTCACTATCACTCACAAGGAGCATCCAATCAGATTAGTATCAGGTTCAATCCTTTTACTTACCACAAGGTGTAGTACCTTTAGCAATCCTACACAGGATAATTATTTGACAGAAAAAACATTAAAACACAATAGAATGCCACCAGAAAAGAAGAAAAACCAAGTAAACATAGAACTCCCAGAGGATATTGCAGAAGGCACTTACTCTAACATGGCAATCATTGCTCACTCCAATTCGGAGTTTATTATTGATTTCATCAGGATGGTACCCAATGTACCCAAAGCAAAGGTCAAGTCTAGAATCATCTTGACTCCGAGTCATGCGAAGAAGCTCTACAAAGCCCTCAAAGACAATATCGAAAAGTACGAAAAACAAAGTGGTGGTACTATCCCAGATGATGGTAATCCAATGCCTCCTCTCAACTTTACTCCTACTGCTCAAGCATAATAATCGATCAGTAAGGAAGCTGCTCTCTCCAAGACATCTAAGCAGTTGATGAGGGCTCGATCAGAAAGATTGTTGGATCACATCTGATTGAGCTATTGATTGACATCTATTATTGAACATTGCCCTTGGACATCTCACTCTGTGTCAGCGTACAACTGAAACTGTAAGAGCAATACTGCCAAGATCAAGAAGAGATAATACGTCCCAAATCGCCATAGCGTAGTGACTATCGGAAGTACTCCCTCTGGGATCAGATCAGAGAACATATAGTAGAAGAGAGTCTCAGCGCCTCCCGTGGCACCTGGAGTCGGAACAAACATCATAGAGAGGTAGACGATCCATTGATTGAGGTAGGTATTGACTCTCGGGATATCCAGACCAAAGGCATAGAGTAACACTAAGAGGATAGAAAATTTCATCGTCCATTGTAAGAGTAAGATACTGAAGCTTAAGAGAAACCTGAGTTTACCCTGCTCCATGATCAGTTTGAGGCAACTTGCCATCTCTGCGATAGCTGACTGCACTCCTTTGATAAATCTCACGTAGGACTTCTTGTATTTCAATGGGATGAGACTACGCAGCTGCAATCCACCATAGCGCCTCATTACGGTTCTGATCAAGATGATGATAATCAATGCTAATCCGATCCGCCACCAGTACTCTCGAAGAGTAGTGAGAGCAGATGAGGCAATCTTATCAGCACTCTCATGTGCAAAGTAGATACTCAATACGATAGCCATGACATACATAATCACGTCTTCGGTACCGCCAAGTATCGTCAAGAAACCAGCCTTACCTGCACTGATACCGTCCTTGATGAGTAGACCAAGCTTGACGGGACCACCACCGATCAGCGTAGGCGTAACTGCAGCACCTAGATCAGTAAATGCCGCAATATGGTAGGCATCTTTGAACTTGATCGGACTGTCCAAAAATCGAGTCCAAATCATCAGCCGCAACGCATGACCTCCCCAATAGAGCAATACAAAACAAATGATAATGGCCAAATGATAGCTCTTGAGATTGCTCAGATGCTGGAGCAATTGGTCATCCGACCGATAGAGTACAAATATGAGGTTGGCTACTATTCCAATCACAATTAGAATGAGGAGCTTCTTAAGATTAGTCTTGGAAATTATACTCTCTGCCAAACAGTAGGAATCTTAGCTCCAAAGGTAGCAATTTAACCCAAATAAGCATCAAACCCATCAACCTCGACTACCGCTCCAGATGGCAATCCATCTAATGTATAAGTCCCAATCCTTACCCTGATCAGTCTCAGTGTAGGGAACCCCACAGCTGCAGTCATCTTGCGGACTTGGCGATACTTGCCTTCTGTGAGAGTGATAGACACCCAACTCGTCGGTCCATGTCTATCATCTCTAATCTTCTTGGCCCTGGCGGGAAATAGCGGGTCTGGCACTACTCTACTCGACTGACATGGGAGTGTCGTATAGTCCTCTCCTTTGATGCGAATGTCGACACCAGAGCTCAATAGACTCAGCGCTGAGTCTGTGATCAAGCCATCCACCTGGGCATAATACTCCTTCTCTATCGACTTACTCCTGACCTGCTCACTGACGAGGCCATCAGTAGTCAACAGGAGCAATCCTTCGGAGTCTTTGTCGAGCCTACCTATCGCCATGACACCATCTGGAAAGTCGTGGAGCTCTCCTAGCAATGGTCTACTCTTCCGTGTCCTTTCATTATTGACAAACTGTGATAGGAACCCTAGCGGCTTATGGATTGCGTAGTGGTGGTGATCGATAGACCTGTCTGACTTGTGCTCTGACTCCATCAGCTTATCGTCTCATCAGTGTCAAGAATTCGTTGGTCATCATCGCTGTAGCACCCCAGAGTATCTCACCATTGCCGAGGTCAAAGTATGGACTCTGCTCTATGATTGTTCCCCTGAATGGATGCTGTCGATACCTGAGAGTATCAGGGTCTAGCATGTGATCTAGCCCTACCTCGATGACATAGTCTACCTCGTCAGGATCTATGGCATAGGTGGTATCTGGCGGTACTATGGCTATATATGGATGGACTATAAACCCACTTACGAAGACATAGAACGGTGATAATGCACCTAGCACTGATATCTTCTCTGCACTGATGCCTAGCTCCTCTTCTGTCTCTCTTATGGCGCAGTCCTTGAGGCTCAGATCTGTTGTCTCTCTCATCCCTCCAGCAAAGCTAACTTGACCTTTGTGCTGATCTGCACCATACTTAGTACCACGCTTGATGTAGATCATGGTGTATCCTTGTCCATCTGCGTTGGGCTTGAGCAATAGATTGACAGCGGCCTCGGTGGCATCTGCAGGTGTAGCAGGATGGATAGTATGACGGATTGGTGAGAGTGGCATTTGGCTAGACCACCCTGGCAGCGGACTCTCTAATTCTGAGATGATCTTGTCCCTTAGCTGTGCTTGGCTCGGACTGAGTAAGTTATCCAATGTTACTTATTGGACTTATTGAGATAGTTCTCAATAGCCATAGACATGGATGGCACGTCAGGTTGTGGTGCTGAGATATTGATATTGAGTCCGTGGCTTTCTACTTCTTTAGTCGTCGCATTTCCATAAATGGCTAGACGTGTTTTATTCTGTTGAAAATCTGGAAAGTTCTCATAGAGTGACTTGATCCCCAATGGACTGAAGAATACTAAGCAATCGTAAGTAATGTCACTCAGATCAGACAAGTCACTACTCACTGTCCGGTACATCATCGTCTCTTGATAGTCTACTTTGATCTTATCGAGATATGTGACTACCTTCTTAGCACCCAAGTTAGAACAAGGGAGTAGGAATCTCTCTGTCGCTTTATGCTTCATGAATGAACTCTCAAGATCTTCGATGGCTCTCGTACCTACGAAGACTTTTCTCTTGCGATACAGGATAAACTTCTGGAGGTAATTCGCAATACTCTGTGTCAAGCAGAAGTACTTAGTCTGTTGCGACATCTGTACTCTCATCTCTTCGCAGAGTCTAAAGAAATGCTCAATAGAGTTGAGGGATGTGAAGATGATACTCGTAAACTCGTCAGGGCGGAGTCGATTCTTTCGATATTCTTTCTCAGTGACCGGCTCTACATGGATAAATGGCCTCCAATCGATCTGAATATTCCATTTTTTCTCCAAATCAAAATAGACTGATCTCTCAGGCTTTGGCTGGGAGATGAGAATCGTCTCGATTCTATCGAATGACTCAGTTTTATTTGACACTTTTACGTTTGCCGGCATGTAATCAATACTTTATGACACTCATCACTATGATCCTAAGAGGAAAAAAAACTCCAAATAATCATAAGTGGACTTATTTCGAGGGCACAAAGATAGACAAAATATGGAAATGGATGCCTAATCATCCCCAATAAGACATGGAAAACAGTCCTTCCAATCTGAAAAACAATACCTAAACTGATGATAATAAAGCCGATAATCCTCAATATCGAGAGGACGATATCAGGACCAAACGACATAAATATACTCAGTAAAAACAATACTCCACCGATCACGATATTGACGGATACTATCTGAGAATTGTAAAACTCTACCTGAGATGCAATGCTATAGACCCGTCTCAGTATATTGAGTACTAGATGCTTCAGAGCAAAATAGCCAAGTAGGCACATCAGGATCATCCCATAGGTCTGCCAGTAAGTATCTCCCGACGGTATCTCGATAGCCAGTGTTAGGAATAATGCCACAGAGGACAGTCCAAAAAAGTATGATGCGAGCAAATTGACAGACAGCCCTTTCTGTTCGTTCCTCCAGAGATCTGTGAGTGCATATTCTCTGATGAGTGATCTCAATATTGCATTGAATAGATCTCGCTGCCGTAGGACGATGATGGATAACAATGTCAAGAGTCCTATGATTACAATAAGGGAAAAATGTCTTTCGATCTGATCGGAAAAACTGAGATTTTGACTCGTATTGTTTGCTTGATTTTTCCTGATAGGGATGTGATTGACATCAAATGGATTGGCAACACTCTCTGTCTCTACTCGGAGGGTATCTGCCAGAGCATCCTGTGCTGTGACTTGCGTAGTCCCCGCTGTAATCCACACTAAGACCAGTAATATGACTCCAATGATTCTATTCACAAGAGCAAAATTACAAAAAAGCAAGTCATCCAAGGCTATCTCTTAGAGTGTGAGTGTGACTTGTGTGCCTCTATTTATCTCTGAGTCGATGTCTATCGACCATCCATGAGCTCTACAGATATTCTTGACATAGAAGAGCCCAAGCCCAAATCCCTTGACATCATGTTGATCGCCTTTTGGCACTCTGAAGAACTTATCGAAGATTTTTTTGAGGTAGATGGGATCTATGCCTTCTCCTTGATCTGTGATCGTGATGATTACCTTGCCGTCCGCAACAGATAAGGTAAGCTCCGCAGACGGGGATCCTTGTGAGTACTTACGAGCATTATCTAACAGATTGGTGATGACATTAGTGAAGTGTAGTCGGTCTGCGAAGAGTGTACCAGTATAGCCAGTATTTACATAAGTGATGGTACCATTGAGTTTTTTGAAGTGAAGTGACTGAGATTCCACGATCTGAGAGAGTTGGTCGTGGAGATTGATCTCTTCCTTGGAGAGTTTGAACTGATCACCCTCTAGCTTAGCGATATCGAGTACCTTCTCTACCAGATTATTGAGTCGATTATTCTGATCGGTGATGATGGAACTATACCTCTGTAGTCGAGCTGAAGCACTGACACTCGGATCTTTGCCAAGGACTTCTGCAGCGATCTTTATCGATGAGATTGGCGTCTTGAACTCATGTGTCATGTTATTGATAAAATCCTTCTGGAGTTCTGTGAGCTGTTTTTGTCGGAGGATTACATAGATACTGTAGAGAAAAAACAATACCGCGAGCAATGCGATCCCACTCAGGATAATCGACTGACGCATAGTAGTCAGTAGGTATCCTTCTCTGTCGACAAACTTGACCACGAAGTAGTAGATGAGATCATTGAACTTAGGGAGATTGTCAGCCCCTTCTGGAGCGGTGGACTCTTCTGTATTGGACAGTACACAGTAGTTGCCATAGACTAGATCATCCGTAGCACAGTCATAGAGTGCATACTCAAAGTTGGTGTTCAGCGAGGCATTGATAAACTCTTGTTCGAGGTATTCCTCAAGGACATTAGCATCGATAGCACTGTTGATATTGACAGCATAGACACTGGAGGATCTCTGCTGGATGAGGTCTTGCTTGGGGAGGTCAGTACCACTGTACTCACTGATAGACTCTGCGACATTACGCAAGGCGATACTTACGGTCTGATTGAACTCTTGCTGCTTGGAATTCCAAGTACGATAGAGCATATAAGTCTGCGTGAATAGAATCCCTATCACAGCCAAACCACCTAAGATAAGTAACCGCCTTATGATTGCATTAGACATCTGTCTCTTGTATTACTTGAGCCAAAGCTAAGTCATTTTATTTTTTCTCCTAGGGTTACGACGATCCTTGATAGCATCGCCTATCCACAGAGATTATTCCTCTTCGTTAGACTTTGTAGGTTTTTTGTGTTGGTCATCAGACCTTCGCTGATTGCCTCGACGATCATTGTATCCTCTCCGATCATCCTTACGACTGTCGTCAAATGCATTGTATCGATCGATGATCGCCTTGACGAGTCTGTGTCTGACGACGTCCTCCGACTTGAGTCTCACCAATCCTACGCCTTCGATATCAGTGAGGATATCTAGAGCTGTGTACAGTCCTGATCTCTGATGTCTTGGCAGATCTATCTGAGAGAGATCACCTGTGATAATGCACTTCGCCGAGGGTCCGAGTCTGGTGAGGAACATCTTGATCTGGACAGATGTAGCATTCTGCGCTTCATCGAGTATGACGAATGCATTATCGAGTGTCCGTCCCCTCATGAATGCAAGTGGTGCTATCTCTATGACCCTATTCTGTATGAAGTACTCGATCTTCTCCGCTGGCAGGAGGTCATCAAGGGCATCATATAATGGTCTGAGATATGGATCTATCTTATCCTTCAAGTCACCTGGTAGAAATCCAAGATTCTCTCCTGCTTCTACTGCTGGTCTTGTGAGTATGATTTTCTTTACGAGTCTATTCTTGAGGGCTCTCACTGCGAGTGCTACAGCAGTATATGTCTTACCTGTACCAGCCGGGCCTATTGCGAATACTACGTCATTCTGTTCTGAGGAGTCT
Source organism: uncultured Saprospiraceae bacterium (assembly GCA_938001865.1). GTDB lineage: Bacteria > Bacteroidota > Bacteroidia > Chitinophagales > Saprospiraceae > JAHDHH01. The sequence goes on along the minus strand of CALLAW010000071.1, from coordinate 1,297 downwards.
ACGAGTTTCTTTTGGTTGACTGTCCTTGCTTTGATTGCTCGACCATTGCGACCATGGACGATAGTCTTATTATTCGATGCATTATCTTGTGGACTATCAGTCAGGGGGACATTACCATTGATTGCCTTGATGACATCAGCTTTGGTGAGTGTCTTATTAGATCGGAGCATTCTCATCATGAGCTCCACCTTTTTCTTAGCAGCCTGGGTATCTGGCTTTTCGCCTTTGAGCTTGAGATTGTTTCCCCTCGAGGTAAACTGCACATTGGGGAATGCTTCTTTGAGGAGTTTTAAGTTTGCATTTTGCTGCCCTACGAATTCGGCGGCATCTACCTCTTGCAGTGTTAATACGATTTCACTCAATAGTTGTCTTTGTTATGGTTTAGTATGATCTGTAATTAGACATGTTCTCTACTAAAGTAAAGTTAGTGCATTTAGTTCAAAGTATAACAGGTGGAGTGTCAAAGATGTGTTAATGATGAAGATAAAAAGGTTACTAGAATTCCCTTGCTATCTCGCTGAGGACCATATTTACCTGCGAGTGTAGGTCTGGATTAGATGCGATGATAGACTTACCGAGTAAGTAATCATCACCTCCTGAGTAGCCAGTCACAATGCCTCCTGCCTCAGCGACGATGAGGTTGCCAGCTGCGACATCCCAGACATTGAGATTGGACTCGTAGTAAGCATCTAGCTTGCCAGATGCGACATAGACGAGATCTAGTGCAGCGGAGCCGAGTCGCCTGATCCCTCTTGCATGCTTGACAAAGTAGATGAGTGCCTCTACGGTTGTTTCAAAGTTGAGATTGCGGTCATATGGGAACCCTGTGACCAATACTGCCTCTGCAATAGTGTCTATCTTACTCACGGAGATCGGCTGACCATTGCAGAATGCTCCTTGCCCCTTGACGGCATGATAGACTTTGTCTTGTGTGATGTCATTGACTACGCCTAGTACGACTTCACCATTTACCTGGAGTGCAATGCTCGTACTATAGTGTGGAATACGCTGGAGATAGTTGGTAGTCCCATCGAGAGGATCGATGATCCAGACCATCTCTTGCTTGAGGGCTTGCTCGATTGTCCCTTCCTCTGTAATGAATCCAGCCTCAGGTAATAGCGCAGTGAGTGCCTTGACTAGTCTCTCCTCAGCTGTGGTGTCCACATAGCTCACTAGGCTATTGTGATCCTTAGTTACGATGTCGTCAGCAGAGACTTGATCTATCTGATAGTGAATAAATTTGCCAATCTCTCTTGCAAGCATAATGACTTCGGCAGAGAGTATCTCGAGGCGATTG
>CALLAW010000070.1 GCA_938001865.1 uncultured Saprospiraceae bacterium | reverse complement strand
AAGCATAATACATGTTCGATACTAGAGGCATTTGACCTGATCTCTGAGATCTCTGGTATCCCTATGCAATACAAGTATAGTGACACTAATCGGATCGGAGACCACATCTGCTACTATAGTGACCTCAGTAAGTGCCGAGAGCACTATCCTGACTGGGATATAACCAAGTCACTAGACGATATCTTTACAGAAATCTACAACTCATGGATGGAACGAATCCCCGCTGTGTAACCATTGTAGATCGGAGTTATCCACCAAATCGAAGTATTACAGGTGAGTCGGCTTGTGATCTAGCGAGATTTCTGATTGAGAATTATGACATCGATGTACATATCGTCACACTCGATACAGAGTATGGTGGGGGTTCGGATGCTGTCAAGCCTGTAGGTACAGTTCATCGACTTCCTGCTTACTATGACGGCAAGGATAAAGGGAAGAGATTCATCGCTAGCCTGAGAGAGGGTAGAGCCTTGATCAAGAAGGCGATAGCAATCAATCGTGGTCCAATTATCTGTATGACCAGTCCACCCTTACTCAACTATTGGGCAAGTAAGCTCATCCCATCGGATAGACCATGGCTCCTCTGGAGTATGGACCTCTTTCCTGACGCTTTTGTCTCTAGTAAGCTCTCATCTAGTAGCAATCTTATCTATCGGCACTTCCACAAAGTTACCTATCGCAGAGCACCAGACCGACTCATCGCCCTAGGTCCATTGCAGGCTGAGTACCTTCAAGGAAAGTTCAAAAAAAATATAGAATCCATCATCCTGCCATGCGGGATCATGCTGAGTAATCTAGATAAGGTAGATACACCTGTGGGACTACCTGAGTGGAAAAAGGACCATGGACAGAAGATAATATTTGGTTACTGTGGTAATGTTGGCGAAGCCCACTCTCCGGAGTTTCTCAAGGCCTGTATCGATCAAGTAGACCCAGATAAGCACCACTTCATATTAGTCGCATATGGTAAGCACTCTGAGGATATCCTCGCTTATGCAAATGGGAAGCCAGGCATGACTATCTTAAAGCATGTACCGAGAGAGCAACTCCAATATATCGATATCCACGTAGTCTCACTCAAAGAAGATTGGGTACATGTCTGTGTACCTTCAAAGCTAGTCAGTGCTGTGTATATGAAGTCCAACTTCCTCTTCTGTGGAATAGAAGCATGCGACAATTGGCACTTGATGCAGGATAGTGGATGGTTAGTTACTGATGATCATCAGATGGGAGATCAGGTGACTACATTCTTCGATACAATCAATAAACATAAACTTGCTAAGGCTAAAGAGAGAGCAACTCTCAGATCGGGCAAACTTGTAGATCGAAGCCGCAAGGCATATAATGAAATAGCACTCGCAGTCCTCGAATATCAAAAGATAGAATATGAAACATAATAACACCTACATTGCCATCATGGCTGGTGGAGTCGGATCACGATTTTGGCCATATAGTAGAGAGACTAGACCTAAGCAGTTCCTCGATATCCTTGGTGTAGGGAAGTCACTGATCAGATTGACATTTGAGAGATTTGCACAGCTAGTGCCCGCAGAGCATATATTGATACTGACGAATGATAAGTATGCAGGACTCGTCTCAGAGCATCTCCCCGAGTTGCCACTAGATAATATCATCTGTGAGCCATCAAGGAATAATACTGCACCATGCATTGCCTATACAGCTCTCAAGCTCTATCAGAGAGATCCGTCAGCAACACTTGTCGTGGCTCCATCTGATCATGTGATCCTCAAGGAGACAGCCTTTCTCAGTCATATCAGTGAAGCGATCACATTTACAGACCAGCATGCTGGGCTAGTGACCCTCGGCATCAAGCCTACGAGACCTGATACTGGATATGGGTATATCAAGATGGACGGGACACATCTCGATGGAGTCAATAAGGTCGAACGCTTCATGGAGAAGCCAGATCACAATACTGCTGTAGACTTTGTAGAGAGTGGTCAGTATCTCTGGAATGCAGGGATTTTTATTTGGAAGGTCAGAGATATCTTGGAGAGTTTTGCCAAGCACTGTCCTCAAGTCACTGAAGTACTCTCCGAAGACCTCAGTAAGCTCAATACACCTGAGGAGAAAGCATATATCGCTGACACGTATCCACGTACTGAGTCGATCTCGATAGATTATGCTATCCTCGAGAGAGCTGATAATGTCTATACGATACCGGCAGATATCGGTTGGTCTGACCTCGGGACATGGGCATCACTCCACGCATATAGAGACAAGGATGGAGACGATAATGTCATCAATGCTGAGAGTGTCTTACTCACTGATGTCAAGGATTCGCTGATCCAATTACCAGCGGGCAAGTTAGCAGTGATCAAAGGCCTAGAAGATTACTTCATCATAGATGATGGGGATGTGCTGCTTATCTATCCCAAGTCTGATGAGCAAGAGATCAAGCAAGTACGTAAATCAATAAGCGACGAAACATATCTCTAAGTCAACTCAGCATATCGCCATCGTAGCCAATGCGACCTGGAATCTATACAACTTCAGGCGCAATGTGATTAGCAAGTTTGTGGATGAAGGGTGGAAGGTTACACTCTTGGCACCAGCTGATGATTATACTCAAGGATTCTTAGCACAGGATGCTATAGACTTCGTAGCGCTGAAGCAACTGCAACGTGATACAACATCGCCATGGAGCAATTACTCTCTCTATCAGGAGTTGAAGTCTTACTACCGACAGCTCAAGCCTGATGTCATCTTGCACTATACGAGTAAGCCCAATATCTTTGGAAGCTTCGCCGCTGGCAGGTTAGGTATCCCCAATTACTCTGTCATCACAGGTCTTGGTTATGCATTTATCCGCAAGGGGATATTACAGTCTATAATAAGGCTACTCTACCGAAGAGCAGCCCGATCTACAACAGAGTTTATCTTTGAGAATGAAGATGACTTGGCTCTCTTCAGAGCTGGGATTATCCCACCTACTCAGGGTAAAAGTATCAAAGGTTGTGGAGTAGATATCGACTATTACAGGACTGATATTCCACTTGTAGACAGTCAGCCAACGATATTCACATTTATCGGCAGATTATTGACAGATAAGGGGATCATGGAATACCTCAGGGCAGCAAAGATGGCTAAGCAAGAGTATGGTCCCAATGCAAAATTTACAATAGTAGGAGAGGTAGACACCTCTAATCCTGCAAGTATCACTAGGCAAGATCTCCAGCAGTGGATAGATGATGGAGTAGTAGAGTATAGAGGATTTCAGGATGATATCAGACCTGAGATCATACAATCACACTGTGTCGTACTCCCGTCATATCGAGAGGGCATGCCACGTACGATGATGGAAGCGCTGTCGATGTCAAGACCAGTCATCACTACACGAGTCCCAGGGTGTAGGGAGATCGTGGATGAGGGAGTCAACGGTTACTTGGTCGCTGCCAAATCAGCAGGAGACCTACTCGAGGCAATCAAGTCATATATGCAATTGCCTCATGGCAAAAGGGTAGAGATGGGCATGGCAGGTAGGTTGAGGGCAGAGACTTTATTTGACCATACTAAGATTGCTGATGAGATCTACTCGATTGTCACTGAGCCAACGAGTCAACTGAGTTGATCCCCCACATTACCTACTTTACAAGAGTAACACCTCTCTTTTCCTACCACTTAAGTTAAAAGTCGTAGAGATTACACTCAGATACTATTATCAGCAATGATACGGGTTGCCATCAATGGAGAAGAGTTATAAAAAAAACAATACCTATGATCTCTACGTTAGGTATGCTCAATCAGAAAATTAATCCAAAGATGAAGTATTCAATTGCACTCCTTACCATGGCATTTTTATTTATCCAAGCGACTTGTCAAGAATTAGCTGATGAAGGGTTACAGACACCAACTCCCTCAGCATCAAGTAGCAAGGCAAGCATCGCTAATGATGGAGTGATGAAGCTCGATGCCTACATCACTAAGCTAGACTTAGCTGACTACGAGGTAGCAGTCTTGGCAGGAGGCTGCTTCTGGTGTACCGAGGCAGTATTCGAACGGATCAATGGAGTAGTCGATGTAGTGAGTGGCTATGCCGGTGGTGGCACTGTCAATGTGCCTTCATATAAAGCAATAGGGACTGGGACGACAGGATTTGCAGAGGCGATTGCGATCTTCTATGATCCAGAAGTCGTGACTTATGAGACATTACTAGAGGTATTCTTCATCGGGCATGATCCGACTACACTCAATCGTCAAGGCCCTGATTATGGGACGCAGTACCGATCAGCTATCCACTATCAGACAGAAGATCAACTCGCCAAGGCTAAGGAAGCAATCAGTAAAACAAACGAAAGCGGGATGTATGCTGATCCAGTGGTAACCACTCTAGAGCCATATGATCTCTTCTGGACAGCAGAGACCTATCATCAAAATTACTACGAGTACAATCCTAATCAAGGCTATGTCAGGAGTGTCTCCAGACCCAAAGTAGAGAAGGTAATCAAAGCAGTCCCAGAGCTCTTGAAGGCTGAGTATCGTAA
>CALLAW010000069.1 GCA_938001865.1 uncultured Saprospiraceae bacterium | reverse complement strand
TTAGATCTACAAGTATTCCTGCACTCTCTGCACCCTGAGATGTACTGTTTAGGCTTGTATGATTACAGTTCACAATATGACCATCTCCTGCAAGCAATGCGATGTCACGACCGACAATATTACTACTTCCAGTGACCGTGTTCTCTGACACACGTGTACCTGCGGAGTTATTCGATTCAATCCCGGATTGACATCCTTCTGTGTTTACTACGTTGTTGCGAATACTGGAGTTAGATGAAAGAAAGTCAAAGACACCATAACCTAGAGCAGTTACTGGGCTATTGTTTGCAGCATGGATATCGTTATCTCTTAGGCTCAAACTCCCATTGAGCCAACTAGTAACGCCTCTCAGTGAGCCATTGATTACATTTTCGTGTACCCGGTTGAGCACATTATTATTTTGAGCATAAAATCCTTGTTGGCAATTGTTCAGAATATTTTGTTGAGCAAAGAGATGAGATGTATTTGTATAAACCCCAGTCCTGCAATCATCGAAGGTATTATTGAATGCAAACAGCGTATTGACTCCTTGGGCAGTACCATAAGCTTCAATACCCGAACTACTTAAATTATCAAACCTATCACAAGTCACTCGAGCAAACGTATTACGAGACACTATACCATACTGCATATCTGAGTAATTATTAGGATTACTACAATCAGATAGATCGTTCACTCCAGGGTTATCCAGAATTTGGACACCACAATATGCCTCCTGCTGGCCAGAAGTTAAAGACCCCGATTGGGTATAAGTATTACCACCATGATAGACAACATCAACATTTCCATCCATTACAATCCCTTTAAAATTATTTTCGAATGTGGAGTTCTCAACAGATAAAGTAGAGCCAGCATTTGCTGTTATTGCTGTAGTTGCGTCAGTTACATATACATCATCAAAAGTGAGCTGACCACCATTGACAATAACCCCGTCATGAGGTGTAGATACTTTAGGACAATTTATGATGTCGATCTGCTTAAAATTCGCATCTACTCCATCCTCAACTATTATTCTAGCATTCTGACCCATAATTATACGAGTTCTATCACTATTGTTCCCAGCTGTTTCAAAACAAAATGGCCCACTGTTCTGATCAATAATCAAAGTACCGTTTAATGCAATATCTTGTATTGGTTGTCCTTGACATTCAAAAACAGTCTGAAATTCACCAAATTGAATAGACTCAAGTTGGCTAACTGTAGTTACTCCTTCAATCAATAATGCAGTAGATATTGTTCTTTGACGTTGTTGTTGGAGTACGTAAATACCAGATACCGGATCAATATAGCCAAATCTCAAACTTGGTACAGGACCCTCAGGTATATAACTATTTCTTTCATAAACTACTGACACATTTAAGGCATTCCAAAATGTAGAGGTACCTGCAGTTTGAAAAAATTGATAATCAAAGTCATAATAGGTATATTGATTGTTGGGGTCAGTTACTGTAGAAGGGAATACTTGTGTTAAAGGGACAGATTCATTACCTAACGATATTTCAGATTCAACAAATATTTCAATAATATCAATTGTGCTGTTTAATGCTGCAATTCTAAGAGTCGCGAGTTGAGGTATTGTACCCGTCGCATAAGTAACATTAGTAGTTTGTTCGTCGCATTTAGGAATCATTTCGATGTCAGGAAGTACAGGAGACACTCCAATAAAAGAATCTTGACTTGACAGAGTTGTTGAAATGAAACTAAAGCACAAAAAAGAAAATGTAAGGATCCTTTTGATTCTGTTCGAAATAAGTGAGTTAAAGTCTCTAATTAAGTTTATCATAATAAAAATAGTTTGTCATCCACCGTCTCTACACTCTAGAACAGAAGCCATATATTTGCAGTCTCGATGCGGATCGAGTGAGTCTGCGTGATACATTTCGATGTGTTCGTGGGCTCTTTCTTTTTAGATGGGTCGGTTTCTAGGTTAAAAAAATTAAATTGTTTGAAGTTCTCCATCATCTTGCATTCACTTGATGGTATAGACTGTAATAGTACTCTGTTATCAATTAAAAACTAATTGCAGAAAATTCATAACAGCGTCACATTACTTTGTAAACATGTTATGATCTAAATCTGAGTTCATATTTTTAATTTAAAGAAAGAAATTTAAGTCAAAAAAAATGGAGAAAGGCAATCGCCTACTTCCAGTATTTAAATTTATAGATTGATGTCATATCCAATCGCAAGCTGAGCTATCATATAGTGTATCCTGTCATGATCTAAAAAATCTAGCGGACAACTATATCTCGATCTTTGAAATGATCTCAGCATAGGGTTGAGTCTTACGTTCAACCTTAAATTAAACTTCTTAAATACCTCATACTTTAGATTTGTAGAAATCAAAGGGCCGATTGGATTAAAACCATAACATAACTTTAATTCCCAATCGTGTATAGAACTGCTTCTATAAACACCAAGTGAACTATCATTATAAGTCAGACCGACATTAAGGCGAGCAGAGATTTTTTCAATTTCTTTTTCCAATCCAATTAATAGACTATAAGAATCAATCGATGACCAAATAATATCTCCGAGAGAAATCGGATAATCTAAATTGTGAATTACATTAGAATAAGTCTCGATACCAATATAAAGTAGCTTTCTATTTATCCCTATTCGTAAGTTAGGAATATAAATTTTGTTAAAATAATATGAATTTAATCCATCTTTCAAATTCGGATGGCTATTAATATCATAAGACAACACAGGCAGTTCTATAAATAGTTTTGTATTTTGACCATAAGAGTAACTCACAATAATCAAAAGTGTAACAACTTTAGTCCATTTCAATAAATTTACTCGTATATATTTCATTGTCTTTTGTTTGAATTCTTAACGTATAAAAATCACTGACTAGATCATCAACCCCGATCGTCGAGGTTTACAACCTAGGTGAAATACAATGCTTCTCTTTTATTGTAAAATATACTGAAAGTGCAATATCTAAAGGGAAAAACCACGTATATCTGAGTGCTTAAAGTACATAGGATCGAGGTTGCAAATCTCTACCATCGGGCAGCCCTTAAGACTACCCTCAAGATAGTGTATTCTATGCTACTCTTGCACAATAACCTTATCAATATAGACAAGTCTGTCTCCTGTACTTACTCTTACAGAGTGGACTCCTGAATCATAACTAGCCACATTGAGTTGACATCCTGACTTCTTCTCGATGATATACTCTTTGACACAACGACCGAGCTGGTCAGTTATCAAGATCTGCCCAGATTCTATCAAATCATCAGATGTGATAGTTGATTGATCAGACACAGGGTTGGGATAGAGTGACCATGACCCAGAATCGTCACTTGCAGACCTTTGATTCACATCTCGTTTGATCTCATCTCTGTCAGTAAATCAGCTTGCTCCTATGATTTACAAGACTCCACCATCACACTTCTCACATCTGATGATCGTCATCTGCAATCTCTTTTTCCAACTTCTTGAGTTGGATTGAAGCAGTGCAGAGATTTGGTTTGCTAGTCAACCAATACCTGATGTGTCTCCACCCCAGCCTCTGACTCTATGGTCAGTACATAGATGCCTTTCGGCATATTCGATACGGAGATTGATCTTGTATCAGTAGGATAATGACTCACTACTCTCCCATCCATATCTGTAAGGTAGATACTCAGAGGAGTGATTTGTCCAACATCAAGCGTGAGAGTCTGACTTGTAGGATTGGGGTATATCACTGTACTTTGATTTGATTGGATCTCACTAGTTGATGATACAGCGTATTGTGCTTCGATGTAATCGATGCATTCCATCATTTCATCTTTGTAGCTAGCAAACACTACTGTATGTCCGACATTGGGTATCTCATTGAGGAAGACATCACCGCCATTGGACTCAATAGCATTATTGAGATTATTAGCCACAGAGATAAATGTCTGTGAATCATTCAAGCCTATACAGATGCATGCAGGAGCAAACTGATCAATACTCTCGTAGTCAGGTTGTAAGTGAGCATTAGACCCTGTCGCAAACGGGATCACTCCACGTAACTTAGGGATCTCACCGTGGTCAGTATCCATAGCGATTATTACAGCATGTCGACCTCCAAAGGAGAGTCCTGTCAAGTAGATGAGATCGGGATCGATTGAGTACATGTCCATCGTGAGAGATACACTGTATTGATACAGCTGCTTCATCAGGCCCTCATCACTATTGAAGTGAGCAATATTCTCTGGACAGACGATGATAGCACCTAGACTATCTGATAAGAATGTCAACTGATCTCTGAATTGCCCAGCATTGCTATGTGGCCCACCCCTCAAGCCTACCACCAACGGATATGTCTGCGTCTCATCATAATCACTCGGTACGTAGTAGTACAGAATCCTGTCAAAGTCGTAATCGACTTCATTGAAATTGACTTCAATCTCAAAGCTTCCTGTCTGCTGAGCAGTGAGACTGGGGATACATATCGTACCTATTGCAAGGATAAGTGTAATGAAGATTGTCTTTACCATGAGTATTTAGATTTTTTTTGCTCTCAGATTGAGGCTCCCCCAAAGTACAAGATTTATCACTACAATCTCATCATTAGCGATGAGATTCCAACTCTAATATAAAGTAGCCGACAATTGTCTTCCACTCTACCCTTTGACCGGGATCCGCTTCAAGGTCTCGAGTAAGTACTTCCAATACTTCTGCACACTACTGATCTGTACCTTCTCATCAGGGCTATGTGCTCCTCTAATATTAGGACCAAATGAGATCATGTCCATCTCAGGATAGTTAGTCCCAAGTATCCCACACTCAAGACCGGCATGACAAGCATTGACATGTGGCTCACCATCGAAGAGTTCGCGATAGAGATCTGACATGAGAGTAACTATCTCCGAACTCCGAGCAGGTGTCCAACCAGGGTAAGACCCGCCAGACTCTACAGTCAGTCCACCTAACTCAAGAGCACTGGAGATTGCTGTTGCCATATCTGCCTTTTCGCTATCCACCGAACTTCGACAAAGGCAGAGCACCTTCGCTACACCATTGGCGATCTGTACCCTTGCGAGATTATTAGATGTCTGCACGAGTGATTCGATCTCAGGACTCATCCGATAGATTCCACTTGGCACTGCATAGATTGATCTCAGGATTTTACTTTGGAAGTCAGCATCTAATACTGAGTCTAAGTTTGTAATTTTCTCAACGCTTAGTGTAAGATTTGGATCTGTAGATTGATGTTCTTTTTTGATCTGACCACTCATCTCTGTGATGAGAGCCTCTACAGCCGATACCTGATCTGAGTTGACTGCGATCTTACTCAATGATTCTCTAGGTATTGCATTACGCAGACCACCACCATCTACTTCTGAGACCATGATATCGCATTTAGCATCTAGCGAGACCAAGAGTCGATTCATGAGTTTATTGGCATTACCTCTGCCCTTGTGGATATCCATCCCACTGTGACCACCAGTCAATCCAGTAATGGCAATTTTATAATATGTTGCATCACTTGGCGCAGGCTGAGTCTGATAACTTGTGCTCCCAGTCAAGTCTATTCCGCCAGCACATCCGATAGTCAACTCATCATCATCTTCTGTATCGAGATTGAGCATAATATCCGCATCTAAGTATCCACCCTTGAGCTCTAGAGCACCAGTCATCCCAGTCTCTTCATCGATCGTAAAGAGTGCTTCGAGTGGTGGATGAGGGAGATCAGTGGACTCGAGGACTGCCATAATCGTTGCTACTCCGATCCCATTATCTGCACCAAGAGTCGTCCCTTCTGCCTTGACCCAATCACCATCAACATACATTTTGATCCCTTCAGTGTCGAAGTCGAAGTCGGTATCAGCATTCTTCTGATGGACCATATCTAAGTGAGACTGGAGTACAACTGTCTTCCTGTCTTCCATGCCAGCAGTTGCTGGCTTCTTGATGATTACATTGCCGATATGATCTACTACGGTAGGGAGATTGAGGCTTTCGCCAAATGCTTTTGCAAATGCGATGACACGTTCTTCTTTTTTACTTGGTCTTGGGACAGCATTGAGAGCTGCGAAGTTTTTCCACAATGCCTGAGGTGAGAGTTGACTTATTGACATGAGTTACAGAGTTAGATTTGAGTTTTTTTTTGTTTGCTTACAAGCAAATGTAAGTAATTCTGAGTTGTCAGATTACGTCGTAGAGTACTCCACATGGTATGTAGTATCTCTCTGCGCTACGACGACCTCGGGGAGAGCTATAGTTCACTACTCTTGACCCAACTTGATATAGTAGAGATCACCAAGTAAGCCACCTAGAGCTTTGTACTCTTTAATCAGCTCTAGCTGTGCTTGGAGTAGCTTTTGCTCTCTTTGATTAAGCAGAAATACTGAAGACTCACCGAGATCAAACTTGAGCACCTCAGCATTATATAGAGCTGTACTATTTCTGATTTTTTCATTGGTCACAGCCAGTACTTGACTCTGGATATCTCTCTGTAGGATGAGTGATTCATATTTATTTTGGAGTTCAGCTATTTGTTGATCAGCGACATAATTGGCTTGCTCTGTGATGGCATTATTGAGCATCAGGTCACCTCTTACTTTTCTATTCCGTAGAGGGATTTCTACTTTGACTCCGTACTTATAGTCGTTGGCACTCCATGCAGGATCGTAGTTGGTTTTACCAATATTTACAAGAGTGTTGTACTTGAGTTCGAGTTGAGGTTTGAGGTATTCTCTTTGGAGTCTATTGTCCAACTCGAGCTGCTCTATTTGATTTGCAATCTTTTGGATCTTTGGATCATTCTCTGGGATGACTTGATCGAGTCTTGCGATATCGTCCAATTTCAATGCAAGAGTAGTCAGTGACTCGGGAGCGGGAGACTGTGTCATCATGAGTGGATAGCCGTCTTCATTCCAGAGGAACAACATGAGCTTCTGCTGTTTTTCTATCAGTTTTTGGTTAGCAGAGAGTGAGAGTTTTTCGGCAGTATTGATAGTTAGGATTGATTCGATAGTATCTACTGCTGGTTTGTCACCATTTCTATAGAGGTCTACCACACCCAAGTGTCGCTGTCTGATGGCATCTAGGAAGTCTGTGATCACCGTATTTTCGTCTGAGATGGCAGCCCACTCCACATATGTACTGATGGCTTGATAGAGGATTTCTCTGACGAGCATTTGCTGGTCGATCGTACTCTTGATGCCGCTGAGTTCTGCAGATTGGATGGCATGTCTCTGTTCATCGAAGAGGAGTCCTCTGAGGAGGTTGAGATTGATGGTAGCATATGGGAGTCCGACTTGAGGGACATTATCCGCTGCACTGAGGAATACTCCACTATTCCGATCGTACCCAGCTGCGAAGTCGATAGGCAATCGCGTAGGCAACTTTGCCTCAGTATTCCAGACCGAAAAGTAATTAGTCCCATCGAATGTCTTCCTTTCATAGCTTGAGTTCAGCTTAGGGTCGAGTACGCCTTTTCCCTTGAGGGCATAAGCCTCTACGAAGTCATCGAACAGCTCAGCCTTCTTGATAAGTGGGTGATTCGCTGCGATCAGATCAAGGTAAGCCTCGAGTGTCAACGTATCGATCTCTCCAGCGATCAATGCACTGATATATCCAACACTCAACAGCAAGACAACTATAACTTTTTTCACTTCAATGATACTTTAGGCATGGACATTTATGGTCTTCACGAGATGTTATTTCTTGTTACTTCACTTTACGTAAAGGGGCTTTGGTCTTCGGAGTGCTTCCAGACTTATAGTAAAAGTCATCATAGAAGTCAGGTGGGAACCCATTGAGCTTACGCCAAATTTCATAGCCTACTCTTACCTCATTGAGCAGGAGTAGACCTTGGGTACCAGAGCCTATTCTTACGAGTTCGGGCCAAGGCTTGTCTTCATCATCCATGACCACTAATATTCTATACTTACCATTCTCGCTAATCTCATTGTCAACGGCAAATACCTTACCTCCAAAGGTCCCAAATGAATTGTTGGGCCATCCAGAGAAGACTACAGCAGGCCAACCATCGAACTGTAATCGGACTTGCTTACCTTCTGAGATGAGTGGCATATCATATGGTAAGATATAGAGCTCTACGGCCATTTGGAATTCTGTGGGTACAAGAGTTGCGATGGCTTCTTTGGCTTTGACGAACTCTCCTACTCCATTCTTTAAGACTTTGGTTACCCGTCCGTTAATCGGAGAGGTGATAGCGAATGATTGTTGTCGTCGCTGGATCTGATTGAACTTTGACTGAAGCTTATTAGACTCCCCCATAGCACTAAATCTTGATGTCTCCACTGATCTGATTTCTGATTCGATTTTGGCAGCCTTCTGTTGGTAGTCAGTATTTGTCAATTCTCTTTCTCTGATGAGAGTTTCTTGTTCGTTAGAGAGCTCATCTAGTTTATTTTGTTTGGCATTCTGATCTGCTATTGCTTTTCGATTACTGAGTTTTTTTGACTCCAGATCAGTGAGAGACTTGATCCCACTTGCATACATAGTCTCCATTCGTGCTAATTGATTTTTGGCGTTCTCCGCTGATGTCTGGGCTGCTTGGAGTTCATACTTTGCAGTAGAGATCTTGATATCTACCTGCTGCTTTTTCAATTCTATTTGCTGGAGCTTAGTATTTTGGTAATCTTTGAGTGCATTTTTTTGCTCTTTGAGGAATTCCACCTTGGAGAGATAGGCATCGGCAGACTGATCTTTAGCATTTTTTTGCTGTTGTGTATTCGCTAAGATATCTGGGTCGAGGTAGTCTTCTTTGGATTCTGTAAGGACGACGATAGTATCACCGACACTTACGATATCCCCCTCTGTCACATACCATTTGTCGATTTGTCCTCCAGTCAGTGACTGCACAGCTTGAGGCTTATCGTATGGATTGAGTGTCGTGACATATCCTTTACTCCTGATATTTTGCCTCCAAGGCAGGAACATACACAGCAGCGAGATCAAGAGTAATATTATCAATACTTTGATGATAGAGATAGATGAGGGTCGACTCCGGAGATATTGATAAGATTTAAATCCCGAAGTATCTAAGTCGTTATAGATTGATTTCTGTGTAATATTTAGCATAGCAACGAGTTATTTGGGGGATGATGGATTTGCCAATTTACCACTCTTGAGGTGAATCGTATTGTCTATTGCATCACTCCAGATAGAATCAACAGATGAGATGATACAACTCCAGCGGTTACTCTGATCTGTAACACGAGCCACGATTTCTGCCTTTTCTTTTGCGTTGACATGATCGAGAGGATCTTCCAAGATGAGTAATCGAGGATTTGTTGCTATGGCTCTTGCTAGGAGGATTCGATTCTGGATATTTCGCGGGACATTATTCCCTTCTGGATCGATGATCGTATTGAATCCGAGTGGCATCTTAGAGATGTATGTATTGAGTCCTGTCATCGCAAGTGCCATATTGATATGCTCTGGCGTGGCCTTATCCCTTCCGAGGCTAATATTCTCGAGGATAGTCCCAAGGAATATCTCACCTTGGCTGATACAGAACCCTATCTCCTCTTTCAGCGAATCAAAGTCCAATGACCTGATAGGGAATCCATTGTACTTCACGATGCCATCACTTGGCTCTATCACTCCAGAGATCAATTTGAGCAGAGTAGATTTTCCAGAGCTTGGTGGTCCACAGATACAGACAGATTGATTTTTCTGCAGATTCAGATTGAGATCAATGATACTTGGCACAGCAGCATCTTCATACCGATATGAGACATTCTCTAAGCTGATGCTAAATGAGTCATCAGATTCTTTGAGCTGTACACCTTCGTACTCATCCATAGGCTTATCGAAGACAAATCCAATCTTCTCTAGTGCAGTCAATACATCATAGATCGACTCTATAGTCTTGATCAACTTCTCTACTGACGCAATAATCAAGATTATAATAATCTCAGCAGCTACGAATTGGCCTATATTCATCAATTCATTGAAGACTAATACACTACCAGTGATCAATAATCCAGCAGCTACGAGTACTTTGAATACGATGAGATAGATAGATTGGGAGATGATGACATTGAAGTGATTTTCTCTTGCCTTGAGGTATTGGCTCACATGGCTATCTGTTTTTGATAGACTCAATTTGTTATCACTCGCTAGCTTGAATGACAACTTACTCCTTGCAATCTCCTCGATCCAGAATGCGATCTTGTACTTATATGATGACTCGACGAGACTCGTACTGAGTCCTCTGGGCCCAGTAGCTGCTATGATGATATAGACTAAGATCAATAAGAGCACACTGAAGATGATAAAGAATGAGTGATACAAGCTCAACACGATCAACCCAACAATAATCTGAAAAATAGCTAGAGAGAAGTCGATCAATATCTTAGGCAGACCCTTCTGAATCGTCATCGTATCAAAAAACCGATTGGCTAGGTCAGGTCCATAGTAACCACGGAACGACTCATACTTAATCCTAGGTATCCGGTAGGCAAACTCAAACGAGGCATTGCTAAATACCTTCTGGGCAAGATTCTCTACTATCCTCAATTGCATGATTTGTAACATTCCTGTCAGTCCGATACCAAAAATGACAAGAAAGACCAAGACTGTCCAAGATGTGGTCATCTCACCTCCTTGGATCAAATTGACGATTGCTTGGATCCCCAGCGGCAATGATAGATTGACCAGACCATTGAAGAATGCGTAGATATATACCTGAGTAATATCTCGTTTCTCAAACTTCAATAGTCTTTGAAACCGCTGTACTGGAGTTAATTTCATTTTATCTGTGGAGTTTTCTCGTTTCTGTTAAAGTTGCACATAATCTCTTAGTCTCAGAGATTTGAGTTCACTCGAGCTAGCTTGAGTTTTTTGTCATTGTTTTTACGCATAGCTCGCTTCAGCTTGCTGACTAAGTCTGACCACAGAGAGTTCAGGTTGGTATCTTGAGCAGTTACGATGATATCCGGACCGGGTACTCCGAGCTTTACAGTTACTTTGTACAATTCTGATGATGCTGACTCCTTATTGATATATATCTCAGCATAGAGAAGCTTAGAGAATTTCGTAAACTTTCTAATCTTCCACTTCGAAAATCGAATATACTTATTAGCAATGTTCGCCTGATTTCTGATCGTAAACTTCATAAATATCGATAATTTGTAAACACAACGCTTGATTAGATTGTAAGTATCACTAACACAACCAGTATCTAACACTAATTGTTTATAATTCTGACAAATGTATTGCGATGGCACTGAAGCTCAACTTTGAACTCCCAGAGAAACTCTATATCAAGGATCCACAATCAAGCGATTATGGTAAGCGACTGCTCACATGTGCCATCGAGCTTATCAATGAGCTAGGATTAGAGAAGTTTACATTCAAGAAGCTTGGTAAGGTGATGAACTCATCTGAGGTCTCAATTTATCGATACTTTGAAAACAAACATTTACTCTTAGTATATCTCAATTGTTGGTACTGGGAGTGGGTAGCCTATCTCATCAGTATGCAGACAATTAATCTTCAAGATCCAGATGAAAAGCTCAAAAAAACTCTTCATTATATGATCTATGCCAATAATGAATCCACACTCACTGACTATATCAATGAGAGCCTGCTCTTCAAGGTGATTATGAAAGAGGGATCGAAGGCCTATCATATCTCAAATGTCGACCAGGAAAACAAAAATGGATTCTTTCTACCCTATAAAGAACTCATCAGCAAGATTGCATCTATTATCGAAGAGGTCAATCCAAAGTTTGATTACTCATATAGTCTTGCTTCTACATTATTCGAGGTGGTAAATAATCAAATCTACTATGCAGAGCACCTCCCAAAACTTACTAGCCTCAAACCACCCAATCTGATGAAAGATCTTGAAATCATGATCAATCAATTTGCATTCTCTATTTTGAATAATAATACCACATCACGTAATATCCACTAAAAAAACTCCCATTCAGTATCATCCATTCTTCATTAACCATACCTTTGCGCCTCACTTAACGCATCCATGAGACTCGACGATATGATTAGACACATTACACCTATAGATGGTAGATACGCAAGCAAGACTCTTCCCCTCCAAGATTACTTCTCAGAGTATGCACTCATCAAGTATAGAGTCTATATAGAGGTCAGATATCTCATCACCCTCCTCTCCACTGACAGTCAATCTCTGCCAACACTCTCTGATGATGAAGTTGATAGCATACAGTCTATCTACGATAACTTCACTATCGATGCAGCTATGCAGATCAAAGACACTGAGAAGGTTACTAACCATGATGTCAAAGCAGTCGAGTATTATATCAAGTCACAACTTGACGACCTTGGTCTCAGTCAGTATAAGGAGTGGGTACATTTTGGCTTGACCTCACAGGATGTCAATAACACTGCGACGCCACTCATGCTCAGAGATGCGATCGCTGATGTCTACTACCCTCTGCTTACAGAGGTAATAGATGCGATCAAGACCAAAGCTGAAGAGTACGCTACAGTACCACTCTTAGCCCATACTCATGGTCAGCCAGCCTCACCCACATCCATGGGTAAGGAGTGGATGGTATTCGTCGAACGACTCCAAGCTCAGGTCCAGCAACTCATCTCTCTGCCTACCAAAGCAAAGTTTGGTGGAGCCACCGGTAACTTCAATGCCCACAAAGTGTCCATTACTGATCTCAATTGGTTGGATTTTGGTGATGCATTCGTAGAGAGCTTAGGGATGGAGAGACTACAGTATACGACTCAGATAGAGCACTATGATATGATGGCGGCGATCTTTCATACTATCAGTCGGATCAATACTATCTTAGTTGACTTCGCCAGAGATCTCTGGACTTATATCTCGATGGACTACTTCAAGCAAAAGGTGGTCAAAGGAGAAGTCGGGAGTAGTGCTATGCCACATAAAGTCAATCCGATTGACTTTGAAAATGCAGAAGGAAATCTTGGGATGGCAAATGCAATCTTCACATTCTTAGCCAGTAAGTTGCCCGTCTCCAGATTGCAAAGAGATCTCACGGATAGTACTGTCTCTCGTAATATTGGTGTGCCATTTGGTCATAGCCAAATAGCCCTCCTGAGCCTCAAAAAAGGGATCGGAAAACTCGAAATCAACGTACCTAAGATTCATGCTGACTTGGACAATCAATGGGCAGTAGTCGCAGAAGCTATCCAAAATATCTTACGGAGAGAAGGTGTAGAGAAGCCTTACGAAAAACTCAAAGACCTCACACGTGGCAATACAAAAATCACAAAGGATTCCATGCACACATTTATCAATGGACTAGAGGTAAGTGATGCTGTCAAAGCAGAAATGCTAATAATCACACCACACAACTATATCGGGTATCTCTTAAGCGATTACGCCTAAGAGTACAATGCTCTTCAATATGACTAATTACCGTTAATCTCTAGGACTAGCGTCCCACACTGCTCATCACCTCTCCCAAACCAAAACTCCTTGGCCTTACGGAGAGCAAGTGACTTCAAGCTCTCAGTGTTGATTGTAGTCTCCGCTGCATTGATTGCTGCTGACTCGACTCTCCCCGCCTTAGAGATACAGATATCTACTGTTACCTGTCCGGCTTTTTCTGATAAGAGTAAGATACTTGGCTGATCCACTATCATCCTACTCCCTATCCCATTCTTCACGACTATAGTGAGATCTTCATCTATGACTATCCTATTGACAGTATCATCGATGACGGTGCCTTGACTTGGAGCTTCTGCATTATTATTATCAGATGTATTAGGGATTTCTTGCTGCTGAGAAGTACTCGGATCGACAGTGACGATATCATCTACTCTCTTATCTGTCGCCTTACTTGGCCGAGAAGGCTCTGATGTATCCGTAGGCGGTGTTTTAGTATTCTTTGGAGATTTCTTGTTACGGCTCGGTTTAGTACTTGGAGTTTTGCACACTGTAGCGAGGTACTTGGCTACAGTATTATTTCCATTCTTGGATTGGAGTACTTTGCAAGCTGATGGATCATTGGCCTCATAAGCACTGCTGGCAAGAGCAGTGATGATCTCTGACTCCTTAGGAAACAATCCATGCGCTAGCAAGAGACTATTTACCGCAGGGCCATGATTGCCCAGTTGACTCTCTGCAAGGCCAAGGAGTCTTACTGAGTTAGCGTCTACCCCCTTGATACTGATCAGCTCTATGATGTCATCCTTGACGCCTTGATATGCGAGCAGTGCATACTTAGCTTCTGCTCTTTGTCGATAAGCATCTTGATAGGTGGGATCCTGACTTATGACCTTAGTATACTCTTGAATCGCCTCACCATAGCGCTGCGTTTCAAGAAGGTACTCGGCCTTCATATAGACAAATCCAAGCTCAGACTCTACATCTTGACCTCCAAGGAAAGTTGCAAAAAATAGAATAAAACTTGTGGATAATACTTTCATACTGCATTGATTTAAGAGAAAAAGTTAAGCCTACTGCTTACTGCAAAAAATAACACTAGAGACTTCCGAATGATTACAAAGGTTGTACCGTTTAATATGACTTTAACCATTGAATGGAAATCTCAAATAATTGACGACTAAGATAGAGGGTTTACATTTTGTTACAAAATTTATCGTGATAACTACATATTAAAAAAATATGTTATTTTTAAGCTTTATAAAAATTAATCACAAATTAACTCTTTAAGATTATGGGTAAATTCGACGAATGTATTGAACTCTATGAAGGAGAATTGAAAAAACTCAATATTCCTTACAAAAAAGATCTCTTGGTCAAAGTGGCAAAAGCATGTGGGCCTTCACTCTACAGAGCTGACGCATCTAAGGTGTCGTCATCTGACAAAGATGAACTTGATAGAGTGAAGAAAAACTTCATTGCCAAAAAACTCGGAGTAACAGACGAGGCAAAGGCTGACAAAGCTATCGCTGCCGCAATCGAAAAAATCGGGAAGTCCAACAAAAATAAGTACAGAGCAATCTTCTACCTCCTCTTGGTAAAAGAACTCAGAAAGGGACAAGTATTTGCATAAGCATCTCACTCTCGTAAATGGTTAGAGTTGAGTTCTCCTCTATACCAACCAATCAAAAGAATTTTTTAAGAGCTTACACTTCTCGGAGGTGTAAGCTCTTTTTCATTGGAGAGCCTGACATTTTGACATCTTTTAGTGTACCTTTGCCTCTACAACAGTAATAAATCCAAGGTCAAGCTAATATGTACAACGACAATCCCACACTTCCCAAGGATCCCAATAAGATACTCCACGATCGGCAAGGTGAAGTCCTTGTAATGGCTGACAAGAGTGCAAATCATAAATCATTCTATATCGAATCATATGGCTGCCAGATGAACTTTAGTGACTCTGAGATCGTAGCTTCGATACTTGCAGAACACGGATATGGTCCGACAAGAGAGCTGGAGACAGCCGATCTGATCTTGATCAATACCTGTTCCATCAGAGAGAAAGCCGAAGATACCGTAAGGAAAAGGCTCCAACTCTTCAATAAGGTCAAAAGAGAAAAGCCTGGCACTCTCATCGGTGTACTCGGCTGCATGGCCGAAAGACTTAAGACTAAACTTCTAGATCAAGAAAAACTCGTAGACCTCGTAGTGGGTCCTGATGCCTATCGAGACCTACCCAATCTCCTCCAAGGAGCCTCAGAAGGTGACAAAGGGATCAATGTGCTCCTCTCTAGAGAAGAGACTTATGCAGATATCTCGCCACTCCGATTAGATAATAATGGTGTCACTGCATTCATCTCCATCATGCGTGGATGTGATAATATGTGTTCGTTTTGTGTCGTACCATTTACTCGAGGAAGAGAACGATCACGTAATGCATTTACGATAGTGTCAGAGGCAGTAGACCTCTATCAGAGAGGATACAAGGAAGTTACACTGCTCGGGCAGAATGTTGATTCCTACAAATGGGAAAACCCAGAGACCAAAGTCATCGTATCATTTGCCAGCCTGCTCAAGATGGTCGCAGAAGTACATCCAGACTTACGAGTAAGATTCTCTACCTCACACCCTAAGGATATCACTGACGAGGTACTCTACGCCATCAGAGATAACGAAAACATCTGTAACTATATCCACCTCCCAATCCAGTCAGGCAGCAGCAGAGTACTCGAGCTGATGAATCGGACATATGATAGAGAGTGGTATACTGCTAAGGTCAACCGAATCTATGAAATCATCCCCGACTGTGCAATCTCCAGTGATGTGATCACAGGGTTCTGCACAGAGACAGAAGCCGAGCATCAGGAGACCATAGAGATGATCCAATGGGCTAAGTATACGATGTCATTCATGTTTTACTATTCAGAGAGACCAGGCACTCTTGCAGCTCGGAAGTATGATGACGATATCCCACTCGAGGTAAAAAAAAGACGGTTGTCCGAGATCATAGAAGTACAAGCAGAAGTCTCACATCAACATAATATCAATGATATAGGTAAGACATTCAAAGTCTTGATTGAGGGAATATCCAAAAGATCAAACCAAGAATATAAAGGAAGAAATAGTCAATACAAAGTCATCATATTTCCCGTAGAGGAAGGGACTGAGATAGGGAACTATGTAGATGTAAAAGTGACCAGCTGTACTACTGCTACACTCCGTGGAATCATCGTAGATGGACCCAATACGCAAGCAACTCTATCCCAACAACAAGCCAGTAGAGTATGAATATCCAATCGGCAAAACAACGCTATGGTATCATCGGACGATCCGAAAAACTAGACCTCGCCATAGAGATAGCTCTCAAGGTCGCGGCTACTGACCTCTCCGTACTGATCAAAGGTGAGAGTGGTGTAGGGAAAGAAGTCTTCTCCAAAATCATCCATGAACAGTCCAAAAGAAAGCACAACAAATTCATCGCAATTAACTGCGGTGCCATACCAGAAGGTACGATCAACTCCGAACTCTTCGGCCATGAAAAAGGAGCATTCACTGGAGCTACCTCAGATCGTAAAGGATACTTTGAGACAGTCAATACAGGTACAATATTCCTCGACGAAATCGGAGAAATGCCTCTCGATACTCAAGCTTATCTCCTCCGGATCCTAGAGAATGGAGAGTTTATCAAAGTCGGATCATCCAAGGTACTCAAGACTGATGTCAGAATCGTAGCCGCAACTAATGTCGATCTCGAACATCGAATCAAACAAGGCAGATTTAGAGAAGATCTCTACTATAGACTCAATACTGTACCTATCTACGTGCCAGCACTCCATGAGAGAGTAGGTGATATCCAAGTCTTGTTTAGAAAGTTTGCCAATGACTTTGCAGATAAGTATCACACTGACACCGTAAGGATGACACCAGAAGCTCAAGAGGCGATTAATAACTATCATTGGCCAGGTAATGTCAGAGAACTTCGCAATCTTGTAGAGCAAGTCTCCATCTTGTCCAACTCATCAATGATCACTGTCCAACACCTGGAGAAACTTACACCTCAGATCCTCAAAAGAGCATTACCTGCCACTATCCAACAAAAAGGACAAGGCATTGACTCTCATGAAGAAAGAGAAATCTTGTACAAGTTCCTCTTTGACATGAAAGCTGATCTCAATGACTTGAAAAATCTCGTCTATGGCCTTATCCAGTCTAATGACTTGACAATCAATGACAAATCTACACTCTCATCAATCAATCGATCCGAACCTACAGTCTCAAGATCAGAGCCACAGATCCAATATTACTCCGACGAACCTTACGAAACCAAGCAACCAATCATCATCAATAGAGAGGATAGCTCATATGCCAATACCGTCGTAGAAGACGAAAATCTGAGCTTAGATGATAAGACGAAAGAACTCATCATCAAAGCACTCAAAAAACATAAAAATAAAAGAAGAGACGCTGCCGAAGACTTAGGGATATCAGAACGTACGTTATATAGAAAGATCAAAGAATATCACCTCGATGACTAGACTATCAATACTCAGCACTCTGATGATCACTCTGTTGCTCACAGGATGTTACAGCTTCAAAGGTGTAAGCATTCCTCAATCGGTCAACACATTCTATATAGAGAACTTTGCAATTAATGTCGCTAATGCTCCAGCTGCTCTAGAAGTAACCATTGCAGAAGAGCTCCGTAGGAAGATAAGAGAAGGGAGCCGATTACAATCTACAGAAATCGATCCAGATGTAGAGTTTATCGGAACGATCACCTCATATGGCGTGGACAATGCAGGAGCAGTATCCAATGGCAACGACCAAGCAGCACTCAATAAACTGAAGTTGACCCTAGTGGTAGAATACATCGATAATATAGACGATGACAACTCCAAGAAAAAGACCTATGCACCATTTACCACATTTGACTCAAGTCTAGATCTCCAAGATGTGGAATTGGATCTCATCGAAATATTAGTAGACGAAGTCACTGAGCAAATATTTAATGACACATTCACAGATTGGTAACAATCATCCCTTACCTTAGCAATACGGAGATTCCCATTCCAGACCTAAGACTATGAAGAAATCATTCTACAATCCACATACAATCATCAAGGATATCACTCAATTAGATAAGAAGTGGTTACAGAAGCAGAATCGTGACAAACCATTTGACATCCACTATATCTACTTAGAAGCACTCAGGCTCATTGGCAAAAACAAGCCAAAAGAACTCAAATCAAAACTAGCGAAAATACTGCAAGATTTCGATGGAAGAGTAAGAGTAAGCAGTCTATTAGATCGGATTGCACCCAACAACCCTAACAACTCTAATAGCATCTCGACAGTAGAAATTAAGTCCAATAAGTCTGAGCAGATGTCAAGTCACTCTCCACTGCTCACAGGGCTCATCCCTTTAATTAGTGGATTACAGACACGATCAACTGACACTCACACAGAAGATCACGATCCAAGTAATGTCTCTGATGACATCGCCCCTCCATCATCCATGACGATTGATGTCATCGATCTCAAAGAGCTAGAGGACGGTGAGATGGCAGTAGATAAAGAGCCTAACACTATTCCTGACTCAAGTCTCACTGATCAAGCGAGTCAAGAGCAAGATGAAGATGACGAAGAGGAAGAGTACGTCTCAGTTATCGTCAAGCAAGATGATGTCAGTATACCTCAATCATCGGCAGCATCAATTACTGAATCTAGCGATGCTCTCACAGACACTAGTCAAGTAAATAATAAGATTACTCCCCAAGTACCAGAAACAGCAAAGGAAAAAGTCGAAAGAATGCGAGTTGAGTATGGATATAGATCAGAAAACAACTCTGCACCTACAGTATCCGACTCTGTACAGATCACCCACTCAAAGTTTACAAGTTGGCTCAGTGGTCTACCACGGCTAGATGAGACCAATCAGGTGCCTGATACAGACACGAGTACGTCTATCATCAGTGAGCCATATGCCAAATTGCTCGTCAAACAAGGACACAAACAAGATGCAATCAACATGTATAAGCAATTAATGTTGAAATATCCCGAAAAAAGTAGTTTCTTTGCAGACCAAATCAAAAAATTGAAATAAATCTAAGATGGTAACTACATTAACAATATTAATTGCTCTAGTATGTATCCTGCTGATGTTAGTCATCCTTGTACAGAATCCCAAAGGAGGAGGAGTTGATGCTACATTTGGTGGTAATGCGGCTAACCAAGTATTCGGTGCTGCAAAGTCTACAGATTTTATCGAGAAATTAACTTGGGGGTTAGCTGCTGCACTGTTTATCTTATGTATCATTACTGCTGTCATTGTAAGTCAAGCAGCAGGAGTAGGAGCAGGTGAGATACCTCTCCAATCACAAGGTTAAGATTAGCACATTTTCAACTTTACATTTCTTTTTCATTAACATTACTGGGCCTGTTTCGCATTTATATAAATGGGCAACATGGACAATTTGACACTTCTCTTCTGTCTAGAATCAATATGTTAATCCAAAATGGCAGAAACATTGCGCTATTCTGGCAGATATCAGCATTGGCATAATAGATGATGTTAAATCATGTACGCATTATTTTAATAGAATTTTAATAAACACTTTAACTCAAAATATTTAAAATTATGATGAAACCTATCAATGATAGAGTAGTCGTAAAGCCAGCCAAAGCTGAAGCAAAAACGACTGGTGGTATAATTATACCAGACACCGCAAAAGAAAAACCATCAAAAGGTAAAGTAGTAGCTGTAGGCCCAGGTAAGGATGCTAACAGGATGACTGTGAAGAAGGGTGATACTGTCCTTTACGGAAAGTATGCTGGTCAAGAGCTTAATTATGATGGGACAGATTATCTCATCATGAGAGAAGATGATATCCTCGTAATATTAGAAAAGTAATCAATCAACTCTAGGTAAATACAATTTCGATTTTACCAACATTAAGAATTGAACTATTAAACAATACAACCCACAATTATAATTATAATGGCAAAAGAAATCACATTTAAGTCAGATGCGAGAATGAAGCTCAAAGCGGGTATCGATGCCCTCGCTAATGCTGTAAAAGTCACTCTCGGACCAAAAGGAAGAAACGTAATCATTCAGAAAAGCTTCGGTGCTCCAGCGATCACTAAAGATGGTGTATCAGTAGCAAAAGAAGTAGAACTAGAGGATCCAATAGAGAATATGGGAGCTCAGATGGCTAAAGAAGTAGCAAGTAAGACTGCTGACTTAGCTGGAGATGGTACTACTACTGCAACAGTCCTTGCTCAGGCAATGGTAACTGCAGGGATGAAGTATGTCGCTGCAGGTGCTAATCCGATGGACCTCAAAAGAGGGATAGACCTTGCTGTTGATAGTGTCGTAGATGGCCTCAAGAAGCAAAGTACGAGAGTAGGTAATGACATCAGCAAGATCAGACAGATCGGTACTGTATCTGCTAATAATGATGCTGAGATTGGTGGCCTCATTGCAACTGCAATGGAGAAGGTAACTAAGGATGGTGTCATCACAGTAGAAGAATCTAAGAGTACTGACACTTACATGGAGGAAGTAATCGGTATGCAGTTTGACAGAGGATACCTCTCACCATACTTCATCACTAACTCTGAGAATATGGTCACTGAATACGAAAATCCATATATCCTCATCCACGACAAAAAAATCTCTAACGTACAAGATATCGTGCCGATCCTCGAGAAGTGTGCCGGTGCAGGTAGACCACTCTTGGTCATCGCAGAAGACGTAGAGTCGCAAGCACTTGGTCTCCTCGTAGTCAACAGACTCAGAGGTGGACTCAAAATCGTAGCTGTCAAAGCGCCAGGATTTGGTGATAGAAGAAAAGCAATGCTCGAAGACATCGCTGTCCTTACAGGAGGTACTGTCATCTCCGAGGAGAAAGGTTACAAACTAGATGGTGTAGAGCTAGATATGCTAGGAAGTGCCGAAAAAATCACAGTAGACAAAGACAATACTACAGTTGTTAATGGTGCAGGTAAGACTAGATCAATCAATGCTAGAATCAATCAAATCAAATCTCAAATAGAGACTACAACATCTGATTACGACAAGGAAAAGCTCCAAGAAAGATTAGCAAAACTTGCTGGTGGTGTAGCTGTACTCTACGTCGGTGCTGCTACAGAAGTAGAAATGAAAGAGAAGAAGGACAGAGTAGATGATGCTCTCCATGCTACAAGAGCTGCCGTAGAAGAAGGCATCGTAGTCGGAGGTGGTGTTGCACTTATCCGTACTCAGAAAGCTCTCAAAAAACTCCAAGGAGAGAATGAAGACCAAGATATGGGGATACAGATTGTATCAAAAGCTCTAGAGTATCCACTCAGAACAATTGCTGACAATGCAGGGGTAGATGGATCAGTCGTACTACACAATGTCGTCAGCAATAAAGATGGTGATGGATATAATGCAAGAATGGATAGATACGAAGACCTTAAGAAAGCTGGTATCATCGACCCTACTAAAGTGACAAGAGTAGCAATTCAAAATGCTGGATCTATCGCAGGTATGGTGCTCACTACTGAGTGTGTCATCAATGACAAGCCAGAAGAGTCTACTGGAGGCCATCATGCACCACCAATGGGTGGAGGCATGCCAGGAATGATGTAATAGTCAAACCGTAACACATACACCTTTGCTAGATGATAATACCTAGTGAGAGGTCACTAAGAATAGAGATGGTCACTACTTGAATAAAGTAAGTGGCCTTCTTTTTTTTGGAGTAGATTCTTAGAGAGGGTGCCAGGAATAGAGTAAGGTGTCCCTCCATTGGTGTAAAAATCAATGAAAAGAGTAGTAAGGGCGGTAGTTAATATTAGTAGTACCAGTAGTAGCAATAACTAATAGCAATAAATACTCCATTGTAAGAGTGAGTCAGATCAAGACCAACCAGCAGCACTTCACCTCCAATGATAAAACTAAACAACCAAAATCCAACAGTATAAGGAAGGCAATCAAGATAGGTCAACAATGACCAGAATAAATGATCAGTATATAATAAATGATCAGTATATATAAGTTACCTACAAGCGAGAGGAGAAAAGCAAACCCGCAATCAGGCACATTTGGTTTTAGCCTTTCTCAAAAGCCAAACCTTAAAAACCAAAAGAGCCTGATTTAGTGCCAAACCAAAGAAGAAAAAAAATTACAAATGAGCAGTAATTTATTCAATGTGAAAACTGAATTCGTATGTTAAACTGCTAAAAAATATTTAACTAAGGATTGATGTCGTTGAATAATTATTTCAATCAATTACAACCACTCTCCCAACCCACCTTCGAGCATAATCACTATACAGTTCAAGCAAATACATCCCAGCATCACATCCAGAAAAATCAACCTGTCTCTTATCAGCATGATCCCAGTTCAAAGTCAACACAACTTGACTTGTCAAATCTTTTACCGACATCCTTCCTGATACAGTCTCAGGCAGCTCCACAGTCACCTCACCAGTCGTAGGATTAGGAAATACCACCATGCCACTCACCGTCTCTATCGGCACACCAAAGACACTCGTAATCGTAGGATCACAGACATCATCCTCATCAATTCTAAAGTGTGGAAAGTTAGGAAACGAACCAGGTTGATTGAGGTGAGGCAGCTTGATACTGTGCTGACGGAAGTCACAAGCCTTGCCCTTCTCATCAGGATTGTTGATAACGTGAAGCCAGTCGTACTGCCTTACGGTATTCATATAGATCTTACAATCAGGACCCAGTTGCTGATAGCCAAAATTAGTCACAGTGAAGGGATCAGCAGTCTTATCTAGCGTGTCAATCAACTCAAGACCTACACTCAAGTCCTCTTCCCAAAGATCTACCTGCCACAGACTATCCGAACAAGAGAGATAGGCGAAGCGAGAATTTGGACTAATACCTACCCCACAATTGACATAATTCGTCTCTATGGGAAGGTGGCGATAATTAGAAATCAAGCCACTCGACCGATCAAAATCCCAAAGATCGAAGCCCGATTCTGCACACATCTTAGCAAGTTTAGTACCGTCAGGAGAGAAGCAAGATTGAGAAGTTGAGGCGCATCGATCAGTAAGACTAGCAATATTTTCTATCTCCAATTCATGTTGTAGTGAGAGAGTATCACTATCTATGAGATAAGCCAAATAAAAGTGCTCTTCTGGACCTTCTGTGAAATCAATAATCCACCAATCCTCACCATTTTTATGTTTAATCGCTTCTAAATAGCCAGTTAAGCTCTTTCTATTAACATCAATAATCTCATTCTTAATTATCACTTCTCCAAGTGGATTAACATCAAATGATATAATAGTTTTGAGAATTCCAGATGTACTGAGTTCAAAGTCATCTGAAAGTGTTACTGTTTTATGTATATAATAAAAGTCGTTTGCAGTATTTGGTATATTAATAATCAGCGAATTTTGCAACCCTATATAATTTCCAAATGGACAATGTACATCGTGTCTGTCTCCTGGGTTAATCCCATCACCATTCACCATTACCTGAAAGGTAGAATCAAACACCGCACATCCGTTGGTATAGAATAAAAGCTTTCCGTTTACATCGCATATAGACGCGTTATTAGATCCGATTGATTCCGAAAGTTGGACATAAGATGTATCTCGTCCATCTCCATTAAATGATACTAAACTCCCTTCAGATCCTTCCAAAGATAATGCGTTAGATCCAAATATCCAGACATAATCAGCTTTAGACTGTGAGTATGCCATACTGATACTCGATAAGAATAACAGAATTCTAAGAGTAAATGACCTATGCATTAATGGATAAAGAGTTTAAGAGCTTCATAGGCACCCGTTGTCTCATTATTAATGAAAATAAAGTATACTCCTGATGCTAAATGAACATCTAACATCATTGATGAGGCATCAGTGTTAGTTTTATAGACAATACTTCCCTGTAATGATGCTACGGATATTGACTTCTTGCCAAATGGCATATTTTCAATCTGAAATGAACCACTCGTAGGGTTAGGAAAGACTGTAACCTGACTCTCACCCTCAACTGGCAATCCAAAGACACTCGTAATCGTCGGATCACAGACATCCTCCTCATCTATCCTAAAATGTGGAAAGTTAGGAAATGAACCAGGTTCATTTAAATGTGGCAATTGGATACTATGCTGTCTGAAGTCACAAGCCTTACCCTTCTCATCAGGCTTGGTGATGACATGGAGCCAATCATACTGCCTTATCGTATTCATATAGATCTTACAGTCAGGACCTAGTTGCTGGTAACCAAAGTTAGTTACAGTGAAGGGGTCAGCTGACTTATCCAAGGTGTCAATTAACTCTAGACCTATACTCAAGTCCTCTTCCCACAGGTCTACTTGCCATAAACTGTCTGAGCAAGACAAATAGGCGAAGCGAGAATTAGGACTAATCCCGACTCCGCAGGTGACATAGTTTGTCTCGATTGGAAGATGTCTATAATTAGAAATCATCCCATTCGATCGATCAAAATCCCAGAGGTCGAAACCTGTATCAGGGCACATTTTTGCAAACTTTGTTCCATCTGGTGAGAAGCATGACTGTGAAGTGGAAGAACATCTTTCATTCAAACTTTCGACATTGTCTATTTCCATTTCATGCTGAAGAACAATGGTGTCTTGATTCAAAAAGTATGATAAATAAAAATTCTCTTCAGGTCCTTTTGTAAAATCAACAACCCACCAGTCAATGCCGTTTTGATGTGGAATTGCTTCTAACAAACTACCTGTTGTAGATCTCTCAGGATCAATTCCAATATTTTTCTCTACCACTTTACCTGTTAGAGATTCATTAAATGAAATTATAGTGACATAAATTCCTGAAATTTCAATATCCAATTCTGTATTTCTTTCCCATTTCTTGTGTAAGTATAAATAGTCAGAAGGAGTATTTAGAACAGGAATAATGATAGAATTTTGTGGCCCTGGATAATTTCCGAAAAGACAATGAGAATCATGGAAGTTACCTGGATTTATCTCATTTCCATTTTCCATTACATTAAAGGTAGAATCAAAAACCGAGCAACCATTTGTGTAAAAGATTAACTCTCCTTGTATATCTGAAATAGAAGCGTTGTTATTGCCGATGGTTTCAGAAAGTTGGATATAAGTAATATCTCTTCCAATATCAGTGAAAGAAATTAAGCTTCCTTCAGATTCTTCAATAGGCAATGTATTGGAACTGAATATCCAATTGTAGTCCGCCTTAGATTGTGAAAATAGAAACCCATGACTTGCGAGGTAAACTATAATTAAAAAGCTGATTCTCATTATTGGATAAAGAGTTTTAGAGCTTCAGGATAAGAGCCTGTATCACACCAACTATCAAGAATTTGACCAGGGTTAATTCCATCACCATTATCGATCACATTATAAGTAGAATCAAAAATTGAACATCCATTTGTGTACAGCAGTAAGTCTCCATCAGATGTGCAAATAGATGTATTTGCAATATCAATTCTAGCTGCTAATTGTAGAGAAATAGTATCTCTTCCATCATTGAAATCAATTATGGTACCTTCAGAACCAGGAGAAGGGAGGGTATTAGATGAGGATATCCTTACATAGTCACCTTTGTTTTGTGCAAGGCAATGTAAATAACTACACAAGACAAATAATGTGGATATTGAGATATATTTCAGCATTATTGGTTAAGATATCTATTTTGATGCAATCTAATAAAATTCATACTTCAAATCAAGCTCTAAAAGTATACATTGTAATGAACTACTTTTTAAACAAAGTTTACTAATTTTAAAAATATTGTGACTCAAAATCATTGCAAATGCCAATACATAGCCATGCACACTGCCGTCCTCATTCTTGTGGGCGACAGAGAGCA
>CALLAW010000068.1 GCA_938001865.1 uncultured Saprospiraceae bacterium | reverse complement strand
GGTGAAGTGGTATGTTACTCTTCGACACCGATAAAGTTAAGATTGAGTGAGTGCCAATTAGGATTCTTGGTGTTAATCAATGCTTCTTTTTTGGCTCTTGACCAACGCTTGATTTGCTTTTCTCTGGCTATCGCCTCATTGACATACTGAAAGATTTCATAGTATATCAGATTATAACAATGATACCTACCTGCGAAGGTCTTGAATTGACCTTTATTGTTGCGGTGCTGACCAAGCCTCCTAGTGAGAGAGTTCGTGAAACCTACATAGAGGGTTGTCTTAGTAGGATTAGTAAGGATGTAAACGTAGAATGTGTAGTCTCTTCGTGACATTGATGTAAGTTAACCATTTTATTCGATACTTCGGTATCTAGGGGTATAGCGAGGTGTCGCTTCTGCGGCGGGTAGGACGTGTTGGGTGTTGTGAGATACCTACGTCTTCGATACAGCGATATTTCCCCTCCTTCGGCGGGGCGGGTCCACTTCGGCGGATGGGACGTGTTGGGTATTGTGAGATAACTACGTCTTCGATACAGCGATATTTCTCCACTACGGCGGACGAGTCCTCCTTCGGTCGAAATGGAAAGGGATGGGTTAATAGTGATGGTGCTTTGGTCGAAATGAAATGGAAAGGGGGGTGAAGTCTCAAACCTTACTTTCCATATCGATTGACCGAAGGGAATAGACGTGTCCTCCTGTGGCGGGCTTGTCCTCCTATGGAGGGCTTGTCCTCCTTTATAGGAGATATCTCAGTCTTCGATACAGTGATATTTCCCCTTCTGCGGAGGGACGTGTCCGGTATTGTGAGATAACTGCGTCTTCGATACAGCGATATTTCTCCGCTTCGGTCGAAATGGAAAGAGATGGGGTGAAGTGACCGTGTACACTCGAAATGGAAAGAGGGTAGTCCCAAACCCTACTTTTTCATATCGATTGACCGAAGGGAACAGACGTGTCCTCCTTTGGCGGGCTTGTCCTCCTTTGGTGGGCTTGTCCTCCTTTGGTGGGCTTGTCCTCCTTCGGCGGGCAGGTCCTCCTTCGGTCGAAATGGAAAGGGATGGGGGTAATAGTGACTGTGCTTGGGTTGCATTGGAAAGGGAGGTAAAGAGGGGGAAAGAGGGGAAGTGGAAGGATGTACTACTTCC
This sequence comes from uncultured Saprospiraceae bacterium, assembly GCA_938001865.1. Classification (GTDB taxonomy): domain Bacteria; phylum Bacteroidota; class Bacteroidia; order Chitinophagales; family Saprospiraceae; genus JAHDHH01. The sequence continues at coordinate 4,508 of CALLAW010000068.1, read as the reverse complement.
CAAATACGAATAGCTTACTAAAGACAAAGACGAGTACTGTCCTGGGGAGCATCGAGGCGAGAGTGACGATGAAGTCAGACCAGCTGGTATATGACTTGAAGAGGTAGATCAGACCGAGACCGATCGCGAGACCGATACCATAGACGAGGTAATACTTGAGTAAGCCCTCTCTTGTCCTTTCTTCTTGGAATGTATACTTAGAGTTGAGCATATAGGAGATGTATACTGCGATACAATAGACAGCTGTATAGATAGGGTAGACTGGGAGTGCTAGGACATCAAGCGTGATATAGTAGATGATGATGCTCCCTACTGCAAGCATGCCACCTATCCCTCCAAATTTGATCAGTTGTTGGATGAGTTTCATGGTCGCTTCCAACTTGCAAGGACTGAGACACCAAAGGGGAGCTGGACTCGCCTCTTGATGAGTGGAGTCTCTGATGCAAGGATTCGATAGAAGAGGCTCGATACCACTCCGCCACCGCTGAAATAATCTAGATCTGATCCGGCAGTATCGTTTTCTTTTGTTTTGTTCTTAGAGAATCCTAGGAGATTATTGAGCTTACGGAAGAGCCAGACTGGTGGGAATAGAAAGAAGTTGAAGTAGGTGAGATATTGGAGATTGTTATCATCAGCAATGAGTGATTTTATTTCGTCCTTCTTGTATCTCTTATAGTGATGATTGATGACATCATGGTGACTCCACAGTGACATGAATGCAGGGACTGTGACCACGATGTGACCATCTTGCTTACAGACTCTCTTCATCTCGTCGATCCCAGTCTGATCGTCTTCGATATGCTCTACTACATCGAAGGCACAGACAAGGTCATAGGATTGGTCGTCGAAGTCAAGGTCAAGGATAGAGCCTTGGACGAGGTCAAGGTGTGGCAGTTTGGACTTGACGAATGCGTAGCACTCTGTATCAAACTCCACTGACTTGACAGTGCCAAACTGTGCTAAGAGCTCACTCGTATGACCTGTAGCGACACCGACATTGAGGATCTTGAGATCTTTACGGCCTTGGGCCAACTGTGAGATATGTGACATGATCACAGCATTCCTTGCTCTAAAAAACCAGTGCTTACGTTCTGCTGTGTAATAATCTAGATAGTATTTGGATTCCATAATTATGAATAGCTCAGAAGTGAGTTATAGAGTATTTTGATATTGGACAACATTGGGCTTGACTGAAATGTAGTGGCCTTGGTGTCTTTGAGAAATGTAATATTGGCTGCATTCTGCTTGACAGGTGCATACTTGATATACAGTTTTTTGAGGATGATTTGTTCTATTGAGTTTTTTACTGATCGGATACTCATAGGACTTCCATTGACAAGATACTGGATGCCATGTTCGGCAGATTGAGCTCTGATATGATTGTCAATATAAGCGGCGATATCCATATCTAGGACATAGTCTCTGAGGGTCGATTCACTCCCTACAAGTGTTGAGACCTTGTGTTGTATTCCATTCTTCATGAGTACAGGGATGAGTCCGAGTCTTCCACTGAGATTACTGGTGGTGTAGACTGAGCTTATCCTACAGATGACATGTCGATCATAACTGGCTTGGACGAGAGTCTCTTGGTAGAGTTTGAGGTCAGCATAGGGTCGTGAGGGATTGACCTTGGTGAGTCTATTGACACAGGTCTGTCCCTCGTGCAATCCTCCAGCTGAGCTCATGAGCCAGCACCTCGTGGGGATGTTCTGTGTAGTCTGAGCAAGAGTCTCGATGAGGAGTTTAAAGTTTGCTTTTTCTTCGTCAACCTCTGCTGCTGTGGCGCCGAATCCTGCCTTCCCTGCAGCCCAGATGATCTCGATACTGTCGTATTGGCTAAGTGTGGCTGCTTGGTCTTGTAGCCATTCACAAGTGATCATGGGTTGTTGCCAATCTACCTTGTGGGAGAGTTCCTGTGTGACATTTACCTTGAGTAGTGCTGAGATGGCTGTCCCTATCAGGCCAGATCCAAGTTGGATGATACCAACAGTAGCTCGCTGAGTAGGAAGTGTGCTAATGACCATCTTGTACCTGTGTTGAGAGTAGAGCTTTGAGTGCTTTGTCCTTACTCCTATCTACGACAAAGAATGTGGGTTTGCCATTTACGCTAAGTAGGACCTCACTGATCGTCTCTAGTGTGAATCCAAGGAGTAATGTCGTCAGACCACCGAAGAAGAGTACGGTAAGGATGGTAGACGTCCAACCCTTATTGAGTACTGTCTCAAACTTCATAATGGTCGCTGAGATCGCATAGGTAGAGAGGATGAGGCTGATGCCAAATGCAAGGAGACCGAGTGGAATCCCCAATCTGAACAACTTCACCTTAGAAGACATAAACATCCGCTTGGCATGTTTGATCAATCCCCAGAAGCTGTATCCACTCTCTTCGACATTCTGGATATTGCGATTGTCAATGAGTGGCATGACAGTATGCACTACTCGCTTGCTGAACCAACTCAGAGAGACATCAAAGTATGTCTCATGACGGCAGATGGCGGCAGCAGCTCTTGCGACATCACCACGCATCAGTCTGAAACTATTGAAGTGTTGGATGTTGGGGTTGCCAAGTATCCTTGACATAGATTTTTTGAATGTACGAGCCAGGAAGTCTTTGATGACACTCTTGTGTGTGGATGACTCTGGGTTAGCGTAGCAGATATCTGCACTCGTGGGGATGACTTGCTTGAGGAGTGAGATGATATACTCTGGCTTGTGTTGGAGATCTTCATCAAGTGTGACTACCCAATCTGTGGAGCTATGGAGTATACCGCAGATAGTCGCTGGGTGTTGCCCAAAGTTGCGAGACAATGTCAAGACAGTGACCCAAGGATACTGCTGCTCGGCATCATAGAGTATCTGTGCAGAATTGTCGACTGGTTCGTCGAGGACAAAGATCGACTCGACGAGTTGCAGTCCCGGATATGTATGACTCAGTGTCTCTCTGAATGTCGCTAACTGGGCAATCAGATCTAAGAGATACTTAGACCCATTGTAGACTGGTGTGACTGTTGAGATTGATATCATAGATTATGCTCTATCAAAGGTACGCAGAATAGTAATGGTCTAGATTACTCTTGATAAGAGAGTTGATATGGTCTATCTCCTTGGCGGAAAAAAATGTCTTGTATTCCCCCGTAATGCCTTTACGAGAGTGGAATGAATTGGGGTTGTCCTTACTCTGTGACGAGGTATTAGACCATGGATGTGCAGCATCCTTGCTCTCTGCTCTCTGCATCCGTTGCATGGTACAGTTCTCTACGCCTTTGTGGATATTGTCGTCGCTGACGGGATACGCTATGTGGGAGAGGATGTCACTCAGGTACGTGTGAGGCGTCTGCTTGAGCTCCGCATATGAGACTGGGAGTATGAGCTCTGGATGTCTCTGAGTATAGGTGGCCCACTTATTCATAAAGTGAATTATCTTGATCAGCCCTACATTGGGATTGTCGATCAAGTATTGCTTGTCAAATGTGGAGTAGCCCGACCGGTGAAGGATATGGTAGTATTGGCTGACTAAGACGTCCCGAGGATCCCGATAGAGATAGATGATCTTCCCATGATTGTATTGGTCGAGATCGTCTTGGTTGATTTGATTGTAATCTTTGATGATCTCTTCCCACGAGCTACCTGCATGTGTCGAGAGGAGACTGGGGAAGTCATCTATATGGGTATTGAGCTCAGAGATATCTGCGAGGTCTATCTCTACACCTTTCTGGAGGCGGACTGCTTCTATGAGCATTTTTTGCAACCAAGTCCGTCCTGATTTGGGATAACTGATGATAAATGCATCAAACGATTTGGTCGTCGAGTACTTTCTCAATCTATCGAGATAGAAGAGAATGTATCCAGGCTTCTTGATGAAGAGTTTTGCCTTATTTAAGAGATTCGCCTTGTAGAAGTCGAGTTTGGTCCCACGCATTACTTGGTCATTTTCATTGCGTAAGCGGCATACGGGAGCCTACTATAGTTAGTGTAGAGCTTGCCTTCAACACTTCCAAAATACGCTTCACCCAAGGCTTGATAGTCTTTGATGTTTTTGACATTTTGACCGCGATCTTTAGAGACTAACCACTTGGAGTGGCTTGGTTGATCGTCATAGTATGCTGAGTCAAATGTGACGAGGTACCCTCCTGGTTTGAGATAGCGATGTGCTGTCTGGATGAGGGTAATGCCATCTTCGTCACTGAGGTGATGGAGCAGACCATGTGCATTGATGGCGTCAAAGTAGTCATACCACTCTGATCTGAGCTCTTCTCCGACTTTCTGATGGATAAATGTGCCTCTCTCACCGTAGTTGGCTTTGCAGTAGTCGATATAACTCTCTTCAAAGTCGACGCCATAATACTCTAGATCAGCGCTAATATTATTGAGCATGACACCTGATCCGCAGCCGATATCGAGTACTTTGGCACCCGATTGGAGATCAAAGTAGGTCTCAAAGTACTGCTGTCTGAAGGTATTGCCTCCAGTAATATTGTGGAAGAGATTGTACACGGCGGGTATCTCTA
>CALLAW010000067.1 GCA_938001865.1 uncultured Saprospiraceae bacterium | reverse complement strand
CAAATCGTCCAAATCTCCGAAGCAGAAGACGAGAAACCTGTTGTCGATATCATGGATGCTCTCAAGGCAAGTATCGAGGCAGCTAAGAAGGCATCATAGATGATCTCAATACTGAGTTGGAATATCAGACAAGGGGGAGGTAAGCGTACTCTTGCTATCATCCGTAAGATAGCAGCTCTCAAACCTCAAGTAGTCATCCTATCAGAATATCGGAATAATAAGCACGGTGGATCGATCAGGAATACACTCCTTGATCTTGGATACCGACATCAGATAGTTACCCATGCTGACACTGATGTCAATAGTGTGATTATTCTCAGTACACTACCCTGCAGTAGTACGACTTATCACTTACGTAAAATGGACTACGATGCCAATCTTGTCAAAGCAAGCTTTGGGATATTTGATGTGATCGGTGTCTACCTCCCGCATAAGAAGAAGCACAAACTCTTCGACATCTTACTCGAAGAAGCAATGACTGATACACCACTCATCATCGCAGGAGATTACAATACGGGTAAGAACGGTATCGATCAGAAAGGCGATAGCTTCTGGTACACCGACGAACTCAGAAAACTTGAAAAAGAAGGGATGGTTGATGCATTCAGACACATCCACGGTGATGTGAAAGAATACAGTTGGTATAGCCATCAAGGCAATGGTTATCGCTATGACCACACTTACATCTCAGGTGAAGTATTACCAATCGTCAAGTCGTGCTACTACCTCCATGAGTGGAGAGAAGTAGGGTTGTCTGATCACAGTCCGATGGTGGTGGAGATTGGGTAATACTAAGCTAAAATTTAAGTCGAAGCTTAATTCTAAAGATAAGTTCTTCCACACAGTCTGTTCGTCACATTTTGAAGATTCATTTGTTTTAGGTATTTAGTAAATGTCCTCATGTGAGTTAAAGGTTGTAAGTGATACACTCTTTGTATTTTAAGCTTAAGTCCAATTCGTTTTTAAATTTAAATTTGAGATTAAACTTAATCTTCTACAACACCACTAACTTCTTACTCACCACTCTCTCTCCAATTTTCACCTTGACAATGTACACTCCACTCGGATATCCACTTGAGTCAAATTGTATTTGACTTTGGTTTGTAGTTTGTGTTGTCATTAATTGGCCGTGGTCGTTGTAGATGGTGATTACTGAATGTACATACCCTGTGTTGCTAATATCGACGGAGAATACGTCTTGACTGGGGTTGGGTGTGATAGATATTTTGATTGCATTATGTGTAATCTCTTTGTCCGTTGACAGGATTTCAGGAGTTAGATAGATAGACTCAGATAAGTTAGTTAGGATTGGAGGATTGTAATCGAAGAAAATTTCTGCTTGATTTCTGATATAGTCACCTTCTACTAGTGTTGGTTGAGATTTTATCTTGAAGATGAAGTAACCTGTATTGCCATTTTCTGGCAAGAATGGAAGTTCGATTTCTTCGTAATAAACTTCAAGAACATTTCCATCAGTAATCGTAACCTCACATGGATGACTATAAGAGACTGGTTCAAAAGATCTTAAGTCAAAAGAGTTATGGTCGAGTGTATCTATGAGTCTTACAAAGTTGGCATTCGCAGTGCCTATGTTTTCAAATCTAATCATATAATGAACATAATCACCTATTGTAGAGACAGGTAGGATGTCACCCTCTAAGAGTGTTATGTCGTTGGGATCGAAGGATGTAACAATTATTTGGTTGAGAATAAACGTATTGTTATCCAGATTTACATCCTCATTAGTTGTAGTAACTGAAGCTTTGAGTTGGATGTCATTTCCATCTATCAAGTTGACATCTGGAATCAAGATTAATTCAATTGATTTCCGCTCCAAAGGTTGGATTATGCCAAGGTCCCATTCGATATTGTTAGTTGAACTCATTGTAGCACTCGGAGTAGATGACTCCAATGTCAATGTATCAACTGTAAGTGTCAAAGTTGCGGTAGCTTCTTCAATACCTCTATTAAATACCTCAATTTTATATTCTGTTTCGATGCCAGGTCTAGGGTTTTCTAACGGAATAAGTAATACTTCTAAATCAGAAAATATTTGGTCACTTGATAAGCAATAATTGACAGTTTGCCTATTCGTCATAGAGTCAAAGAAGACAGTTGTATCTTGAGGACTAACATCTAATAATGGGTATGAATAACTAGAACTTAAATTCATCGAACTCTCATCATTACCTATATAGAACTCGCCGTTATTATTTGAAGATACGCTATACTCACTATTACTCACAATGAGATTTTGTACTGCACTGTCATTCTCATCACATCCGTCGTTTTGAACATCAATTCTTACAGTGCCTTCTACACAGTTTTCATATTTTGTTAGTACTAAAGTGCAGTCTGATCCACACAATTGGCAATCATTAATTGTATAAGTTCCTTCTTCTGTATAAGTTAAGCCATTAATACTCCAAGTAAATGACTCTCCTCCACAAAAAGATTCGTATTGTATTATTTCTGGAGGACGTTCTGAAATTGTAAGAATTAATATTTCATCTGCTACTTTACAACTCAAAGTTTCGAAAGTATACACTCCTTCTTCTGTGTATTCAACTTCATTAACATCCCAAATATATGCTTCCCCTTGACAAATTGTTGTTGTTGTAATAATATTTGGTGGCTCAGGAATTACAGTCAGGTTTAGCACTTCATTAGCGGTGCAACCATCACCAATTATCTCATAAGTACCAGTCTCTGTGTACAATTGACCACCCCAGTCACAGACCTCGTCATCACAGATTGATACATTTGTAACATTATCCGCAGGCTTGGGAGTCACCATCAGATTAAGCGTAAACATCCCTTCACAATTAGCACTAGTAAGTTCATAAGTCCCTTCAGCTGAAAAGTCTTGTCCTTCAAAAGTGAAAATCTCTCCAGAGCAGATGGTCGTATCGATATCTTCACAATCCATGATAGGGAAGGAGAGAGAGTTAGCTGAGACGCCGAGTGGAATCAAACCTATAAAAATGAGTAAGCCAATGAAGTTTGGTGCTTTCATAATTGTATCGTTTTGCCGGCTTTGATTGGGATGGGTACTTCTATGACGCAGAATAGTACCCTCTACCACTACTTGATATGTCTAATTCTAAAATTTATAGTAGGACAAAAAAATTAGATTATCCAATTGAGCAGGGTATTAGACGTAATCTCTTATTGCTTACTGTGCATTCATTTTCCATGGGTAAGGGTCGAGGAGTGAGGCACTCTAGCTTTTTCTAAATCTATTTCTTTTTTAATCCAAACCAATGTTTAAATGATTTACAAAACAACCAACTTCTCACTCACCACGCTATCACCAACCTGTACTTTGACAATATAGACTCCACTCGGATATTGACTTGAGTCAAATTGAATTTGACTTTGGTTTGTAGATTTTTTGGTCATTAATTGGCCGTTGTCGTTGTAGATGGTGATTTGGCTTGACTCGCTACTTTTCACATTTTCAATATTGATAGTAAAGTGATTTTTTGTTGGGTTAGGGAAAATGTTGACTACTATTTTTTTTGGTTCGATCTCAAAAATTATGATGTTAGAGTAGTCTCCATCACCATTGTGCCGTTCAACTTATAAGAGATAGTAATGATTGCCAGTTTTCAGGATGTTTAGCCCTGAGCTGTAACATACAGACGCTACTCGGAGATTACAGCGAGAGACTAATGATTTAGTTACTTGAAAAAATTGGCACAGTTTTACAAGCTAAATACTGTGATGCCAGATATTACATTATACACTACATGAACCCCAAATTATATATTATGACTAAAAATAAAGTTAGAGTATTGTTTGTTCTTGTGATACTTGCAATATTATGTGGAATGCATACCAGTGTGTACAGTCAAATAGAAGTGGAATCAAGAGGTGTTGAAGTTGAATGTATAGATGACAGTAAAACGCAGTTTTATATAGATGGGGAGTTCTATAAAAGTAGTAACAAAAAAGATGTATATGTTTGCCCATTAAAAGAGAGTATTCTAAAAAGTGTGTCAGATTTATAAAACCTGAATTCAAGCTACAAATGCAACTTTTGTGAGTGAATTAATTTTATCAACTGGACTAATAAATTCTAAACGTTTTCTTGGTCTCATATTGAGTTTTCTTTCAGCTTTTTTGACATCTTTCCAGGTGATATTTTCAAAGCTTGTTTTCTTTGGATAGTATTGTCTCAATAGACCATTGTAATTTTCATTAGCTCCTCTTTGCCAAGAAGCATATGGGTCTGCAAAGTAAAAGTCTATTCCCAATTGTTGACTAACAAATTTATGCCCTGCAAATTCTTTACCATTGTCTGCGGTGA
>CALLAW010000066.1 GCA_938001865.1 uncultured Saprospiraceae bacterium | reverse complement strand
TAGAGTTGTTTAGGGAGGCTTTTGCTCATCTTGAAGATTGGACAGGAGGGTATCGGATTCATCTATCTGCAATTCACCGCGATTTAAGTGTAATTCACCAAAAAGCGAGGGGCAGTGTGCCTATTTAGCCCATAAAACGAGAAACCTATAGCTACTTTTGGCGATGATTAATTACCTATGTACTTCGCCATTACCTAAGGTCAAAGGCACAGATGCAGCTTATAATGAGATTGACAATTTGGTCGATAATTTTGGCGGACATGTCAATTCTCTCTATCCGTTTAGTAGGCCTTCGTCTAAGTATCCAATCAAGTTGCTTGGATTACACAAATTGAACAAAATAAAGGAGATAGAAAGAAATTCAAAGATAAATCATATCTATGGTTCGGGACTCTTCAACATGCTCATCACTAAGAAACTGCACAGGCCTTCTGTCTATACATTACTTGCAGGTATAAATGACCCAAAGCATGTGCCATCAGTCAAGTACTTGTGCCGATTCGATAAGATAGTGGTTAGCAATGAACGAGATCTAAACCTACTCAAGCAACTCGGGAATAAAAACGTAGTCATGATCAGAACAGCAATCCCTGTAGATCGCTTCACTAAACATCGATTACCATTTGATCCTTCTACTCCTCGGCTCAAGATTCTTATGGCTTCTGCTCCATGGGAATCTAAGCAATTCAATAGCAAGGGTATTCACTTGATTCTTTCAACATTGCAAAAGTTAGACAAGATACATATCACATTCCTCTGGAGAGGAATCTTAGTAAACGAGATGAAAGCTCTCATTCAAAAGTATAATGTATCAGAAAAGGTATCCCTTGTCAATCAAAATGTGGAAGTCAACCAATATCTAAAGACACATCATGGTATGATATTACTCTCTAATGACTCGAGTATTGTGAAGGCATACCCTCATTCGCTATTAGAGTCTATATCGAGCGGTAAACCTATCATACTATCTCAACAGATACCACTCTCAGATTTTGTGATAAAGAATAACATTGGAGTAGTCTTGCGGAGGTTTGACAAAGATGCACTTATTCATGCCATTAATGACTTTAGTAACAACTATGCTAGCATTGCCGATGCAGCTTATGCTATCCCAAGGAGTCAGTTTTCTCAACCTAGATTTATCAAAGACCATGATGCACTCTACAAGAACTTATTAACCTCAGATACACCAAAATGCTGATTGAAATTGAACATGTCGTCTCTCTTTAGCTCTCCTCTCAAGGTCTCTCCTTCATTATTTCTTACAGAAGCCTTTAAGTGACACACAATACCCATAATTGTATACTAGATCGAGTGGTCTGAGTACAGAAGTTGATTCTATTAATGTTATACATTTTGACCTCTAATATTATTTGATCGTATTCAAATGGTTAACTTATTCCATATTTCTACTTACTTCGAGTATTAATAACCTACCTTTGCCTCACACTCTGATCGCAGAGTGGTTTTTTTTTATCAATAGATATCTTATCAAGAAAGGTGGAGGGAATGGCCCTGTGAAACCTTAGCAACCCATGTCCGCATGAAGGTGCTAACTCCTACTCAACATAGAGTAAGATAAGTCAGAAGGTTTTTTATAAATATCACCTCTTTTGACATCTGCTCAGAAGGGGTTTTGTGTTTTTAGGAGTGAGGATTCTTGATCTGATACAGCGTTCATTATAATCAGTAAATCACACCTATGTCTAAGCAAAATTTTGAAACAATAGCCATCCGAACTCAAGTACAACAGTCTGATCATAGAGAGCATTCAGTACCGCTCTACCTGACATCAAGTTTTACTTTTGAATCCGCTGAGCATGGAGCCGGACTCTTTAGAGGAGATGAGACAGGTCATCTGTATAGCAGATATGGCAATCCCAATACTCAAGAGTTGATCGATAAGTTGAGTCTGATGGAAGGGACAGAAGCAGGCGTAGTGACTGCTTCGGGGATGGCAGCTGTCTATATTGGGTTTGCTGCATTCCTCAAGAGCGGAGATCATGTGATAGCAAGTAGTAGCATCTTTGGCAATTCTAAGCATATCCTCAATGCCATCCTACCTGATAGGGGAGTGGAAGTGACCTATGTCGACTGTCAAGACCACTCAGCATGGGAGGCTGCATTCAAGCCCAATACCAAGATGCTCTTCATCGAGACTCCTGCTAACCCGACATTGACAACAGTTGATATGGCTTATCTCAGTGGCTTATGCCAGAGCCATGATGTCCTATTCTCAGTGGATAATTGCTTTGCTACTCCATATCTCCAGCAGCCCGCCAAGTTTGGTGCAGATATTATCATCCACTCTGCGACCAAGTATATTGATGGACAAGGGAGAGTCTTAGGTGGTGCCTTACTAGGCAACAAAGCATTGATGGCTCAATGTCAAGATTTTTTGCGTCGGACTGGAGCAGCTCTCTCACCGTTCAATGCCTGGATACTCTCTAAGAGTCTTGAGACCTTGGCAGTCAGGATGGATAGGCACTGTAGCAATGCCTCTCAACTGGTAACATACCTCCAAGACCAGAGTGAGATAGACTTCGTCACTTATCCACATCTAGAGAGTAATCCACTCTATGAGATTGCTCGCAGGCAAATGTCACAAGGAGGTGGACTCGTAGGCTGTCAGGTGCAAGGAGGAGCTCAGAGAGGTGCTCGATTTCTCAATGCTCTCAAGCTACACAGTCTGACGGCTAACTTAGGTGATACTCGGAGTATCGCTACCCACCCCGCATCGACGACTCACAGTAAGCTCAGCCCAGCAGAGCAGTTAGCAGTGGATATCACTCCAGGATATTTGAGATTTTCGGTTGGATTGGAACATATCGATGATATTATCGCAGATATCGATCAAGCACTTATCGCATCAAGATGATTCAGACTACATTCAATATCCCCGATTTTGCCTTAGAGCAAGGTGGTCATCTAGACCTCCTCCAACTGGCATATACTACCTATGGTACGATCAATGCTGATCAGTCCAATGTAATCTGGGTCTTCCATGCTCTGACGGCTGACTCTAATGTCCTTGATTGGTGGCCAGGACTCTTTGGTGAGAATTGTCTGTATGATCCAGCAGATTATTACATCATTTGTGCCAATATTCTTTGCTCTCCATATGGATCTAGTCGTCCGCAAGATCTGACATTCCCAATGGTCACTATCCGAGATACTGTCAAAGCTCAGATGGCCCTCGCTGAGGAACTTGGGATCAGACATATCCACACATTGATCGGAGGGTCTTGTGGTGGGAGTCAGTGCATAGAGTTTGCCTATACCTATACTCATCGCATCGATCATCTCATCACTATCGCATCAGCACCCAAGGAATCACCCTGGCTGATCGCAGTGCATGAGGCACAGAGGATGGCACTGAGAGCTGATCCAGACTTTGGACAGTTAGAGAGTAAGCATAGCCTAGGTCTGATGGCTGCACGTGCTATCGGGATGGTGACATATCGGACACCTCTCTCTCTCATGGATCAGCAAGCAGAGACAGAAGAGAAGTATGATGACTTCAGAGCAGCTTCATACATGCGATACCAGGGAGAGAAGTTTGCCCAGCGATTCGATGCATTGAGTTATTACTATCTGACTAAGTGTCTCGATACACATGATCTAGGCAGAGGTCGAGGTGGTTATCAAGCAGCGCTTGCTCAGATCAATATCCCAGCCTTAGTGATAGCGATTAGTACTGACTTATTGGTTCCTGCATTTACACAGAGTGATATGGCAGATCATCTGCCACAGAGTACCTATGCAGAGATTGATTCTCTCTATGGTCACGATGGCTTCCTCTTAGAGGTTGATGCGATCTCTGATGCGATCAGAAGCTTCTACGATGCTGAATAAAAAGGTGGCATAATCTATGCTACATATTAAAGTAATTTATAATATAAAATAATGATTGTATTAAAGTTTGGAGGGTCTTCAGTCAAGCATGCTGAGAATATCCTCAAGGTAGCCGATATCATCAAGAAGCAGTTCCACAAGAAGACTCCGTATACAGTAGTGGTATCCGCGATGGGAGGAGTGACGGACAGCCTCATCAAGATGAGTAAGTTGGCATCTCGAGGCGATGATGCTTACAAGGCAGTACTTCAGGAGTTTAAGACTCGACATTTAGCAACAGCGAAGTCACTGGTCAGCGACAAAGTATATCAGCAGATCGAGAAAGACCTGATCATCAATCATAGTACATTAGAAGATCTACTCAAAGGGATATTCCTGGTCAGAGAGGTCTCTCCTAGGACGATGGACTATGTACTGAGCTTCGGCGAGAGGAACTCTGCATTCATTATCTCATATGCACTCCGAGAGCATGCGATCAAGAGTACCTACTGTGATGCGAGGAATATCATTGTCACTGATAAGAAGTTTGGTAAGGCCAATGTCAACTTTAAGGAAACTCAGAAGAGAGTAAATAAGCACTACAAAGCAAATAGCAAGGAGGTGCAAATAGTCACAGGCTTCATCAGCTCGGATATCGGCGGTCTCACTACGACACTCGGGAGAGGGGGCTCAGATTATACTGCGTCGATACTAGCCTCTTGTCTCAAAGCTAAGCGGCTAGAGATATGGACTGATGTAGATGGTGTATTGACGACCGACCCACGCAAGGTATCTAAGGCATTCACAGTGCCGACTCTCTCATATCGGGAAGCGATGGAACTCTCACACTTCGGTGCTAAGGTCATCTATCCGCCGACATTATTGCCAGCTCTCAAGCGGAAGGTGCCTATCTTGATCAGGAATACATTCAACCCTAAGTTTGAGGGAACTCTGATTGATCATAAAGTCAAACCATCAATCGATAAGGAAATCACTGGACTATCATCACTTAGCGGCATCTCACTGATGAGACTCCAAGGTAGTGGGATGGTCGGTATGCCAGGGATCGCTGCTAGACTCTTCTCAGCACTCGCTACCGAGGAAATCAACATTATCTTGATCACTCAAGGATCATCGGAGTATGCCATCAGTTTTGCTATAAACTCCAAAGATGCGAAGAAAGCGAAAATTGCAATCGAACGAGCATTTGATAGAGAGATAGAGGAGGGATTGATCAATGATGTACTCGTAGAATCCAATCAAAGTATCATCGCCATCGTCAGTGAACAGATGCGTAACCAACCAGGAGTAGCTGGTAAGCTCTTCGCTTCGCTAGGCAAAGAAGGGATCAATATCAATGCGATAGCACAAGGATCCTCTGAGTGTAATATCTCATTCGTCGTCAGTGAGGAGGTAGAGGCAAAGGCTCTCAATCTGATCCATGACTCGTTTTTCCTCTCTAAGAGTATCGATATCAATCTCTATATGATAGGAGTGGGGCTCATCGGAGGTACTCTCATCGCTCAGCTAAAGCAACAGGCGAAGAGACTCAAAAAGGAACAAAATCTCAATATCAAAATCATCGGCCTCTCTAACTCTAGGAAGATGCTCATCACTCCTCAGGGAATCGAGATGACTAACTGGGAAGACCAACTCGACGATGCCCGGACTCAGGCAGATCCTGAGACATTCGTCAAACAAATGATCGCTGATAATCTACCCAACTCAATCTTCATAGATAGTACGGCGAATGCAACCATTCCTCAATACTATCAAGAAGTCCTTGAGAATAATATCTCTATCGTCACACCCAATAAGATTGCAACATCCTCTAGCTATCGCAACTACAAAACACTCAAAGACACTGCGAAGAAGAATCATACAGCATTCCTCTATGAGACCAATGTCGGAGCTGGGTTGCCAGTCATCACTACTCTCGAAAATCTCATCTCCAGTGGAGATCAGATCACTAAGCTAGAGGCAGTGCTCTCAGGATCTATCTCGTACATCTTCAATACCTTCGGAGGTGGCAAATCCTTCAGCGAAGTGGTCATGGATGCAAAGAACCTTGGACTTACCGAACCCGATCCAAGAGATGATCTCAGCGGGCTAGATGTGAAGCGTAAGATTACAATCTTGGCAAGAGAAGCCGGTCATCCAGTAAATATGTCTGGAGTCAAGCTCAAAGGAATACTCAATAAAGAATGTCTAGAGGCGAAATCTGTACCTGCATTCTTCAAAGCCCTCGATAAGATGAATGATAGCTTTGAAGAGCTGTCAGCCAAGGCAGCTAAGAAAAACAAAAAACTCCGATATATCGCTACGATGAATAAGGCGGGAGAGTGCAGTATCAATCTCCAAGAAGTCGGGGAGAAGAGTCCATTCTACAACTTGGGCGGCAGTGACAATATGCTTGTCATCACGACGAAGAGATATCACAAACGACCACTCGTAATCAAAGGTCCTGGCGCAGGTGCTGAAGTGACTGCAGCGGGTGTCTTTGCAGAGATTATATCGATAGCGAATAGTGTGGCATGATGGAGTATCAAGAAGTCAAAGTCTATGCACCCGCAACAGTTGCTAATCTTGCCGTCGGATATGATATCCTCGGATTAGCTCTCGAGAGCCCTGGTGATGAAGTCATCGTACGACAAGGGACAAGGTCAGGGCTACACATCACTCGTATTACTGGAGACGAAGGGAAGTTGCCACTCGCTGTAGAGAAGAATACTGCCGGCTATGCAGCACTCCAGCTGCTCAGACACTTAGGGAAGACTGACATGCCTATCGAGATGGAAATCCATAAAAAAATGGCCATGGGTACTGGATTGGGGAGCAGTGCCGCTAGTGCAGTGGCAGGAGTCTATGGCGTCAATGCCTATCTAGGACACCCACTGTCTAAGTCTGAGATCCTCAGATTTGCAGTGGAGGGAGAGCAGATAGCTGATGGTGCCTTCCATGCTGATAATGTAGCCCCAAGTCTCTTTGGCGGAATCGTACTCATCCGATCTAATGATACCCTCGAGACCACACAACTCCCAGTCCCTGCCCAACTAGCTGTCGCCATGGTCTATCCACATATCCAGATATTGACAAGTGAGTCAAGAGCCATCCTGAGTGAGAGTGTACCGCTAGATCAGGTCATAGCACAGACAGGCAATATCGCAACAGTAATATCAGGGCTATACGAAGGTGATATGAAAAAAATCGGGACAGCACTCTGCGATGTAATCATCGAACCCCAGCGTGCCCACTTGATCCCACAGTTTTCTCAATTAAAGGAGATAGCGATTAATAATGCAGCTCTAGGATTTAGTATTAGTGGAGCAGGTCCATCACTCTTTGCCCTCTGTGATGGTCTCGAGAGTGCAGAGCAAGTAAGATCAGCATTAGCTAGTCACCTAGACTCTCAGACGATAGCCGCCGATACCTTCGTCTCCACTATCAATACTCAAGGTGCATACCAAATCTACTAATCTCTCAATCTCTCGACATGCAATTATATAGTACCAATGATAGGAGCAATATCGTCAATCTCAAGCAAGCTGTGCTCAAGTCACTCGCTGAGGACAAAGGTCTCTATATGCCAACATCAATCCCCCAGCTGCCACAAGCTTTTCTAGATAATCTTCAATCATTTTCATTTGAAGAGATTGCCTTTCAAGTCTCTAAGAATCTATTTGGCAGTACGATCCCCAATTGGGGTCTATGGCAAATATGTGAGACAGCGATCAACTTTCCAGCCCCAGTAGTCAAGGTGACAGAGTCTATCTCTAGTCTTGAATTGTGGCACGGACCCTCGCTTGCTTTCAAGGATTTTGGAGCAAGATATATGGCTCATTTAATGTCATACTTCACAAGGAACGAAGACCAAAAACTCACCATCTTAGTCGCTACTAGCGGAGATACAGGTGGTGCTGTAGCAGCTGGATTCCTAGATGCACCAGGGATAGAAGTGGTGATACTCTATCCATCTGGGAGAGTGAGCCCTCTACAGGAACAGCAACTCACGACTCTCGGTGGTAATATCAGTGCATGTGAGATACAAGGAAGCTTCGACGATTGTCAATCGATGGTTAAGACTGCCTTCCTTGACTCTCAGCTCAATGCGAAGTATCATCTTAGTTCAGCTAACTCGATCAATATTGCTCGGTTGATCCCTCAATCATTCTACTACTTTGAAGCAATGAAACAACTGGATCAGTCTCAGCAAAATGTATTCTGTGTACCTAGTGGCAACTTTGGCAATCTTACAGCAGGACTATTAGCTCAGCGGATGGGGCTGCCAATCTCACAATTCATCGCTGCGACCAACCTCAATCGAGTCGTACCAGATTACCTCCAGTCAGGGACGTATCAACCCAAGGCTTCGATACCGACGATCTCCAATGCTATGGATGTCGGTTCACCATCCAACTTTGTGAGGATCCAAGAACTATTTGACAAGAGTCACTCCAAGATGAGCCAAGCGATCAAAGGGTATGCATATGACGATGCTGCTACAACAGGCGAACTCCTCTCACTCTATCAGGATACCGGATATCTCGCTGATCCACATGGTGCAGTTGGATTCTTAGCAGCGAAGGAGTATCTCCAGTCTCACTCAAGGAGTACACACGTGACAGTACTAGAGACGGCACACCCTGCCAAGTTCCTAGACACTGTACAGGAGTGTATCGGTGAGCAGATCGCAGTGCCAGATCGCCTCTCAGTATTGAGCTCTAGGCAAAAGGTAGCAACACCGCTCAGTAACGAATACTCAGAGTTCAAAACTTATATGCTTCAACGTGATTGAGAGAGGGGAGGTGTTGAGATTTGGATCTATGCATCTAATTTATTTGGATATAGGCAAAAAATGTTTAATTTAGTTATGGGAATTGCGACTTGATGTCGCAAAAATTTTATATCAACAAAACGAAAAATCAAAACTTATGATGCCAGAAGTAAATTGGTTAGCAATAATCGTCGCAGGTCTGATCCCCACTATTCTTGGTGCTCTATGGTATGGACCGATATTTGGAAAACAATGGTATCACTCTATGGGTAAGACCGAAGAAGAGATGGTCCCTAATAATATGCCTCTAACATATGGTCTTGCATTGGTGGCAGCGATGTTACTTTCTTTTTCGATGAAGATGGTCATAGAATCGATGCATAAGGATGTTAATGATGCTGGTGAGCTGATTTTTGGAAGCTTTCATACATTTGGGCATGGAGCACTTCATGGGTTTTTTATGTATCTCTTCGTAGTCTTTCCAGTACTCTTGAGTTTTAGCCTATTTCACAAGATGACTGGTAAGAATATTGTCCTCAACGCAGGCTTCTGGGGTCTCTGTATGGCACTCATGGGAGCTATACTTGATGGTTGGGTATAGCTCAGTGATCTTGCCATGCTTGAGGGCTGGGACTCCATGATGACTTGAGATAAGATTAGCTAGATGCCATGATTACTTCTATCTATGCACAATGGATACTGTCCTCTATTGGCATCTGACTGATATTGTACGGAGATATCATTGTATTTGTTGGAGATTCCATAGACCTTTGATGTATGAGAACATATACACTTATCCTTGTCCTAGCCACTCTGGCTCATTTAGCTGCAGCGCAAAAAAATGTATTGCTTGAGAAATTTACTAACATCCACTGTGGTAATTGTCCCAATGCCTCACTGATTATCCAAGAGTATCAAGAGGAGTATCCCAACCTTATTTGGGTCAGTCATTACAAGCAAGTCTCATTCGATTGGAGTCCACTTCCCAATGAAGAGAGTGCATTGCTATGGGCTGATATCAATGTCTGGGGTAACCCTACAGCAATGTTTGATCGGACACCAACAGGAAGCGATCTCATCACTACTACATCGACTTGGCTGCCAAGAATAGATACACAGAGTGGACTACCAAGAACTGTCTACATTACATTTGATAATATGGTGTATGATGAAGTCACTCGAGATGTATCATTTGATGTCAACTTGACCTTCGAGTCAGTGGATCAAGCGACAGAGTACAGGATACTTGCATATGCTGTCGAGGATGATGTCCAATGGGGACAGAAGAGCTATTACAATGATGTAGAAGGGCATCCTCTAGAAGGACTAGGCGAGGTCATCCAGAATTATAAACATCAGAATGTCGTCCGCAATATGATCAGTGGGCGGTGGGGTACATGGGATGGACTCCCTGAGACGATAGAGCCTGGAGTCACGATCACTAAGAGATTTACCCACAAGATCAGATATGACTATGACGAACGAAAAACTCAAATCGTGGTCGCTGTCGCAAAACATCATGAGACTGATATCATGCAAAGAACTATCCTCAATTCAGATATATTTGATGTAAGTAACCTTGTGACCTCATCTCTTGTTGACGAAGGTAGAGAGCTATCAGATCAGATCAGTATCTATCCCAATCCAGCAAGTCACATACTGACACTAGAGCATGAGAGAGTGCCGGATCTCATACAGATAATCGGGATTGATGGGACTGTAATCAAGACTCTTGTCCCAGCTGATAAGACGAGTCATATCGACTTATCTGAGCTACGGTCAGGTGTCTATACTCTCCAGATGAGGATAGGTGATCAGGTCGGAGCCAAACAACTGATCGTCGAATAATACTGATACCTTCTCTATGAAAATCATACTCTAGGCGGGAATAGATATTATAAAAAATGTGGTCATAAAAGCTATTTTATGACCACATTTTTATTGGAATACTTTGGAGTCTTATTATTTGGAAATTACCTTGAATGTATGATTGCCAATTGTGCTCTCTACTTTGATGAAGTATACTCCTTGAGAGGGAAGATCAAACGTCAGATTAGTAGCTGTATAATGTGTATCAACAAGTCTACCAGATGCGTCATAGATTCCTAATCTAATATCAGTTGCCTGCGAATGAGAGATGGTGTACTTTCTATCACTGATGTTTTGCAAGACAAACTCTGTCTCCGGAACGGTGAGTTCTGTGTGAGAACTAACTTCTAAAGTTAATTTGTAAATTTCTTGGCCAATAGCACTCTCTAAATCGGCATAGAAGTATAGATCACCATCAACTATAGATATTGGCTCAATATAGATACCAATAGCTTCTGGTTGCTCTATCCTTATGAGTTCATCTAAGATCCCATCATCTAGATTAATTGAGTAGATTGAATAGTTGTTAATATTGTTGATGGAGGTTCCGCCAAAAAATGCAATATTATCAATTTGCTTAGGCCTAAATGCAAATCTGGATGAGACGAATACTTCGTTAAACTCTTGAGTCACACTATTGTAAAGTGAATAAGTATCGTCTAAGAATGATCCATATGTACTATGAAATAAGATGTTTTCTCCATTTGTAAACGTATACCAGTCAGCCCCCCATTCTAGGTTCAAACTTGACTCATGAATAACTGTACCCTGTGGATTATCTCCATTGAAGATTAGGTACTCTGAGCCTATCATAGCTAGACAAGACTCTTCATTAATTGCACCTACTCTGAAAGCTGGTGAATCATTTATTTTGGTGATTTCTCCACTAGTTGTATTGATGCTGTACATCCCATCTGACGGATTGCCATTCTCGGCAAATGAAAAAATTAATCCATTTTCAAACTCTGCCATTCCATATGGTTCTGCAAACTGATCCTCTACAATTGAAGCTAATTGTTGGACACCATTGTCATCTATAGTTAGCAAATTGTACAGAGATTCTGAGTAATCCATAACTGCAATACCATCTTTATATGGGCACCAATTCCATGAATTCTCATTCCCTTCTCTTAGAATATTAATTTCTTCTGAGTGATCAAAATTTACGAGATTTTCTCCATCAAAGGAATAAATAACACCCTCAAACTCAAAGTATAACTTATCATCTCTTCCTACAATAAATCCATTGACTCCAAGAGATGTATTAGTTGTTCCTAGATCAAAAGCCATCTTTGTCCCTGCTTCAGTACCATCACTTACCCAAATTGTGTGACCTGTTCCGTCTGTAGCGATAAAATAGACTTTTTCTTTATATAGAGTCATGTAAGAGATATTTGAATCTGCATTGCCAGGAGCAATATCTGCGACTAATTCGATGCCATTTGATGTGATCTTGAATAACTCCCAATTCGTTTCTTCAGTTTTGATTTTGACAAGAGTCAATGATTCACTTAAAGCGATATCAAAATCTTGGTTATAGATATAATTAAATCGATTCGGAGATTCTGTATCATCGGGACCCTCTGTCAGATCTTGGACTAAAGTCACTTGACTCGACAACATGATAGTTGAAAAACAGAATACTAAGACACTAAAAATTCTTTGCATAAGTCTTTAAATTTTGTTGATTTATCTAAAATACCACAATAATAATGATTTGCAGGAGATTAATTTCGAGTTTCTTCTATTTCGACATATTATTGATTGCTTGTAGTAGCTTTTAACGAAAATGATCTATCTCTAATGAGTTTTAAAGTAAAATCTCAATAATCAACATAGATTTGCAAAATCTTACCAAAGTGTCAATATGGGTAAGTAGCATCTGTTAACTTTGTCAGCGAATCAATCAATTGATGTAATGTCTTCATTAAAATTTTCAAGGAGTCTGCCAGATGGATTTTTCAGGACACTGAACTCTAGGGTCAACGCTTACTTTAAGACTAACGATATCCAAAGAACAGGAGATTACAGGATGTATCTCAAGACAACTGTCATGTTAGCATTGTACTTTGTGCCACTCATATTGATGCTTGCTGGTGTCATTACTGGATGGTGGGCTGTACTCGCTTACTTGTTGATGGGGTTTGGGATGTCTGGCATCGGTCTTTGCATCATGCATGATGCTAACCACGGCTCATATTCAAAAACCAAATGGGTGAACAAGTTGATGAGTTATACGATCAATGCAGTTGGTGGGAGTTCATTTACTTGGAGGATTCAGCACAATGTACTCCATCATACGTATACCAATATGTATGAGCTAGATGAGGATATCGATGACAAGCCCTTCCTGAGACTCTCTCCGCATGGCAAGATCAAGAGTTACCACAAATTCCAACATCTCTATGCACTGCTTATCTACTCACTTGCCACTGTAAGTTGGATAGTCTATAAGGACTTCAAGCAATTAGTCAACTACAATAAGGAAGGACTCACTCAGAAGAATGGATTCAACCCAACTGTAGAAACAATTGCAATGATTGCCTACAAGTCTCTCTATGTATTGAGTGTCGTCATATTACCTCTCCTTGTAGGTATCCCTTGGTATAGTGTCGTGATTGGTTTTGTACTCATGCATCTCTTTTCGGGACTCTACATTACGACAATCTTCCAGCTAGCACATGTGGTCGAAGGGCCGGAGCATAGTGCTGTCTCTGTCTATGATCAAGGATCCGTGGAGAATACATGGGCCATACATCAGTTGCTAACCACTGCCAACTTTAGTACTCAGAGTAAATGGGTTACTTGGATAAGTGGAGGACTGAATCACCAAATAGAGCATCACTTGTTTCCCAATATCTGTCATGTGCATTACCCACAGATTGCTAAGATCGTCCGACAGACTGTTGCAGATTTCAACTTGCCATACTATGAGCATGAGAAATTTATGATCGCATTGCGATCACATCTCCTGACTTTGAAGCAATTTGGAAATGCTCCAGTTGCATTGGCATAAATTGATCCAAGAGGCTTTGTCAAGCAGTGTTTAGTTTCGACTCACTAGGAGAGGTTGTATCTCTGATAGTCGATGTCCGGTTTCGTTTTCAACTTCTAAATGAACAAAGAGAAGATTACTTTCTAATGCATTCAAATTTAGCTCTGAGATACTCATTGAATCCCCTTTTTTTAATGCTTTTCTGTTGATTGGCAATTCTCTGCTTTTGCCATCTAAGGCAGTGATTGTAATCGCAAGCAGTTGATGAATGTCTTGATTGAAAGTCATAATTACATCAGTATCTGTCGGATTAGGTGACAGTGTGAAGAGGTTGAGTTTTGAATCTGATTTGAGGTCAGTAGTCGCTGTTTCTATGGCATTACATGAGGTCAGACTTGGTATCTCTATTGCCTTTACTATCTCATAGAGCAGTGAGTGACCGCTATCATTGAGATGCACTCCATCTCCTGAATTATAGATTGCAAGGATGTTACCGTTTTGATCCGCGATCGGATTCCAAAAATCAATTGCTTGCTCACCATAATAATTGAAGATTGAATCTCTTGCTTCTGTTTGAAGAGTAATCTGGGCAGCATCACCAAAGTTACGTGGCTGAGTAGTGCATACCCAAGAAGACACACCTTCTGCCTTTGCGGCATTCGTCATTTCTCTGAAGTTATTCATCTGATCTTGTACCGCAATAAAGTTTGCAGCATCATTGGATGGAAGATTGATGATGATACTCGCCGGGTGATAACTCAATGCCTTGGTGATGTTTTTTTCAATATCAACAGAGATCCCAACTGATTCTCCTGAAGTGCTTCCTGTAGGTAATAGATGGTAAGTAGTATAGCCACCTCTACCAAGATTGATCACTGGATACCTTGTATCATTTTGATAAAGATGTGCATCATACCGATAGACCCATGCGCTATCTTGGACTGTGGCACCTATGCCTTCTGCGGTCGAGGATCCGATTACAACTATTGGGCATGAATCAGTGTCATCTGCTATCGTGAAAGTTGAGTCACTCAGATCACTATATTGTGATGTTGTTACTTTGATGATGCAATTTTCTGAAGCTGTATTGGGTATCGTCCAAGAGTATGATGATGTCAATGGTTGGAGGTTGCCAATCTCTATCCAAGTAACTCCGTCATCTGTACTGTACTCAAGTAAAGATTCTTCGTTTACAGAATTAGTGAACTGCAATGTCACTGATTTTCCGATTTGCCAATATTCTCCTCCATTGGGAGAAATGACAGTGAGTTCTTCTTCAAAATTAGGATCAGTATATTCCAAGATCATCGCCCCGAGATAGAAAAAACCATTTGGATTTGTATTGTTTGATCCGGCAGTCACACTCAGATCTAGCGTACCTGTAGCACTAGGATTCAATGTCGTGACAACGATCTCTGAAGAGTTATCTGCTACATTGAGACTCAATTGCTTCTCTTCACTCCCAAGTATGGTATAGAGTGTCTCTCTATTGTCACTCGCCAGCCTTGAAGCAAATATCTTCAAAGTATACATGATTGAAGGATCCAGATTATTCAACCTTATAGCTCCAGTTGGCTGAGTGTCACCACTAAATTCTACAATATTGCCAAAAAAGCTATCACTTGTCGCAGAAGCAGGCAATCCAAGACTAGAGGATGGTTGAGTAGTGCCATTAGTATTGATGAAATTGAAGGAATCGACAACCGAAATCGAATAACCACTCTGATTACCTAGTAGGTCAGTAAGTGCTGTTGTCTCTCCATGGGGATTGTCAATATTGTTCCAAGGAGCAGGTGAGCCCACACTACCAAAATCTATCAATATCCGCTGAGTCTGACCAAATAAGTGAGTAGCGATAATCGTAAAGCAAAAAAGTGTTGTAAGTATCTGTTGTCTGACCATACAGTGAAATTACTCTTTCTTCTCTTTATATGTTTCATCATCGTTCACATATTCATTGTGCTCGAATCAGTTTTTTGATGATCGTAATTTGCCCTAAGTGATAATGGCTATGCTCTAGTGTGCCTACAAGATTGCGGTAGTAGTCACCATACTTCTCTTCACCAAAGGTTTCCCAAAGTTTGGATTCTTCTAGCTGACTCAACAAAGAGATGAACAAGTCTGCTTGATCAAATACTGTTTTCTTGAATTCTAGCCATTCAGATTGAGAGTTGATTACTGGATGATCAAAGCTGAACTTATCGCTTCCTTCTACTGGGCCGCCTTGAAGCACTTTGATGGCAGTGAGGTAGTAATAATGGATGTGATAAGTGAGGCCCAATATTGAGTTGAGTGATGATACCTTTTGCTGAGCTTCAAGGTATGTCACATCAGAGAGAGTATCATTAAGATTTGCCCATGTCCAATTTACTCCAAAGTAAAATTCCTTAAAGTGCTTGGCCAGATGAGTAATGTGAACATGTGTCATTTGCTAAGTATTAGTTATGATTATAGAGACCACAGGCTCTAAAGATCGGAATTATGATATGCGGCATATACTGAAGTGTTATGGCTAGTGCTTTATATTTATATTTGCCTTTATGTATTCTTCAAGTCAGTAAGACCCCATTTGTTCTTAAATGTAAATGACCATTGACGTAATTCCTCGGAGTATTTCCAATTCGCATCTTCTATTTCGTGGTTCTCTCGTTAATGTCTAATAAGTTATCCTCATAGATGTTCCCATTAATTTTCTGAATTTTCTTCAGAATTAATCTTTTTGAGGAGAATGCCCCTAATGAGATTGCGAGATAATTCTTCTTTATGGTTTTCAGGTAACTCTTACGAGAACCGTACAGCCAGCCCTTAACACAGTCGAATAGGTACGGTGGTAATTCGACTTCGCTTAGCAGAGCTGTGAGAGGCATACTGGCAGGATTGCAATCCTGCCAGTTGTCTACTCGAATAAGCTGCTTTTATTTTTTCAAACCTAAGAAATTATTGCCAAATTAATTTGGGGCAAGTCCGAATATCATTGTTAAAAGGACTTTTTATTTTTTTACATTTCCATATCAACTTAAACTTCTCTTCCGGTATAGAATCATTTTTATGAGAAAATTCGTATCGTAGAACTTGATAGTCTACCTGCCCCGTATTTGTATCAATTATTGGCTTTCTTAAGTTATAATCAGTAAAAATCGAATCTTTTCTTATCCCTATTTTCATTGTAAAACCATCTTCGAGCAGGATACCTTCAACATAGTTTCCATCACCGTAATTCTTTTCAGGTTTCATTTCCCAGTTTTGATAACCTTTTCCTCCGAGGACCCATGAATGTTTAACCCACCAGGCACCACTTCCGTCAGAACGATCTAATTCGGCACCTGACCCATTCAAATAAACAGCATTAGGATGAAAGCACAAAGTATCTTTTTTTGTTTCAATACACTTTCCTGTCCCTACCTGAGGAGGTGATACAATTTTTCCTAACATTCTAGATTGAGCATAAACCGTAACTCTATTTGTAGAAGTATCTATATGCATATCGTTGATCACTGTGATTTTTGCAAATGCACCTTCTGGTTTTATTTTGGCGACCCAATAAGCATCATGATAGTAAATAGGATTTTTGGAATTATCCATTTGGAACGTTCGAGAAGTTCCACATGATGACATGAAAATTCCAAGGAGTAAGATCGCTATATAAATGAGTATTCTATATTGCATAGTTGATGATTTTCGTAATGTTATTTTAATTTATTGGTCTCAGAACTGGTTAAAACCTCCGACTTCAGGTAGGGCAAATTCATTGTGCTAAATTAGCATAAAAAAATCATGTCAAAGGATAGATGAGAGAGTCAAACAAGGGTGAGTGCTTTGTTTGCATTGACATTTTCTTTGTACAGCTTGGTTTGTCGGCGTCATTGTTATCTAATGACTGGGGAGATATTCTTTGAGTTGATTTTCGATATATAGGAGATGTTTATCTACTTTTCTGATATTGTAATTATTCTTCATAGAGTTTTGACCTCTCAATTTGGATCCATCTACGGCGACCACCTTGTTGCCATACAGATTTAATTGTTTGGAAAAGTCTCTGAATGCTATAAAGAGAGACTTGAACCCATCTTTGTTGTCTTTTCTCAAAATTGGCGATAGTTTTTATAGCAAAGAGATCATATTACAAGTTTGTCAAATATGAAAGAATTTGGCATCTTTACCGTTCATAAAGCTAAGCATGCAGAAGATTAGAGTTGGTATTTTTTTTGGTGGGAGTTCGCGAGAGAGAGAG
>CALLAW010000065.1 GCA_938001865.1 uncultured Saprospiraceae bacterium | reverse complement strand
ACAGACAATTGTTCTACAGAGTTTGAGATAGATATCCAATATGTACAGATGGAAACTGGTAATGCTGGTTTTATCGATGATTGGGATGGTGTATCTGAGATCGAGTTGGATATGGGATTGAGTGAGATTACATATTATGTCTATGATGCATGTCATAATGTAGGTACATGTACTTACTTTATTGATGTCGTAGATGATACACCTCCAGCAATGATTTGTGATCAGAATACTGTAGTTTCATTGACGACTACTGGTGATGCTAAAGTCTATGCTTCGACATTTGATGAAGGAAGTCACGATGATTGCAAGCTCAAGAAAATATTAGTAAGAAGAATGGACACAACATGTGACTGTGATCTTCCTAAATATCCAGATGCTGTGTTACTTGGTGAATTTAACGGAAGTTACTACTATCACTCTAGCTATGCTGTGGATTGGTACAAGGCTAGAGATCTCTCTATAGCGATGGGAGCAACACTTGTTGACTTTGGTAGTCCTGCAGAAGAGGAATGGGTTGACGATGCTGTCATTGCAGCAGGAGGAGATCTCTACCACTTTGCTGATGAAGATGATTGTGCAGACAAGTTAGCACTTACTCCTTATGTATTTGAGATTACTGATCCTTGTGGATTCAGTACTAGTGTAAAGTTCTGTTGTGCTGATGTCAATGCTGATGACATTATGGTCGTACTAAGAGCAGTGGATGCTTACGGTAACTTCAATGAATGTATGGTCAGTGTAGACGTACAAGATAAGATTGGGCCAACGATCCTTTGTGAGCCAGACTTAGAAGTACCATGTGATACTGCATTTGATGAAGTAAATGGCTTTGTTCACCTTGATGGTCTTGGAGCCACTGCTACTAATCACTGTGGTGACGAGTTAGACCCTATACCTACTTATGTACCTGTAATGGGGCCATGTGATAATATCGATTTTGTTGAGATTACTTGGTCAGTAACTGATGCAGATGGTAACTCTACGAGTTGTGTACAGATCGTTGATTTCCTTGATCCGATTGATAACTATACAATCACACCACCAGACGACTTGATCGTGGTAGATATGTGTGGTGATCCAGAAGACTTTGTACTTGAGTTTAATGATACCACTTCTGACTTAGATAATGATGGAGTGATCGATGTGCCTACATTCTCTGGTGTGACATCATGTAACATCTTAGCACACAACTTTACAGACGTAGTATTCTACCTTAATAACTCTGAGCCAAATGCTTGTTTTAAAATTAGGAGGACATATAATATTATTGACTGGTGTTCAATGCAAGAATTTACATTTGAGCAAACAATAAAAGCAACTAACGATGTAGCACCTGTGATTGACGGTGATTGTGACCCAGTAGTACTCTGTACTATTGAAGGTGAGTGTGAGGCGAATGTAATACTTTCGCAATCTGCAACTGACACTGACTGTACACTCCCAGAAAATCTCGTATGGACTGCATACATCGATATTGATTCTGATGGCTCTTTCGACGGAGACGCAATAACTACAACAGGTCCTTCACTAGAAGTATCTGGAACTTTCCCAATAGGAACACACAAGATCAAGTGGCAAGTAGATGATAGATGTGGCAACACTGATATCTGTACACAAGAGTTCACTGTGATTCCATGTAATGCACCAGCAATCTACTGTACTTCACCTGCACTCGTGTTGCCATTAGGTGAGAGTGGAGAAGTAGAGATCTGGGTAACTGACTGGGCATGTACGACTGAGCTACCATGTGGTGGTGATCCGATACTGTCTTTCGATGAGACTACGATCGTGACTAATGTTACATACTCTTGTGCTGATCTTCCAGACGGTCAGACGAGTGTAGTATTAGAAGAGACGATATACGCTATCTCATATGATATGGATGGTAATATCGTGAGTAATCAAGTAATCGTAACAGCAGAGATTCAAGATAATCTCGGATTCTGTGATACTGATGGTCCAGGTACTGGAGGTACAGATAATGATGACGATGACGATGATCAGAATGATGAAGGAAGCTCTAGACACTCTATTGTAGGGTCTGTACAGCTCGAAGACGGTAGAGTACTCACTAATGTCAATATAGACTTAGAAGGTGGTAACCTTACTGAGATCACAGATGAGTCTGGTACTTACGCATTCCCAGAGATGGAAGATGGCAGTAGTTACGTGATCAATCCAGAGAAGGAAGATCCGCATGTAATGGGTGTATCTACACTTGATATCATCATGTTACAGAGACACATCCTCAATATTGAGTCACTCACAAGTCCATATCAGTACATTGCTGCTGATGCCAATGCTGATGAGAAGCTCACATCTGCGGATATCGTGGACATAAGGAAGTTGATCCTAGAGTACTATACAGAGTACCCTGGTAATGACGCTTGGAGATTTGTAGATCAAGACTATGATTTTATTGATTCTACTAATCCTCTCTTTGAGTCATTTACTGAAGAGTACAAGATCTATAACTTGGATGCTGATATGGTGATTAATTTCATCGCAATGAAAGTTGGAGATATCAATAGCTCAGTAGAGATTAGCGGATTGACAGGAACTGATACTGAATCAAGATCATCAGAGCTATTCCCAATGACATTGGGTGATGCTGACCTTGCTGGTGAGATGATAGAGATTCCAGTCTATGCTGACAAATCTGTCTATGGAGCTCAGTTTACACTAGAGTATGCTGGAGAGATTTCTCTTGAAGGAATCAAGCCAGGTAAGATGGAGATTACGGATACTCACTATAATGTTACTGACAACAAAGTTTCAGTAAGTTATAGCTCTGAGACTCTCACAGAGTATACGATAGACGAGCCACTATTCTATATCGTAGTAGATGCTAATGCGGATGTTAATCCAGATAACTTTGGAATCGCTACACATGGAATCAATGCTCAGGCATATGATGCTGAAATGAATATACTGACACCAACAGTTATCTCTAAGTACCAAGATGAAGGATTTGCTTTGTATCAAAATACACCAAATCCATTCAATACGACAACACAGATTAGCTTCAACCTTCCAGAGAAGATGAATGCTACACTACTTGTCAGAGATATCACAGGTAAGGTGGTATACACTCAGACTACTGAGTATGCACAAGGAATAAATGCCGTGAATATTGGCAGAGATCAATTGACTACAGGTGGTATCTACTACTATTCAATTGAAGCTGGAAACTTCACAGCAACGAAAAAGATGGTAGTTCTCAAATAAGAACCACCTCCAAGATTTACTGTTTTTGGGATGAGATTCCCCTTCTACTTTTGTGGGAGGGGATCTTTTTTTTGGGTTTTGATGTAGAGTCTCTATACATTTGTGTGTGAATCCAAGAATAATAGCTGTTGACTTTGGACTGAAGAGATCTGGTCTAGCAATGTCAGGACCTCTGCTGATTGCAATCAATCCTCTAGAGACTATCCACTCGAGTCAACTCATCGATGTGCTCCTCAGTCTTACACGAGAGTATGAGATAGGTACTATTGTATTCGGTGATTCAAGACACAAGGATGAGACACTCAACAGGCAGGGAAAAGAACTTGTAGGTGTCATCAGGAAACTCAAAAAAGTCCTCCCCAAACACGTAATCATTGACTATGAAGATGAGTCATTTACGTCAGTAGAAGCTAAAGAATTCCTAATGGCTAGCGGAGTCAAAAAGAAAAAAAGAAGACAAAAGCACTCAATCGATCAAATGAGTGCTGTCATAATACTAAAACGCTATATAGAGTCAAAAGGACTATGATATTACCAATCTACGCATATGGCCAGCCTGTCCTAAGCAAAACAGGAAAAGTAATCGAATCAATCGACGATGATATCAAAACTCTCATCGATAACATGTGGGAGACAATGTATAATGCCTCAGGGATCGGTATTGCAGCTCCTCAGATCGGAAAGTCTCTAAGGCTATTCGTCATCGATACCAAGCAGATGGAAGGAGAAGACAAGAGTTTCAAGGATGGAATCAAACAAGTATTTATCAATGCAGTAATGCTTGAAGAGTGGGACGAACCATATGAGTATGAAGAAGGATGCTTAAGTATCCCCCACATTAGAGGTAATGTCTCAAGGAATGCTCAGATCAAAATCCAATATCAAGATAGAGATGGAGCCCTCCTTACCGAAGTGTATAGTGGCCTGAATGCAAGAGTAATCCAACACGAATACGACCATATCGAAGGTAAACTGTTTACAGAGTACCTCAAACCAATTAAAAAACGTCGGATCAAAAGAAAACTCCAAGCCATCAAAAATGGAGAAGTGTCCATTAACTATCGGATGAGGTATGTCTAGCTGTTACCTCTCTTGCAGGTAACCATCGATACAGTCTATGATATTTAGTTGGGGATTGTGCCATTGGGCTATCCATCCATGCTCTAGTGCTGCCTCTACATTGTCCATGTTGTCATCGATGAAGAGCAAAGACCCTTGGCTGGTCGGGATCTTATCTGAGACATATTGATAGACCTCTGTATCTGGTTTGCGTAAGCGGATAAGATGAGAGTAAAAGTAATTATTAAAGTACTTATTCAAAAAATCTGGCTCTTTGAGTACATTACTTAAGTGTCGATCTACATGTCTCGCATGCAATCCATTGATATTACTCAAGAGGTAGAGATTGTAATCTTGAGAAAGATCCAAAAGTAACTTCGGTATCCTAAGATCTACTCCGACCAGCATAGAATTCCACGCTTCGACAAGCTCTCTAGGATTGATAGTTTGATTGTACTGTTGTAAATGCCAGATAAAGTTTTCGTCTCCGATCTCACCTTTTTCATATCGAGCAATGATAGGCGAGAGAAGACTCAGAAAATCATCAACACTGAGCTTACAGATATTAGCCAATCTCTCATGACAACCGTCAATATCCAACTGATAGAGCACATTGCCAAAGTCAAATACAATATCACTTACCATCTCAGCACAGTTATATTTTTTTTAGCTACAGCTTCACAAACTGTTGAGTCAATACTTGGTCACCATTCCTTACCTTCAATAGATAGAGTCCAGGTGTAAGATCATGAGTCATGATGTAACTTGGGAGAGTTTGGTATTGCTGGACAAGATTGCCAGTGTAATCATAGACTTGTACGTCACCGTGAGACCAATCTGTCTCTATATTGAGTCTGTGACTTGTAGGATTAGGCGAGAGTGTAAGCTGAGATGATTGAAGCGACTCATCGATATCAGAGATTACTGGACTCAAGGTAAATGTATTGTTAGTACCACCATCGCCTCCTGTGTTACCATTGCCATTGGCTGCAATACCTGCAGCGTAGAATGTGATATCACCCTGAAGAGTTGAAGGTGCTGTCCATTGGATTTCAAAGCTATTCTCAGCTAACCGCGATGAATGTTCGAAGTATTCTCTACCATTATTGAGCATGATTACTTGAGTGCCACTTGGGAGATCAGAGCCCCAAGCATTATATGCATTATCATCACCATCAAGACTCACCATCTGGAATCCATATCCCGCAGGAGTGCCAGTAGCGGCTACAATTGAGAGTTTGACAGTATAAGATTGGTCAAGAGTGTACTCGGTAACAAGATTGCCATCACCATCACTTACTTCGATAGAGAGAGACGGATCGAAGTTATTAGTCCCATGACAGGTAGGATTAGCACATGTGCTAGCTCCCTCGCCAGGAGCCAGGGTAGCAGGACCATTAGCTGCGCCTGCTCTACCGCCAGAGTTACTCATGACAGTCATAGCAAGGATACAGAGCCCAAGAGGGAAGATTATTTTAGTAAGTAGAGTATTCATGTAAATATATATTTAGACTTAAAAGTATAAAGAAATCTTATATGATAGTGTATCGTATGTGACTTACTAAGACATAGCCAAAATATTAAATATTATAATTAGCCATTATTGGATATTTTCATCGAATTGGTTGAGATAAATCCATTATGTATTAGGGAGTGGTTGCGAGTTACTTAGTAATATGGTGATTTGAGATAATTTGTTTAAGTATTTGTTATACAGCATTATATGTATAGAGTTTATTTTAAATTCTAGATTTTTTAGTGTTTAAATAAATTTGAAGAAATGTTGACTCGGAATCGAAATTCCCTATATTTACATCGTAGAAACATCTGCAATCTGAACCTACTGAATAACCAATGGAGAATCGAACAAAACGGGATAAGAAGCTTATCACTATTGTTTCTAGTTTCGAGCAGAAATTAGAGAGTGGTCAACAAACATATTTAGACGAATCTACTCTTCAAAGATTGATTGCGTACTATGAGGATGAGTTGATGTATCACAAAGCAATCGAAGTGATTAATATCGCCTTAGACCAATACAAATTTAGATCAGACCTATTTATCCTCAAAGCAAGGATACTCTATAAGCTTGGTAACTTCACCAAAGCGCTATACAATGTCAATAAAGCAGAAGGAATAGCACCATACGAGTTAGATATCCAGATACTAAAGGCAAGAATACTTGCTTCTAATAGTCAGACCGAAGAGTCACTTAATCTAATCAACTTACTCAAGTTAAAGACACATAACTCTGATTTAGTAGAAGTCTATATCTGCGAATCTCACCTCTATGAGATCATGCAAGATATGGATAGGATGTATGACTCACTCGTAAATGCTCTGCAGATTGCCCCTAATTGCGAAGAAGCACTAGAGAGAATCTGGTTTGCAGTAGAGTTATCTAAGAGATATATCGATAGCATCAGATTCCACGAAGCGTTGATCGAAAAAGAACCATACTCTTATCTTGCTTGGTTCAATCTGGGGCATGCACTGTCATGTATCGGAGAGTATGATCAAGCAATAGATGCACTAGAGTACTCATTTATCGTCAATAAGCAATTCTCTGTAGGGTACCTCGACTGTGCAGATGTCTGTTATCAGATACAGAATCACAGGAAAGCACTCCAGATCTACACTGAGTACTTTGAAGTATTTGGCTATGACGAAGAATTACTCATCAAGATGAGTGAGTGCCAATATGAACTCTGTCAATATCAAGAGTCTAAGGCCACTATCCTCAAGTCTATCGAACTCGATCCATACTGTGATGAAGCATACTTCATCCTTGCTAAGTGCTATACTAAAGAGAATAACTGGGGTCAAGCTATCAAGTGTTATCTCAAGGCAATCGCTATAGAAGACCTAGTAGAAGATTATTATCTCGGATTGGGCAAGGCATTCCAAGCGACAGGTGCATATAATAAAGCAGAGCAATATCTCAGAAAAGCTGCATTAATGGCTCCAGAGGATTGTAACTACTGGGTAGAGTATGTAGTATTCTTACTCAGCATTAGAGACTTGGACAAGGCATTTGTAGTACTCAATGAAGCAAGTAACTCTACATTCGGCGCTAGCTTATTATACTGTGAGTTTGCAGCACTTCACTTCAATGGAGAGAGAGAGAAAGCTGTAAAGGTCTTAGAAGAAGCACTCTTAGAAGATATAGATGAGCACAGTATCTTATTTGAAATCGAACCCGAATTCAGATTAAACCAAGAAATCAACTCTATGATCAAATACTATATCAGTGAGATCATAGCAACGAAAAATCAATAGAAATACAGACAAATCTGAACCTTGATGCCAGATTTTAACCTAGGGCATTACTCAATTTAATAACCAAGACGACGAAAGCTACCTTATCAGTTAAGGTGGCTTTCTTTATTTAGGCTATATCTTTTTACTGCATACTAAGCTCAATGGTAACTTATTAGTCTTCTTGAGTGTATAGATATGTGGTTCAATACGCTGATTATCAGTAGATTAGATTTGGCTACGTTTATTCTTCTCGCCTTGTCTATTTTGATACTCTTCTACTTCCAACTCACGAGTTAATAGATATTGATCCCCTAAGAAGTCCTGTTTCCCCAAAATTCAATAATTTATACCATAAAATATACACATTAACATATTTTCATATATTTAATATGTATATTTGCAATCTCTTAGGAGCTACCAATCTGCGACATATATCTGTATTTATATAAATGTCAAACATCCAATACTCAAATTTAGAGGTCTAACTCCTTGATATTTTGATCTGCGATGTTGCGAGTGATAATAGTAAATAACCTAGTTATTTATTCATTATTACATGTCTCATTATGAACAGGTTTGCAAGGACTTCTGCGGTATCTCAGCTATACAAAGCAACTCAACTTACCTACTTATCTCATATCTCCTTCAAGGAAGGCCTTCATACTTTGACGATAGCGATCGGAATATTGTTTATGGGATTTAATCTCAATAGTCAATGTACATTCGTGACTAACGGAACATTTGATACTGACCTCAATGGGTGGACGGCTAACTCTAGTGTGATACAGAATAATGGTCGAGCAGTCTTTAGTTTTGATACATCACCTACTGACGGAGTCCTTACTCAATCACTCAGTTTAGTTGAGTGTAACGTCTATGAGATGACTGTGGAAATCTCACAATTTGGTAACAATCAGCAAGTTGAAATCTATATTGATGGAGTATCCCAAGGAATCTTTATGCCTTCTACTCCTACGTTTGTATTCACTGCTCAGCAATCCAATGTAGAGATTAGATTTGAAGATCGTAGTGCAGATTCTACTCAAGGTAATCTCAGGGTCGATAACGTCGAGGTCTGTCTTATCGAAGATAATGTAGCCTCTAATGATCCAGTATTGGAAGTAACCTTGACAGATCCACTCTCTCTAGAGAGCTGTGGCAACTCTGCGATACTCTCAGTCTCGATGGAATATACAAGTGCATATCCTGATCAAGATCTCTCTAATATCATTGGTACTCTTGACTTACCATCAGGTATCACAGTGATAGACGTGGTAAACTTCAACGGAGGTAATGGAGCATACATGGCACCTGATGAGATTATTATTGATGACATGTCCCCTGGTGATATCCTTACATATGATATCGAGGTTGATGCAGGATGTAATATTCCTGATCCATTTACATATCTTATAGACTTTGCTTATGATCCAGTATGTCCTGGAGCCGATGTGACTACTGTAGCGACCTCTGGAGACATCTCTGTACTCAGCCCCAATATTACAATAAGTGCATCTACGCCTCCATTCTTTAATGGTCAGATAGGTTATGAGCAAATGATCACAAATACAGTAAGTAATACTGGTAATCTCGATGCTGGAGACGGTGATCTGACTTACTGCATTATTGACTTCACTAATGGTGATCTGACTGATATAACAGTCAGTGGGATTACACTATTGCCTGCACCTAATAGTCCAGCTGGACAGACTTGCTATGTCATCCCAGGTACTCTCGTTGTTGGAGGGTCAATAGATGTCGTTGAGACTTGGGTTATTACATCATGTGACCCATCAGAGGACGAGATTATGCGTCGAGCTAGTTATGGTTGTGATGGTGAGATTGATTGTCAAGATCTCCCACAAGGTCAGTTCCCATCAACTGAAATCACTTATAATGTACCAGACCCTGTCTTAGCCATTGATGTAGACTTCATTACTAACCTTGCGATCTGTAGCGAACCAGAGACCGCAACAGTTACAGTCGATTATATCAATATCCAAGATGTGGACTTGACCGGAGTTACTGCAGAGATCATACTCCCACCAAATCTCAATGTCACGAGTGTCAATTCGATATCAGGAGGTACAGTTACGCCTACATCTAGTGATAATACATCGATTGACATTACTGATATGGAAGAAGGGAGTACACTGATCTTTGAGCTAGACATTCAATCAGGGTGTGTCGATGCAGGCACTAACCAATCCTTCGATGTAGTGATATCATACGATGATTTGTGTGAAGATGTAACCTCAGAAGCGAGTCAATCTACTAATACATTTGTCATCCAAAGTGCTAGTCTCTCTTTAATATCTAGTGCTATCCAAGGTAATCTCCAGGAATCTATGAATGTCTTCGATGCAATATTGGGGATGGCGGATACTCTCAAAGTTCCCTTGACTAATGCTGGTAATGGTGCTGTCACAGAGATGGAATACTTCGTAATCAATCCGCCATCACTAGAGATTCAAGATGTATTGATCGCTGGGATGTCACTTCCCATTGCAAGGACAAGTGGCGACACGGTGTTTTACTCTATAGATATGTCTTTGATTATGAACTCTACGCTGGCTGGTGTAGTGGGTGACGGAGATGGACTGTTTGAGCAGAACGAAATACTCACTGTCTGTGAAGTTTGGTTGGGTACAGAATGTCAATTCGGCCAGTTAGAACCGATCATGCGAGGAGCTACTTTTGGTTGTTATGGAGGAGTATGTGGTACAAGTAACATCTCGAGTTCAGGGATTAGCTTTGATTTCGCATCACCTGATTTGTCTATTTCTGCTTATGCACCTTATACATATAGGCCAGCATGTTATGATTCCGAGAATACGGTCTATGGCTTTGAGATAATCAATAATGGGATGTCTCCAGCTAAGGATATCATACTTGAGCTGAATCAAGAATTCTACGATGGAGCATTGGTAGGATCAAGTATTGAGTACTCTATAGGTGACCCTAATGGACCATTCACTCCAGCGACTATAGGTGCTAATAATCCTAATACTAATCGACCATGTGTCAACGCTATCTCAGATAACTATGATAGCTTCAATGCAGAAATGCTTAATGTATTCCTAGGTGCAGGGGAGACGCTATACTTTCGATACGAGATAGACCATGCTTGTAACTGTCGATCTTGTGACATCCTGTATGTCTATGGCAATAATCTGAGATCTATCGCATGGACAGACCCATGTGATTTGGATTTTTCAGATCAAGATGATATCAACAGACCGAGGTTCAATGCTAGATACTTTGGCTTCATCGAAGGCGAGAGTGATACTGGAGTATCTGGTGGATGTACAAGATATGCAGTCACTGATGCACAGAATTCTTGGCTCGCTAATTCCAATAGAGCAGAATTTCCCAATGCCTATCTGGAGGTTGTATTGACATCACAATGTGGTATGGATATTGACGCATCGAGTATCCAGTGGGTGGATGCTGATGGCACTGCATTTACGCCAAGTATCATTACTGATATAGATAATGGACCTAACGGGGATGATGAGATCATCGTACGATTTGGAGATACGCCAGGCAATGTCTATCCATCTGGATTTTCGGCATCTGGAGATACTGCTCTAGAGTTTTGTTATCAACCTGATTGCTCAGAGAAGCCAAACGGGGGATGTTCTCAAATCTCAAATTTTACAGTTTCACCATTCTTTGTTACTGACCCAAGTTGTACGTCTTGTAGAGCTAATCTAGACTGTCCTACACCATTCCCGATTACGTATGATTGCCCGGGATGTGGTCCGTGTGATGGGATCATCCATACTAACTTACAGATTGATAGAGTCACATACGGACTAGTGGACTCTGATAATAATAATGAGCCAGATGGCGGGATCGTGACAGATCCCACTACGATTAAGACTAATCGATTCCTCACAGGAGACACGATGAAAGTGACATTTGAAGGATTAGTCAATGATGATGATATGAGTGAGATCTGGGATATTGCATTTGCTACAATAGATATTACTACGACTGACTTCTCTATCCTTGGAGGTGAGCTGGAGGTCTATGATGCAAGTAATAATAATGCACTGCTCTCTTGTGATGTCTTATCACAATTTCCTGATGGGACTAAGATGGTAACTGACATCAGTTCGGGTGTATTGAATATGCTTGGATGTTCTGATTTTGATGGATTTGAGTATCAAGATGGAGATTCGATCAGACTGTGTGTATTCTATACGAGTAAAGATGAGTTGATTAATATTGACTCTAGAGCACTGACTCACAATAGTTGGTTCTATCTATCTGATGATACTTATGCACTCGGAGATACATTTAGATGTAATCTGTTATTAGAAAATACTCAGCAGATTGGAATCCGTAATTATCACAATGATGTGATTAGTGGTCGGAACTTTGGAGGCTGTGATTTGTCTAACTTTTATCTAAGGTCAGACCTCAACTATGGAGCACTAAGCTTTGATGAATTTCCCAATGAAATAAGAAGCCTAGGTACACCTGACGAAATCTATTTTACCAAGCCATCTGACTTTCAATTCCGAAATGATCAACACCGATTATTATTTACTCAATATATTGGACCGAATCGATCGCCAGCCAATACGAGCTTGACTATCCCTCAGCAATTCTTTGTAGAGAATGGAGATCAATTAGTCTTCCTGATTGGCGACTATCTTGCCTCCCTCAATAGTCCACTCTTGCCATTGGACGAAGGTGGAATCTTTTGGTTCTATCCTAAGATTCAAGGAGATTGTAGGACAGAAGCAGGTACTTACCAAGGGACATTCGAGGCGATCTACGAAGTCAACGAACAAGTATTTTGTTCTCCAACTTTTGAAGTGGCACCGACTACTGAGAACTTTAATTATACTGGAGGTCCAATCTTAGAAATCACAACTCCACTCTCAGTCAATGAACTGACAGAACCAATGGCATGTGTGACACTCAACTTGAGAAATTTTACTAATCTTGATGCACCATTTTCATTTATCAATCTAGATGTACCAACTGGTGGTCTGGTCGTGACCTCTCTGACAGAGATAACTAATGGCGCATCTGATCTCATCACTCCGACTCCATTTGGAATCTATCCATTAGGGACTACGAGCTCATCGAGTAGGCAGTTTGAACTGTGTGTCAATGTCACAGATTGTGATCCACAGACTATGCAGTTTTCGGCAGGATGGGACTGTGTAGATTACCCGACTACTGTATTTGAGGCGACATGCTCTGACCCATCAGATCTGTCATTTATCACGCTATCAGGAGACTTAGATGGCGAACTCCTCCAACCAGCTAATGACATCTCTGTAATGCTATGCGATACAGTAGATTTCTTATTCAGAATGGCAAGTACGCAGATAGGTAATATCAAAGATGTAGAGTTTGAATTTACCCTACCCAATAATCTCAATTATGTGCCTGGGAGTTATGAGCTAGCTTATCCAGTGCCATTTGCAGGTGGTGATACGCTATTCGTTCATCATGAAGATCCATTTAATATCTATGGGACTACTCTTATTGACACCGTAAGTGAGCATTATCCACAGTTGGATTCATTTGGACTTATCGGTAGTCCTGGAGCATTGGACAATACCAATATTATCCTTGCAAGATTCAAGACTGTAAGTGACTGTGGCTATGCCTCGGGATCTCTCCCCACATTTAAGACTCGAGCGGTAGATGCCTGTACCAATCCTACCGCTACTGTATCTGCTCCAGGGGCAAAAGTTATAATCAATAATGCATTACCAGAGTACGAGATAAACGTAGATATCGGAGAGCTCACCTTGAATCCATGTCAAGATGACGCTGCTACCATAGAGATAGATATGGAGATCTTGGCTGATCCTGGTGTGTTTACACAAAATTCTGATTCGATCTCGATAACTTTACCACCAGGATTAGAGTACGTAGTAGGGTCATATGATGCGATTAGCAATGCTGACGGGTCGACACCTGTACTCGAAGATGTCAATGGACAGACCATATTGAAAATGCCTCTCCAAGGTGGATTGGGCAATGGTGATATCGTAAATTTTGAATTTGATATCATGGCTGTAGATATCGGTCAACTCTGCGAAATCTACGAAATCTTAGTCCAAACCCTCTCAGTGAGAGCTGAGAACTGTGGATCTATGACTTGTGATATTAAGGTCATCAGTGGAAGCAAATCGACACCAGTAAGTATCCAGAAACCAGACCTCAAGATCGATGTGGTGAGTCTTGCATTTGAGACAGCACCTCCTGGACAATTGACATATACTATTGATGTCACTAATGAGGGTGCAGTGCCGCAGCTCGCTGGTGATCCTATCAATATCGAACTCTATAATGACGCTGACGCAAATGGATTTTTAGATCCATCTATCGATAACTTAGTGACCACGATTCCAGAGGGAGTATCCATACTGCCTGGTGAGACTATCACTTTGATGGGAGGTATTGCACTGCCTCCTGACGGCTTGTGTACCGTCTTGGCACAGATATCTAGTGAGACTACGTGTACATGTAGTACTGATGTCTCCAATCAGACGAGTGTTGAGATCATTAATGATTTTGACAAAGAGTTAACGGTATGTAGCGGATCCACGATCAATATAGGACCTGCTGCCATTGGTGGTTACGACTATGAGTGGGTCCCAATCGGCTCAGCTAATATTACGGCACTGAGCTCATCGACGACGACACCTGTAGATTTCTCATTTGACAATACAAGTGGAT
The DNA here is from genome assembly GCA_938001865.1 of uncultured Saprospiraceae bacterium. Classification (GTDB taxonomy): domain Bacteria; phylum Bacteroidota; class Bacteroidia; order Chitinophagales; family Saprospiraceae; genus JAHDHH01. The sequence goes on along the minus strand of CALLAW010000065.1, from coordinate 19,341 downwards.
CCAATATCGAATGGCAATATGCCTTGAGGTCGTCATTCTCAAGTTGCTTCTCATATGATACCCTGAGTGTTACACTCTATCCAGATAATGATCAGAGAGTTAATCCTCAGGCTTGCGAAGGTTTGCCATTTACTATTCCTGGTCCATCGATGGGTACAGATTTTTCATGGACACCGACTACCCAACTTGATGATCCTAATTCTATGTTCCCAACATTGAGTGCTGTGCCAGCTGGTACGACTACATACTTGTTGGATTATATCGATGATAATGGATGTGCTACCACTCATGAGGTCAATATTACAGCGATCACATGTGCTCCCAATACAGCAATAGGTGATATTGTTTGGTTTGATTTGAATGAGAATGGACGTCAAGATGTAGGAGAGCCTGGCATCCCAGGTGTAACAGTATTTCTATACAATAGTACCAATCCTGTCCCTGGTAATCAGATAGGTGTCACGATGACTGATTCCAATGGAAATTATATTTTCGAAAATATTCCTTCGGGTAATTATGTCGTTGGATTTGACTTTCCTTCTGGATTTGTCCCGACTACTACAGATAGTGCTGGTGACGATACCCTTGATAGTGATGCTGATAGAGGGAGTGGTCTGACTGGGGCATACTTCATCCCCAATGGGATGGCCAACCTTACAGTTGACGCAGGGTTTATTCCTGATTGTACATTAGAGGTAGAGATTGCAGAGATTGGTGAGTGTAGTTTCCTTGATCCAGGCCACGAGAGATTAGTGACTCTTGATGTCAATTGGTCGGGTGCAGTCTACACCAATGCATTTTTGGGTGGTACAGATACGATTGAGATTAATATACTCGGTCAAGTGCTAAAGATTGGTATTGATGAGGTAGATGGTAATGATTCTATTACATTCAGTATGCCGGGAGGTACAGCAGATCAAGATCTCATCGCTACGGCTGCATTTCAGTTAGATCCAGATTGTGTCGCTACTGATGAAGTCTTAGCAGTAAGTGCTTGTATCTATGATGTAGCATTGATCAAGACATTGCCAGCAGGATTTACACCTGAGTATAATAGTACAGTACCTTATACCATTACTGTCGAGAACCAAGGTGCCCAATCAGTCAACAATGTCAAAGTTACAGATTTACTCCCAATTGGATTTGCATTCGATGCAGCAGATAATCCTGGTTGGATGGAGTCTTCTCCAGGTGTCTTGATGTATACCATCACTGATGTCTTAGATCCAAGTGAGAGTCTAGATATACCTCTCAATGTGACCCTATTGATGTCAAGTGATCCTGATGCATATCTCAATATTGCCGAGATTACAGCATTCACTGATATACTTGATGTAGACAGGTCTGATCAAGATAGAGATAGTACGCCTGATGCAGACTTCACTAATGATGCAGGAGGTCTAGTTGATAGTGGCTCTGACAACTCTCTGAATGGGGACGGATCAGGATCCCCAGGTGATAACAATCCCAATACTGACGAAGATGATTCGGATCCTGAGCTATTGGAGATAGTAGATCTTGCTCTGATGAAGAATATTATTACTCCTGGTCCATATAGTTTCGGTCAGACAGTAATATTTGAGATAGAAATCTTCAACCAAGGTAATGTTGATGTGCAGAATGTTGTTGTCAATGATAACTTACCTGCTGGATTTCTCTTTGCCAATACTAATGACCCACTCGTGTGGTCTCATACAGGAGGTATTGCTACTACTACGCTAGCTGGACCGATCGCAGCACTGTCAAGCACTACTGTGCAAATAGAGGCAATCATTCAGATGGCAGGCTCGAGCCAATATGTCAATGTAGCAGAGATCCAAAGTTTTGAAAACTTGGATGGTAGCTCTATCGCATTGAGAGACTTAGATAGTACTGCCGATAATATCCCTGATAATGATGGAGGAGGAGTCCCTAATGGACAAAGTGATGGAGCTATCAATGGTGATGGTACAGGTGCATCAGGTGATGACAGTGCAGTCACAGACGAAGACGATATGGATATTGCGTTTATCTCTATCCCTTTATTGGAAATTGATAAAACAACCACAGCGATAGAAGAGGCAAGGAGTGGAGTTGTCGGCAACTTCGATGTCACATTTGCCATCGAAATGGTCAATGAAGGAACTACCAAATTGAATAATATAAAGCTTCAAGATGATCTCGTCGAACAAATCGGAGGGACATTTATCGGCATAGTGATACCACCTGAGATAGTACAATCAACTGCTACCATGGATCCTACGGTCAATCCAGGTTACAATGGTGCAGTGATAGATAGCATCTTTACTGGTATCGACGGTTGTCTGGCAGTAGATGAGGCCATTACCGTAGAGTTTACAATAGAAGTCAGTGCATTGTCAGGTGCAGATGTCAATGAAGCCATTGGTATGGCAGTTGACTCACTCGGCGTGATGGTTATGGATCAAGATACCGCCTTGATTATGGTGCCTACCTGTTTCTTAGCAGTGGAGTGTCCGCTAATCGATCAAGGGACATACTCTTGTATTACAGAGATTCCAGATGCTGCGACTGACCTAGAGTCATTCAATGCAATAGACTCAGCTGCCGACATAGACAACTTCTGCAATGAACCAGTGATCACCGTGGCAGAGTCTATGTCTGGGACTGGATGTGCTGGAGATCCATTGGTCGTGACTAGAGTGTATACGATTACTGATTCTGGTGATGATCCGATAGGTGAGCAAGTAGAGACGTGTACTGTAGAGTATACAGTCATAGATAGTGACAAGCCGATTATAATGGTGACACCATCTGACCTCATATTGGAATGTGGAGATGGAGGCAATGCAAATGCAATCTCTAATTGGATTGCAATGCAAGGTGGTGCAGTAGCTGTAGAAGGGTGCAGCTCGCTGACATGGTCTGACACTGCAGCATCACCAAGCGATGAGTGTGGTCAGACATCTACGACGACTCACTCATTTACAGCAGTGGATCAGTGTGGCAACTCTATCACAGTGACAGCTAATGTCGTGATTGTTGATACAACACCGCCACAACTCAGACTACCTACAGAGGACAACTTTGTGGATTGCTCAGTAGCAGGTACTGCAGCTCTAGAGGCATGGATCGATTCGGCAGAAGCAAGAGACGCTTGTGGTGAAGTAACCATCACTACAGCTCTGATTAGCTCCGAGCAAGTCTGTGTAGGTACAAGATATAGATACGATACTTATGAATTTACAGCAGTGGATGAGTGTGGCAATACGACCTTTGACCGAGCTGCATTTACAGTGACTGATGTCACAGATCCCATCATCATAGCACCAGATGACTTGATACTCGATTGTGGTGATGACGTCTCTGCATCTCTCTTGGCATGGTTACAAGATTACACAGTGACAGAAGTATGCCAAAGCACGACAGTGACCAATACATACGATGGATCAGTACCAGATCTCTGTGGTGGATCACAGAACATCATCTGGACAGTGACAGATGAGTGTGGAGTGACAGGAACAGCAAGTGCTGATATTATCATCAATGATGATACAGCAGGCCCAACTCTCACTTGCATCCCAGAGTACACATTTGCAGTAGACGTTGATGATTGTGGGAGTAATGTGACAGTGCCACTTCCTATCGCTACTGATTGCAATGGAGTCGCAAGCATCGTACAGACTTCGCCAGCACCTAATACAGAGTATCCAATAGGAACTACAACTGTGACATTTACAGCAGTGGATAATTGTGGCAATGCATCTACGTGTACATCTCAAGTGACGATTGTCGATACTCAGAATCCTGACCTCGTCTGTCCTCCAAGCATTAATGTATGTAATGATACAGGGACATGTACATGGGCAAGTGACGCTTCTGTTAATCCTTTGACAGCAGATTGTGGATCCACTACGCTGTCATACACTGTTACTAATCCTGATGGATCAATAACTACACCATCAGTGATCGAAGGTTATCTATTCTCTGTAGGGTCGAGTATTGTTACCATTACTGCGACTGATGATGCCACAGCGACTAATATGGCTACTTGCAACTTTACAGTAAATGTTGAAGATTGTGAAGCACCGAATCTTACTTGTCCTGACGACCTTGTGATTGAATGTGGAGATGGAGCTACCCCTCCTGGTCCAGTCGCAACAGGCCAACTAGTCTGGAATCACAATGGAGGTAACCCAAGCGGTACTAGCTATGCTGGAGACAATAACTCCAATGGAATAGTAAGCTCAGCAGAAGACATTTCATTTGGTGATGGATTGACATTGCTAGATGACTCTAATAATCCTGCCATGATTCCTAATGGATCCACGTTTGAACACATCTTGACTGATGCCCAAACGAATAACTTAACTGACGCAATTGCCGATGCTGACTATGCAGAACTCTGCTTCACTACAGCTCAGAAATCTTCAATAACGAATATCCAACAAGGTTTGATATCTGCTGGCAGCGGCGGGAGTGGAGCAGGAAATTTCTTAGTCTCAACTGCGATTAGTTCTGATGGCTTTGGTACTTCTACTTCAATATTTACAGATGTACTTGTGCCTGATCCCAATGCGACTGGGTATGGTGCTTACAGCGAAGCTACCAATGTAGACTTAGTCGCTGGCACAGAATATTGTATCAGATTTTACCTTTACAATGAGCAGAATAGCTATAATCCTAATAATACAGTTGCCTTTGATGATGTCTTTATCAATCTTGAAGAATGCCCAGTAGACCCTGATTTAGCATCATTCTTAAGTGGATTTACCGTGAGTGACAACTGTCCAAATGTAACAGTGACACACGAATTGGTCAATACAATTGATGGGTGTGGAGATACTGATTCTCAGCTCTACCAATTCACAGCAACTGATGCATCAGGTAATCAGTCATCCTGCTTTGCAACAGTCAGTAGAGAAGATACTACACCACCAACAATCGACTCTCCAGCGACGGATATGATCGTGGAGTGTGATGGCAATGGCAATACAGATGCCTTAATCGGATGGTTAGGGAATCATGGTGGAGCTACCGTATCAGATGGATGTGGCAGTGAGATCACTTGGTCTGACAATTATATCAGCATACTCTCTGACGGATGCGGAGACACTGGAGCTGTCACAGTGACATTTACAGCTACTGATGATTGCGGCAATGCCACGACGACAATGGCAACATTTACCATAGAAGACACGATGACGCCAGAGATAAGCTGCCCAGTAGATATTACACTTGAGTGCAGTGACCCTGCAAATGATGCGATAATAGTAGCATGGTTGGGAGCTGCAAATGCAACTGACGACTGTAGCAATGTATCCATCACAGATAACTATCCAGACGTCTTTGTCGGTACTTGTGGAAGTGCTGGCATCTATACTGTGACATTTACTGCAACAGATGACTGTGGAGAAACATCGACATGTGATGCCACCATCACGATCGAAGACACAATAGATCCACAATTTGTACTTGCACCACAGGACTTGATTGTCGAGTGTGATGGTAGTGGTAATACTGCTGATATCAATAATTGGATCACGATCAATGGCAATGGATCAGCGACCGACCAATGTGATATGAATCTCGACTGGACCGCAGTAGCAGGATCACCAGTGACCGACTGTGGTGGAGCAAGCGTTACACCTTATACATTTACCATTACAGATGATTGTGGTAGGACGAGTACTGCGATCGCTAGTGTGATTATCGAGGATACGACGGCACCAGTTATCTCTGGTCCTGATGATGCGACGATGGCTTGTAATCCAGCGAACAACCCAACTCAATTAGACAATTTGCTCGGTGCATTCTTTGCAACAGATGTCTGTGATTCACCAGTTGTTACGACAGAGCTCTACAATTCAATCTCAGGGTGTGGAGGTACATCAGCTGAGACATATCTCATTACGGCCACTGATGCTTGTGGCAATGCTTCCACAAGATTATTTACATTTACTATAGAGGATACAGATGCACCTACTCTAGAACAACCAGATCCATTGACACTTGAGTGTGGTAATCCAGATAATCCATCTCTCATCAATGCTTGGTTAGACCAGTTCACAGGGACAGACTTCTGCGGAGGCAATGTCACCGTGACGAGTACTTGGGATGGTGAGTTGGTTGATGGCTGTGGTGTCAATACTCTTGTCTCATTCAATATCAGTGATGCATGTGGCAATAACTATGACTTCAATTCAACAATAACTCTTAATGATACAGCCGATCCATACTTCATCAACTGTCCAGGCGACTTGACGATCAATACGGATGTCGATGAGTGTGATGGGATGCCAATATTCTCAATACCAGTCGCATTAGATGATTGTGACAATCAGGTGACGGTTACCCAAACGGGTGGACCAGCACCAGGAGAAGAGTTTGCTGTCGGTACTCCTATAGCTGTCCAATTTACAGCAGTAGATGATTGTATGAATAGTGTGACTTGTGACTTTACGATTACAGTCATAGATGCAGATGAGCCAACTATCCTCTGTCCATCCAATGACGTAATCGCATGTGCAGATGCAGGGACATGTACATGGGTGAGTTCGGGATTAGCACCGACTACCATTGAGAATTGTGACTTTGATGTCACCTACTCGATTGCTGGAGCTACTCTAGCCAATGGCGTCGATGATGTATCTTCTACTGTATTCAACCTAGGAACAAGTATCGTGACTTACACAGTCACAGATGCCAATAATAATACATCGATGTGTAGCTTCAATGTCATCGTAAGAGACTGCGAAGAGCCAATGATTACGTGTCCTACCGATCTCTCTGTAGAGTGTGATGGAGCAGGTAATATGACTGAGCTCGATGACTGGTTAGCAACTGTGACAGCGACAGATAATTGTGATGTGACTGTAACTCCGACGAGTAGGATATTCAACTCTATCAGTGCATGTGGTCAGACTACAGCTACAGTCTATGAGTTCATCGCTACGGATGCTGCAGGCAATGAAGAGAGATGTATAGCGACATTTACAATCGTAGATACGACGATGCCAACAATTGACACTGACGCAATAGATATGACTGTCGAGTGTGATGACAATGGCAATACAGATGCACTCCTCGGTTGGTTAGCAGATAATGGTGGAGCAGTAGCCTCAGATCTCTGCAATCCAGAGATTACATGGACGAATAACTATACTACATTGTTGTCAAATGATTGTGGAGATACAGGCGAAGTAGAAGTTGTGTTCACAGCAACAGATGACTGTGGCAATGCGAGTACTACAGCAGCAACATTTACAATCGTAGATACTACTGCACCAGAGATAGTCTGCCCAACTCCAATCGTACTTGAGTGCAGTGACCCTGCAAATGATGCGATCATTAATGCATGGTTAGCAACTGCTACGACGACTGATGATTGTAGTGATATAACGATTACGAATACCTATCCGGATATCTTTGTAGGAGACTGTGGTGACACAGGAGTCTATACTGTGACATTTACAGCAATGGATGCTTGCGCAAATGTGAATACATGCGAAGCGACTATTACCATAGAAGATACAACTGCACCTATTATTACAATTGGAGCAAGTGACCTCTACGTTGACTGTACTGATGATGTCGCTGGCCAACTTGAAGATTGGTTGGCGATCAATGGCGGTGCTATGGGAGAAGACTCCTGTGACGATACACCAATATGGACTAATGTTGCGGCATTGCCAGTTGATGGATGCGGGACGACTATGAGTACAGAGTATACCTTTACATTGACCGATGAGTGTGGCAATTTGACAACAACATCAGCAATATTTGGTACTACAGACACATCGGCACCAGCGCTGACACCTCCTGATGCTCTGACAGTAGAGTGTGATGGATCAGGTAATCTGTCAGACTTAGCTACTTGGTTATCATCTGCAAGTGCAACTGATGATTGCGAGCTAGATTTGAGAGTGACTAATCAACTGTACAATACTCTCAGCGGATGCGGTGGCGAATCTATTGCAGTCTATCAATTTACTGTAGAGGATGATTGTGGCAATGTGTCTCAAGACTTCGCTGAGTTCACGATAGATGACACGACTCCTCCTGTGATCACATGTCCGATGACTCTCGAGTTGGAGTGTGGTGATCCGAATAATGATCAACAAATCATCCAATGGTTAGCATCAGGCACAGCTACAGATCTGTGTAGTGGGGTAGAGGTGATCGCAGACTATCCAGGTACTCTGCCAATAGCTTGTATGGGCAGTGTTGATGTGACTTTCACTGCAACAGATGAGTGTGGCAATATCACAACATGTGTGGCAGCAATCACAATGAATGACTCGACTGATCCATACTTTGTCAATTGCCCGACGGCACCATTGACAATCAATGCAGATGTAGATGTGTGTGGGGCCTTCCCAATCTTCTCTACACCTGTGGCACTGGATGAGTGTGATGTCCAAGCAGAGGTACTGCAGACAGGAGGGCTAGCACCAGGTACAGAGTTCCCAATCGGGGTAACAACTCTAGAATTCACAGCGACAGATGATTGTGGTAACACAGCCGTCTGTACTTATGATATCATCGTATTGGATTCTGATATCCCTACCATTCTCTGTCCATCTAATACAGTGGTGGCATGCACAGACGAGATGACATGTGCTTGGGAGAGTGTAGATATAGGTCCATCGACGAGTATAGAGAATTGTCCTTACACGATTACATATGAGATCACTGGTGAGTTGATCGCAGATGGTGATGATGATGCCTCTGGCGAAGTCTTCCCACTCGGATTGAGTGAAGTATGCTATACGATTACCGACGAAAATGGCAATACCGATACATGCTGCTTTGATGTCTTGGTAGAAGATTGTGAAGCACCTCAAATCACTTGTCCGACACCAATGATCGTAGAGTGTGATGGAGCAGCCAATACGACTGACTTGACAGCTTGGCTTGCGACAGTCAGTGCTACAGATAACTGTGATGCAACAGTGACAATTACCAATGCAGTAATCAATACGATTAGTGGATGTGGTGGCACTGAGTCCCTCGTCTACGAATTTACAGCAGAGGATCTTGCAGGCAACACTACCACTTGCGTGGAAACATTTACGATAGAAGATACAACACTGCCAAGTATCACAACTCCAGCTATGGATATGACAGTTGTATGTGATGGTATAGGTAATACTGATGCGATCATCGGTTGGTTGGCGAATAATGGAGGAGCTGTAGCGACTGACATCTGTTCTGACCTTCAATGGACTAATGATTATACCACTATGGTTACTGATGCCTGTGCTGCGACAGGAGGACTTGATGTCACTTTTACTGCCACAGATGCCTGTGGCAATTTGAGTGAGACTACTGCAACCTTCACGATAGTAGATACAGTAGAACCTGAGATTACAGCACCAGCTGACCTCGTACTTGAGTGTGGCAATGGAGACAATGCTGCAATCATCTCAGCCTGGGAAAATGACTATATGGTCTTTGATGTCTGTGATGTGAATGTCACAGTCGTAGCGACTACTGATGTTGTGCCAAGTTGTGGAATGACCTCTGTGACGACTTACACATTTACGGCAACGGACGCCTGTGGCAATGTCGATATGGATACAGCAACGATTACTATAGCAGATACGACACCACCAGTGATCGATCCTCTACCAGTGGATCTCATCTTAGAGTGTAATGATGCAGATAATGATCTCGCTATCGTCGCTTGGTTAGATGCTAATGGTGGAGCGATGGCTACTGACGCATGCGGAAGTGTGACATGGACTAACACAGAGGGTGAAGAAGAGATGACTTGTGGCAATACGACGACGACTCCATACACATTCATAGCCACTGACGAATGCGGCAATGTAAGTACTGCCGTCGCCTTGATAATCATCCAAGATACTACACCACCAGAGTTGGCAGCTCCTACTGACTTAGTCGAAGAGTGTGAAGCCATCGGAGTAGGTGTCACAGATTGGATAGCTCAAGCGACGAGTTCTGACTTATGTGGTACGCCGATCATCACAGTAGAGTTGTGGAATACCATAAGTGGCTGCGGCAATACGCTGACAGAGACTTACCTCTTCACAGCGACAGATGAGTGTGGTAACACTACTACAGCATTGGCCGACTATGGTCTTGAAGATACTACAGTACCGGCCATCACCACTCCAGCCATAGATATGGTGATTGAGTGCAATGGCTCTGATAATGTAGCTCAACTCCTCAACTGGATCAACAATAATGGTGGAGCTATAGCCAGAGATGGGTGTGGCAATCTGACTTGGTCCAATGACTATGGAATGGTAGACATGGGTGCATGTGAGGGTCAAGGAAGTATCACGGTCACATTTACCGTCGCAGACGAGTGTGGTAATACAAGTGAGACGAGTGCTACACTTACAATAGAAGATACTGAGGCACCAACCTTTGAAGTACCAGCAAGTGACCTGACACTAGAGTGTAGAGGTGATATGGATCCATTGGATGCGATCAACTCATGGTTAGTCAATGTTGGTGGTGCAGATGCTGAGGACGATTGTAGTCTGATTAGTTATACCAATGACTTCGTAGCTTTAGAGGGTGGATGTTCAGAGTTTACAGGAAGTGCCTTAGTGACATTTACGGCAACGGATGCATGTGGTAATTCTGATGTGACGACTGCAACTGTGACTGTGATCGATGAGACGCCTCCGATGATTACTAGACCATCTACTGACTTGACAGTCGAGTGTGATGGAGATGGCAATATCGCAGCACTTCAAGCATGGTTAGATGCCAATGGCGATGCCGAAGCAGATGATATCTGTAGTCCATTCACTTGGAATATACCGATCTTAGTCAGTACGATTGAGGGCTGCGGAGAGACTGTCACTTATATCTACGAATTTGCAACCACGGATGATTGTGGTAATGAATCAGCATCGACGATTGCATCATTTATCATAGAGGATACAACGTCTCCTACCATCTTACCTGAGGCTATGAATATGACTGTAGAGTGTGATGGTATGGGCAATGAAGCAGATCTCGCTGCATTCCTGAATGGTCAGGGGGAAGCCTTGGCAATGGATGACTGCGGTGATCTCGTATGGGAGTTTGACTTGATTACCATAGAAGAGACTTGCTCTGTGACTAATATTCAGACGTATAGATTTACTGTTGCAGATGAGTGTGGCAATGTCTCTACATCTGAGGCCATCTTCACGATAGAAGATACTACTGCACCAGCAATCGTAGCTGGAGCTGATATGCTGATGGAGGAGTGTGATCCACGAGGTGATAATTATCCTGAGTTTGATTTCTGGTTAGAGGATCATGCTGGCGCAACAGCAACAGATGACTGTAGCCAGTTCACTTGGAGGAATGACTATCATCCTGATAATTGGGTCATTATTTGTGGATTCTCACGATTTGTAGATGTAACCTTTACAGCTACAGACGACTGTGGCAATGCTGAGAGCTTTACGAATAGATTTGGAATAGGGGATGTGACACCACCAGAGTTTACATTCTGTCCGCCACCGGTAATCGTAGATGCCCCAGCTGGATGGTGTAGCTCATATGTCAATTACTCAGGACCTCTTGCAGAAGACGCATGTGGCGAGATCACGATCACTCAAGTAGATGATACAGGATTGAGTACAGGAGACCTCTTCCCAGTAGGGTTGACAATCTTGACATACGAAGCAGAAGATGACTGTGGTAATGTCTCCTCATGTGAGATAAAGATCATCGTCAATGACTTCCACACACCACCTACGATCAGCTGTCCAATCGATACGATGACAGTGACAGATCCAGGAGTCTGTGGAGCAGTGATAGATGCGATTGCACCATTTGATATCACAGATAACTGTCCTGATAACCTTGTAGTGAAGTATGAGATCGTCCAAGATGGGACTATCATTGCTGATGGATTTGATGATGCGAGTGGAGAGTTCTTCCCAACTGGGACGAGCACTGTCACATACCAAGCAATAGACCAACCACTGATATTGATCACAGAGATCATCCAAGACGGTGTGATCTCAGGTGTCGAGATTGGTAATATCGGTCCTGCGACAGTTGATGTCTCATGCCTCAATGTAGTCAGAGAAGGTACGACACCAGAGAGCTACAATCTGGCTAATGGTACAACCATCCCAGTCGGTGGAGTGATCACTCAAGACTTTACTCCGATTGCTGTGGGTAGTCCTGCTGGATATTATATCAGCTTAGTCGGACGAGTGATTGATGGAGTATCTATCAATGGTTATAGCTCGACGAGTTATACATTTGCAGGTAACCTTGTAGGAGAAGATATCTATAGAATCTATGTCTGTGATCATGATGAAGCTGATGACTTTGTAGTAGCTGAGAGTTGCTTCGTAGGATCATATGGGACATCCAATCCTGACTTAGCAGTGACTACTGACAATGGTACGACTGTTGGACTCCAAGAGGGAGTGCCATCGATCGTAGAGTGTAGCTTCGATGTCACGATACAGGATATAGAAGTGCCATCATGCGCTATGTACGATACACTGACATCCATGACTACGCTTCCGCAAAATATAGATGGAGAGACATGTACCATGATTGACTTCATCGTGTCAGATGATGTGAATGTTGGTACTGTGATACTCTCTGACTTACAAGTGATGATCGCAGATGCAGGTGCTTTGTCAGGCTATCTGACAAGTCCGAGTGGGACTACTGTCCAACTCTTCGGTGGGATGTGTAGTGGTATGGCTGATATCGATGTGACATTTGATCAGAATGCTGTCGATAATCTCAGTACAGTACTGTGTGACCCTCTCGGAAATGGATTGGAGTATGAACCTCTCGAGTCATTCAAGGCATACTTCAATGAATCGTCACTCGGTACATGGACCCTCCATCTAGAGAAGTCAAGTGCTGGGATAGCAATGCTAAGCAATGTCGAACTCCAAATCTTAGAACATGTCCCTTATGCTCAAGTCGATGTCAAACTTGACAATGACTTAGATCAGTGTGGTGCAGCCTATACTTGGGATCATCCAGTATTCTGGGACAACTGCTGCGAAGGTGGTATCTCAGTCGAGTACTCGTCAGCAGATGATATCGTATTACCTGTCAATGGAGATGTCATTGGTGGAAGTACCGCTACTGAGTACTTTGAGGTAGGGACAACTCTTATCGTCTACACGCTTGTAGATCAGTATGGCAATCAATCTCAATGTTCGTTTGAGATAGAAGTGTGTGATGTAGAGGATCCAGTGATTGCTGCATGTCCAGATGTCACTCTATTCCTTCAGAATGATGATTGTACAGTACCAGTATCTGCGCTTCCATTACCTGGATTTACAGATCAGTGCCCTGGTGTTGACTTTGCCTACGAGCCACCATTTGAGGATGGCTTAGTGGAGGGAGTACATGATATCTGTCTTGTCGTGACTGACGCCTCTGGTAATGAATCGAAGTGTACATTTGAGGTGACAGTACTCCCTAATCCCAATGAGGTCTCAGGAGGACAACTCTCATGTATTGCAGATGTCAATCTCTCGCTTGATGCTGATTGTATGGTGACTATAACTGCAGACATCATGTTGACTGATGAGGGTTATGGATGTCTTGATGACTTCTGTGTCACCTTGACAGATCAGTGGGACAATGTCATAGGGACATCAGCAGACGGAACTAATATCGTCACCGAAGCACATATCGGCCAACAGATCGTAGTCGAAATATGTGAGAGCTGTGAAGAAGATAGTGGCAATTGCTGTTGGGGATATCTCAATGTGGAGAGTAAACTCATCCCAGATGTAGTCTGCCCTCCAGATACTATCATCGAGTGTAATATGGCATTTATCCCTGAGATCACAGGTATGCCAGAGGTCATGTCATGTGAGCAAGAGATCTACTTCTCTTATGAAGATGATTATATCGAGCAGACGATGTGTGACGACCCTGTCGCTACAATAGAAAGAACATGGACAGTAACTGATGAGTCTAACAATACGATTACGTGTGTACAGACTATTACGATTACTGATTTTGACCTGGAGACTGTAGTCTATCCAGATGATATCATCTTGACAGAGACTTATACATGTACAGAGATAGAGGATGATCCGACATTGCTCCATCCTGAGCATACTGGTTATCCACTCCTTGGTGGTATTCCAGTCTATGAGACAGGAGAGGGATTATGTTCGCATTTCTGGAATTGGGATGATCAGATCCTCTTCAATTGCGAAGGGAGTTATGAGATCATCAGGACGTGGTTGATCAGAGATATGTGTGACCCGATCATACCATTTGTCAATCCGATAGAGCATTATCAGTCTATCAAAGTACTAGATAGTCGACCACCGATCTTCGAGGATTGTCCAGAGGTGATTACAGTCAATGCTGGCACACACGATTGCTTGCAAGACATCTATCTCAATGATTATCTGCCAAGCGTATCTGATGCTTGTGGGACTGTCAAGGATACAACGATCACAGTGACACCTGGTACAGTATACCAAAGTCCTCCAGGCAGTGGTCAGTACTATCTCCGCAATATCACGACTGGATCACATACCGTCAAGATGAAGGTCAAAGATCAGTGTAGCAACTTTGCAGAATGCCAATTTGAAATCCAAGTCCTTGATGAGACTATCCCTAATGTCATCTGTGACTTTGACATCAACGTCTCACTGTCTAGTAGTGGACTCGCTAAGATGTATCCAGAGTCAATAGATGATGGATCATTCGATGCTTGTACAGATATCTATAGACAACTCTATAGAATGGATGCAGACTGTGTCAATGGTGATGATTTGGTCCCAGGAGACTTTGTGACATTCTGTTGTGAAGATGTGGCGAATAGTCCAGTCATGGTCGTGATGAGAGTATGGGATGATGCAGATTATGATGGCGTCTTCGGTACAGCAGGTGATCACTTCAACGAGTGTATGGTCCCTATCAATGTCTTTGATAAGACGATACCTGACTTCCAATGTCCGCATGATGTGATATTGACCTGTGATGAAGATTATACCAATCTTGCGATTACGGGGCAGCCAGCAGTAGAGTCAGTCTGCTCTCACTTAGATGCGACTTATGTGGATGACATTGGTGACTTATCTGACTGTAATCTTGGTGAGATTACTCGGACATGGACAGTCACTGAGACTGGTCAGACTTGTGTCCAGACGATTACACTCCAATCACCAGATGTCGTATCTGAGGATGATATTGTATGGCCTATGGATATCGAGATAGATGATGAATGTAATATACTCAACCTCTCTCCAGATGATCTACCTCCAGCTAATGGTTACCCTTCGTTCGCGGATGGTCAGTGTAGCTTACTAGGGATGAATCATACAGATGAGATATTCGAAGTATCGTCTGGAGCCAATACTTGCTACAAGATCAGAAGGACTTGGCAGGTGCTCAATTGGTGTGTGACGACAGACGATGGATTTGAAATCTACGAACACATCCAGACGATCAAAGTCACTAACTCGATAGCGCCAGTCATCGCTGGTACTTGCGAAGATGTGATCGTAGAGACCACATCAGATGATTGCTCAGGAGGAGTAGTGAGTCTAGGTCATACAGCGACAGATGACTGTACTGATGCAGCTGATCTGATCTGGACTTATACCATAGACTTTGGTATTGATGGCTCAGAAGACGAGGCGGGCACGACTTCTACATTCAACATAGAGATGCCAGTAGGGATGCATCAGGTCACTTGGACTGTAAGTGATGGATGTAACAATACGGACATCTGCACATACCTCATCACGGTACTAGATAATACTCCACCGAGTCCTAAGTGTGAGTCAGGAGTAATCGTCACGCTTGTCGCAAATGTCAGTGAGAATACTGAGACAGCAGAGTTGTGGGCAGTAGACCTCGATGCAGGCAGTGACCACCCTTGTGGATCATCCTATACCTTTGGATTTAGCTTTAGCGATGATCCGACTGATGATGTGATGTACTTCGACTGTGCTGATATCGGCACCCAAGCAGTACAATTGTGGTTGACTGATGCCAATGGCAATCAAGCGTTCTGCGAGACGACCGTTATCGTTCAGGATAATAATGGGGTAGAGATCTGTGATCCAAGTGAGTCTATGCTTGCAAGGATTACCGGTGAGATGCGTACAGTTACTGATGTGCCAGTCGACTCAGTTGAGGTGACATTGATCAATGGTGATCAATTTACCTTGTCAGATGAGACTGGAATATTTGCCTTTGATGAGATGCCAATGGGTGGCTCATACCAGGTAGTACCATACTTAGATACGAATCATCGATTGGGAGTGAGTACGTTAGATATCATCTTGATACAGAGACACATCCTCAACCTCCAACCGATAGAGTCACCATACTACCTCATCGCAGCAGATGCCAATAGTAGTAAGTCAGTGACTTCATCAGATATGGTAGCGATCAGGAAGCTGATCCTCGAGATCAACGACACATTCTTAGATAATTCGAGTTGGAGATTTATAGATGAGGCTCACCAGTTTGTCGACCCGAGTTATCCATGGGCACCTACGCTTAGTGAGACTTATCAGATCCCATTCTTGACGCATGATATGGTGACTGACTTCATCGCTATTAAGACTGGTGATGTCAATGGATCTTATCTGAGTCAAGCTCAAAGTGGTGAGAGTATAGCTCGTGGGCAAATAGCACAAGTCATCAGATATGAAGAGATGGATAGCGGAGAGTACATACTCTCTACAGAGTCGGATGATCTGATCTATGGTCTACAGATGAGTATTGCAGTGGGCCCTGGATTTACAGAGTTGACATCTCCTCTACCAGAGTTTAGCACTGATCACTATCACTATGATGGACAGATACTCAATATCTCATATCATCATGTTGATGGATTTGATGCAACAGCATCAGACTATCTCTTCAAGGTGAATACTGATGGTCTCTCACAACTTGCGATCTCTGAAGGATTGGATAGTGAGTCATATCATGGAGATAATCTCCAAGTGAGAGAGTTGAGACTAGAGCAGAAGGATGCAGTATCAGTCACAGAGATAGCGATGAGTAATCACCCTAACCCTTGGAAGGATAAGACAGTGATCTCTATCACTTCACCTCAAGCAACTGATGGAGTGTTGAGATTCTACAATTCGCTTGGGAGTCTGATACTCACACAAGAAGTATCATTAGCTCAAGGCAACACAGATCTCGCAATAGATCAAGAATCTCTCAATACACGTGGTGTAATTACGTATACCCTCGAGATAGGCGATCAAGAGTTGCAGGGTAAGATGTTGATTATTGAGTAAGGTGATGAGTTGTAGATGCTGATAACTAACAGATAATGTTTAAGAAGAGCTCACAATAGTTGTGGGCTCTTTTTTTTAGTTTTGGTCGGGCTATTATCTACGCTTAGTTACTACATTCTCGATTGAATAAAAGATTGATAATTTATTTAGCAGATTCGATTACAAATGCTGGCTATTGTTTTACCACATTATTACCGATGAATATATTTGTTTTTTCTTCTAATTGATCTAGGTATTTAATTTTATTGCCAGAGGACAAAAATGATTTTCCAATAAGATCTTCAGCCTGTATTCGCCAACCTTTTAATCTCGTATAGACAGCTGTAATTTGCTTTTTATTCAATTTTAGATTTTCACCGAATCTATCGAAGTATATTTTGCTAAAATTCTCTTTTTTCCCACCTAGCATTATTGCTGTATCTTCTTTGTCTTCTGGGAGTATTATTTTCACATTCAGTAAGTCGTATGCTGGAGATAATACCCAACCAATATCTGAGTTGAACATTGAAAAGTTCTTTAGATGCATATCATTATTTCCAATGATGTAATTGAACAGTGCTAATTCAAAAAATCTCAATTTATCATAGAGAGTGTTTTCTGATAATTCGCCTATTAACTTGCCCAATCGTTCCATAGTGCCTTTGTATTTGTCTTCGAGTTCCATTATTTGCAAAAAATCAATCATGTGAATTTTATTGCCATTTGCTTCTCTATCAATGCGTTTTGTTAGATAACATAATTCACCTGATTTGAGTCGTATCATGCTTGAGGGCACAACTTTTATATTGAATAGTTCTGCGAGTTTCATTGATAAATGTTCATTCTCAGGCATTTCAGGATAGCTCGTATTTTGAGGTTTTAATATGTAATGGCCCTCTAGGGCATCCATAATGGTTAAACGTCCTCTGAAACCATCTTCATTTTCAGATTTGATCCAACCGAGTGATAATTTAGGTTGTACTCCTGGCACTGTCACAGATTGTAATGCAGCTTCTTTAGCAAGTTTTTCCATCTCAGAAAAATTGTAAGGCAATAGTGGTATTTTTTCCTGATTGAAAAAAGTTTTAGCACAACTACCATGGTAGTCAATTTCTCCTTTAGATAATATTTCATAGCAGTACAGGCACTTATTCTTCTTCATCGGTTTTACTATTTATTGGATGTATAGTAACTGCACCTATGGCATTTTGACAACAGGCCAACAGTAATCCCATACGATCATTCTTTTTTATCTTCCAACTTTTAGATGCAATGTTGAGTAACCATCCTTCTGGTATCAATCCGTCAAAAAATGGAAAAAGTCTTTTGCTCTTATAATGTTGGGATGATACAGGCATCTTAAATGTGATAAACTTTTCAGGAAAATTTTTCACATATTTTTCATCGTACACGAATTGGTACTCTCCATTCTTTTCTTCACTAAGTATCCCTGCTGTTATATTGTTATACTTTACTAGTGCTTTCCTCATAATCTTTAATATTAACTGGCTGTAGTTTATGACCAAACATTATTAGAACTTGATTTACCTTAGCCATGCTTAGGTTTTCTTTTCCCTGTTCAATCTTTCTGATTACTGTAAGACCAACTCCAGCTTTTTCTGCAAGCTCTACTTGAGTAAGTTTCAATTTCTTCCTTCTCTTTTTAACAAATTGAGGTAAATGGTCCATGTTTTATATGTTTTTGCGTATAATTTATATGAACGACTAATGATTATATGTAAATACATATAAATATAGTAATTTTCACATAATTATATGTAATTGCATATAAATGTGTTGGTCTCAGAGTAATTATATGTAATTGCATATAAGTACTATTCAATCATTGTCACAATCTTCACTATTCTACATAACGAGGATCTGAGTATAAACCATGATCAATCACCTTGATCATAAGACCATCGATCATAACAATGTGAACTAGAATCACAATGGACTACCATCTGATTGATTAAAAAAGAGGGGAATGAATAACAGAAATAGAAGAAGAAATGGGTTTTCTCATCTACTCCAAGTAGCTAATGGATATCAGTGAGTAGAGGAAGTATGAGTAGAGGAAGTAATGGTGGCTCTCTCTCAAAGCAGAACCCTGTCGAGCCCAATTTGGAAGAAATATGGGTTATCTTAGAGATAGCTG
>CALLAW010000064.1 GCA_938001865.1 uncultured Saprospiraceae bacterium | reverse complement strand
AGTAGCAGAGATGGAGATCACATCAGAAGCGACAGCAGCAGAAGCATATGATGCAGATCTATCAGTACTCAATGTAGTACTAGGAGAGAATGCAGAAGCAGCATTTAGCCTCGAGCAAAATGAGCCGAATCCATTCAGTATACAGACGACAATAGAGTTCAGCTTACCGACAGCTGGCACAGCAACACTTACATTGATGGATGTGACAGGAAAGATGGTCAAGCAGATTACAGGTAACTATGCTAAGGGTGTCAATAGTATCATCCTGGCTAAGTCAGAGCTAGCAACAAGCGGAGTACTCTACTACCAATTAGAAAGTGGTGAGTACACTGCAACGAAAAAGATGGTTGTGGTAGAATAACATGAAGATTGGGTTCGGTTTTAAATTAAGTGGTGAAGGAATAAGGGATTCCTTCCTGCTTAATTTTCCTAAAGAATTTAAAACTTAACCTAATTAATTTCAATAAATGTCACTAAAGGATGTTGCTAATCAATAGCAACATCCTTTTTTTTTGTGTATTAGTAGAGACAACTGAAGGATGACTGTCTTACTTCAAGATATTGAAAAATTTGGATTTGTTAGAGATGCTAGGTTTAGCTTTTTTGGCTTGTTTGTTCAAGATTTAAGTCTTTTCAATACTTTTTTGGCTCTATTCTTAAAGCCTACAGTACCATGATCCTTTTGTAACGTAATTTCTTCGATTAGCTCATGCTTGAGTTCTGGGTGTCGATGAGCTATCTTCTCGAGTACATGAAGGGAAAATGCCCTGATAGCAGTAGGTCGCTTATGATCCATGAGGTAGTTGAAGCAATGTTCAAAGAGTGGTCCCTCTAGATCCTCAGGTATCTCTATCTCTTCAAAGATTCTGATCGTATTGCGAATCTGTGCATCATGATTGGCTGTAGGGAGGAGATCTACCATCTTACTGAGATATGGCTTGATGATCCATGGAGATTCTAACCCTATGAAGAGTAGAGCCCATGATGATCGTTGGCTCAGTTGGATGGAATCACTAAAAAACAAAGCCATCAAATCACTAATCGCTGAAGGATTGGACGTGATGTAGTCTTTGATCGCTATCGCATCCTTTCTTGTGTGATTACTCTCTAAGAGTGATTTGATATCCATAAGAGTGATTTGTGTTGGAAGAGAGTTAAGTGTACAGAGTCAGTTATAGACATAACTCAGTTACAATAGTATTTTCTTAAAACTTTTAGTGCAAAATAAGATTTACATTTGTATCTGAGTCAATCCTGAAGCAAGATTACTTATTTGTCGTGTAAGCAGAATGAGAGTCGATTGGTCTGGATGGCACCCTATAAAAATATATAATACTACGAAATGATACCCGAAACGATACCGATGACCCTTCTAGAAGAGATTATATTGCCCACTGATTGGGGTAAGTTCAGGATGCTGGCATTTGGCTACGACCAACAAGAAAAAATGCCTCACTTAGCTATAGTGCATCCTGAGATAGATCTCTCTGCACCTGTGACTGTAAGGATCCACTCTGAGTGTATCACGGGTGATCTCTTCCACTCTAAGAGGTGTGACTGTGGACCGCAGCTCGACTATGCAATGAAGCAAATCCTCAAGGATAAAGGAGTGGTGCTCTATCTCCGTCAAGAGGGTCGAGGGATAGGGATTATCAATAAGATGAAAGCATATAATCTACAAGATCAAGGGAGAGATACACATCAGGCTAACTTGGACTTGGGTCTTGCTGCTGACGGGAGGAAGTATGATATAGCCCTCGAAATGCTGGATCAGTTGGGGATCAAAGAGATCCGTCTGCTGACTAATAACCCTGACAAGGTCAAAGCCTTTGATCACTCCACGGTCAGCGTGGTAGAGAGATTGCCAATCTTGATGGATGCTTCGGTGGAAAATGCGAAGTATCTTCAAACAAAGAAAACTAAATTTGGACACTTCATTGATTAATAATATTTGTTATGTCATACTCAGGTAGAGTCAGGTATAAGTCAAGACTCGAAAAGTCTACTCTCTATAGAAGACGTATTAAGGTCTTTGTCATTATCTTCGTGCTAGCTTTGATGGTGTATGCGTTTATGCATCGAGTATACCTCAGAGATTATCTCTCTTTGATGTTCTACTAATGGGAGCTAACTCTAGCTTTTTATTATAATTCTAAACCTAAGATGATTCCTAACATGACTAACTTTTTGATTGAAGAATTTACACAGTACAAGGTGTTTCTCTACGGCCGTAAGGTCAAGGGAGAGCAGACTGATCAAGCCATTTATATCAATATCCCTTCCGGTAAAGCTTACTTCTACTTCTGTAGTAACTTCATGAAAGACAATTATGTAGAGCAGAAAGGTGATAAAAAACACTTCCATGTCTACCTTAGAGCTGATAAGTATCCACATTGGATTGACCTCTTTAGGAATGAAGGACCTCTCTTCTTTTTCTATGACTATAATAGAGATCTCTGCTATATCACTACCTCTGATGAGCCTGTAGGCGAAGGGGAATGGAAGAAATTAGCAGTCCAAGTATAACTCTCTTCAATAGGAGATAATCTACTCTGTCTAATTACAAAAGAGATTAAAAATTAATCTCTACCTTTGTCATATAACACATAATATTAATATGTCAGACAATACGCTATTTATCGTCAATAGCCTTACACGTACTAAGGAGGCATTTACCCCGAGTACTCCTGGATATGTAGGCATGTACGTCTGTGGACCTACGGTCTATAGCGATGTTCATCTTGGGAATTGTAGGACGTTTGTCAGTTTTGATCTCATCTATCGATACCTGCTCTACCTTGGATATAAGGTCAGATATGTAAGAAATATTACTGACGTTGGTCACCTCTTGGATGATGGAGAGGATAGGATGTCCAAAGGTGCCAAAGCTGAGCAATTGGAGCCGATGGAAGTTGCCCAGAAGTACTCTAATGGATTCCACGCTATGATGGATATCTTCAATACTCTGAGACCAAGTATCGAGCCGAGGGCTACTGGTCATATCATCGAGCAGATAGAGATGGTACAGCAGATACTTGATAATGGCTACGGATATGAGGCCAATGGTTCTGTATACTTCGATACTCTTGCTTACGCTAAAGACCATCCGTACGGCGAGCTCTCTGGACGGATCATAGAGGACCTCCTCGCTGAGTCAAGAGACCTCAAGAAGCAAACTGATAAGAAGCACCCTTCAGACTTTGCTATCTGGATGAAAGCTGATGAGAGTCATATCATGAAGTGGGAGTCACCGTGGTCACTTGGGTTCCCAGGATGGCACTTGGAGTGTTCGGCGATGAGTACCAAGTATCTCGGTGAGAACTTTGATATCCACGGCGGCGGTAATGACCTCAAATTTCCACATCACGAAAATGAAATAGCACAAAATAAGGCTTCGTGTGGATGCACACCTGCAAGATATTGGGTACATACCAATATGCTCCTCATGAATGGTAAGAAGATGAGTAAGAGTGATGGTAATACGATTACTCCTGACCAACTCTTCACAGGAGAGAGTGAGCATGTCTCTAAGGGATACTCACCCATGGTGGTAAAGTTCTTCATGCTACAGTGCCATTACAATAGTACACTCGACCTCACCGACGGAGGCTTACAGGCCGCTGAGAAAGGGTATCAAAGAATCATGGAAGCGTATAAGACCCTTACAGGATTGGAGGCCACATCTGAGTCTGGCAGTGATGATGCTAAGCTCAATGCGATGCTTGACGCAGTCATCACTGAGATGAGTGATGACTTCAATACCCCCAAAGCACTCGGTAAGCTCTTTGAGATTGTCCCAGAGATCAACAAATACCAAGATGGCATCCTCGATCTGCGTAATGTAGGGAGTGAGACATTAACAAGAGTCAAATCAGTGATGCATGACTTCCTCTTCGAGATATTCGGACTGAGGAATGATGCAGAGTCGGGGAGTATGGATAAGATGGATGGACTGATGTCTCTCGTCGTAGACTTAAGAGCTCAAGCGAGAGAGCAGAAAGATTGGCCAACATCTGATCTTATTAGAGATCAGCTCGCCGACCTCAATATCGTAATCAAAGATGGTAAGGACGGAACGACTTGGACGATTAAAAACTAAAAATTACATTAACTGATAGTGCTTATGCGACTCAACCATATCTTACTTCTCCTCTGTATCGGACTACTCACTCTCCAATCATGCGAAGGTGACTCTAAGACAACAATTAAGCAAACTCAGAAACCAGAAATCAGGAAGGTAAGTATCCCTTCATTTTCTGCAGATAATGCGTATGCTCATATCGAGAAGCAACTCCAATTTGGGCCCAGAGTGCCAGGCACCGATGAGCATGCAGCATGCAAGGATTGGTTAGTCAGTCAGCTCAAGGCAAATGGTGCAGAAGTCATCGTCCAAGACTTCATCGCCAATATCTATACTGGGGACAGATGGCAATCGTACAATATCATCGGACAGATCAATCCAGAAGAGACAAAAAGAATCATCCTCGCAGCACACTGGGATACACGGATGATCGCCGAAGAAGATAATGATAAGAACAAACGTAAAGATCCTATACTCGGTGCTGATGATGGAGCAAGTGGAGTAGGTGTACTCCTCGAAATCTCCCGACTCCTCAAAGAGAACCCTATCCAAGATCTTGGTGTGGATATCATCTTCTTCGATGCCGAAGACCAGGGAAAGAGAGGACCCGAAGAACCACCCAACCTCTGGTGCCTAGGATCTCAACACTGGTCCAAAAACAAGCACAAAAGTGGATATCGAGCTAAGTACGGAATCCTCCTAGACATGGTGGGTGGTAAAGATCCATACTTTGGCAAAGATCAAGTCTCTAAGGATCACGCAGGAGTGCTTCAAGAAAAAATCTGGACTCTTGCTCACGGTATGGGTTACTCTGACATGTTCAGCATGGAGAGTGTCGGATATCTTGTAGATGATCACTACTTTGTCAATACGATCGCAGGGATACCAATGATAGATATCATTAACTATACTCCTGGTAAGAAAATTGGATTCGCGGATCACTGGCATACACATGACGATGATCTGTCAGCAATTAACAAAAGGACTCTCAAGGCTGTGGGCCAAGTCGTCACAGCAGCACTGTATAAAGAGTCAGGCAATGCACTCTAAGGTAATAATCATTTGGTAAAATGACTGACCGTAGCTGCTGATAGAGGCTCATACGACATCTATCGCAAGTAGCAAGGTATAATTCACTAGAATAGCTCTTAGATGTCTTTACCAAATCTGATAAAACCCACAATCAAATAGAAAAGAA
Source organism: uncultured Saprospiraceae bacterium (assembly GCA_938001865.1). Classification (GTDB taxonomy): domain Bacteria; phylum Bacteroidota; class Bacteroidia; order Chitinophagales; family Saprospiraceae; genus JAHDHH01. The sequence continues at coordinate 33,154 of CALLAW010000064.1, read as the reverse complement.
ACCACTCAAATATCTTAGCGATGCTGATGCTCTCACCAAGTTAGAGCACTTCTGTGCCTACCAAGATCGCTGCCATAGTGAAGTCAAGACTAAGCTGATCAAGCTTGGAGTCTATGGTGACAGTTTAGATAAGGTGATGACAGCTCTTGTGGAGAGTAATCACCTCAATGAAGAACGATTTGCAAGAAGTTATGCTCGAGGCAAATTTAGAATCAAACGGTGGGGAAGAAATAGAATCAAACAAAATCTCAAAATCAAGCAAGTCTCAGACTATTGTATCCGCAAGGCCATGACAGAGATAGATGACAGTGATTATGCAGCGGCATTGTCAGAAGTCGTCCAGAAAGAAATCCGTCGTCTCTCATCTCAAAAGCTCAACTCCTACCAACTCAGGAGTAAACTCTATACTAAAGCAGCTCGTATGGGCTATGAATCCTCAATCATCAATGAAGAGTTGAATAACTACGAACTCTGATTAAAAATAGCAGCGACTGTTAGACCTAATAACTCAACAGTGATGAGAGATCGCGGAGTCACTCCCATTCAAATAAAATGCAAATAGGTTGGGAATAATCTGATTAGCTCTGATCTCTCTTACGACATGAGGACTTTACATGTCTCATCTGATCATCAGATTACTCTACTACATGGAACTGTGTTGCTTGGATAGTCTCTTCTGTACTATCTTCTACTCGAGTGATAAATGCTACAACCTCCATATTCTCAGCGATATAAGTACCGTCCTCTGCAGGTAGAGTGTAGGTGTATGACTTAGTGATATTGTCACCTACTTCTAGACCATTAGTGAAGAAGTCTCCACGTGTCTCAGTGATGATCTTTCTAAGTACATGATTGTGCTCATAATCATCTTCGATGACTTGTCCATTCTTCTGAGCATCGATGATATGACTCTCTGTGAGCATAATAGTGAGATTGAAGTTTCCATCTAGTTCTCTGACAGGTACACCTATGATCTCCATACTGATCGTCCGACTTGAGGCATCATAGCTGCTATTATGCAACAGAGTGAGATAGTTAGGTTTTTCTAGTTCTCTATCGACATATGTTTGCCAGAGATCGACATTGTCTATTCCGTGGAAGTTTTGATCTTCGTAATTCACTCTATTTACGATCGCTGCAGGCTTACCTAATATCGTAAACGAATTCTCCAATTCTTTGGCTTTATCAAATCTAAAATCGTATTTGCTATGACCATCTATGGGTTGGCTGAGGAAGTCACCATGGACACCTATGCCTATGAGATTACCATCATAGAGTTGAATCAGCGAAGCTAACTTGGTAGATCCAGCTGGACAACCTTGACAAGAGGCACCAGTCAGGTCTTCTATCACGATGACTCGTTCTGACTCAGGTGGATCGAAGTCTGGTATCAGTATTGGCTTCTCTTCACAATGAGTGAGGAAGAGCATTGCTATGACTGCTGAGAGAGTATATTTGATTGCTTTCATAATGTGACTGTTAGAGGATCTAATAAATTATGTGTCATGAATGTTTAGAATACAGAACTAACCTCAAATCTAACTCCACTGAATGCAGGCTCAAGACGACAGATACCGCCTGTACACACTACACCCTCTACCTGCTTGATATAACTCAACGAATATCTGTTACTATTATTGACATAATAGACGTCAAATCTTGGATAATGAAGTGAGAGTTTGTCCCCGTTACTATCTGTCGGAGACTCTTTACCTGGATCAGTATTGTACATATCAGAGAGGACAATCGACCAGTGTGGAGCAAGGGTCAACTCTACTTGGGCAAACAGCCAATCACCGAAGTCATGTTTCACGCCATCTTTGTCACCTGTAAACATGTATTGGAGTTCTGTCCTGATGGATTTTTTCCTATCTACTTTGTAGAGGAAGTCTAAGTACGGCACTAGGGTCTCGACGATCGGCACCTCTGACTTCGCTTCGTAGATTTCTTGATTATATCGTTGGACTTGGACACCAGTGGTCATCTGCCACTTTCTCTTGTACTTATAGACTACCTCAGTGTAGAGCTCTCGATAGAGGAGATTATAATCAAAGTCAGTGATATTACTCATATTTACCCCAAGTGTGAGATTTTTCTTGACTCTGTACTTCAAATCAGCTTGAAAAGCAAGTTCCTCTATATCTTGAGTTGCTGGCTGATATCTAGTAGTCAGTCGGTATGTGTTCTCCCTATTCATAGGTGGGATGAAATTGACCAGACCAAGGTTGGTCACTAGAGTAGGGTCTATCCTGAAGTTAAACCTTTCTGTCCTTTTCCCCTCGAGGGTAATCCCAAGTCCATTACCTGCATAGCTCAGACTATTGTAGAATACTGTACCACTCTCCCTCACATACTTACCCAGTGATGTGCCTGCAAGGTCTGTCCTGATTGCGAATGCATCAAAGTACACATCTGGTGTCTTATAAGCAGCCTCAGTATACCAGACGATAGGACCAACATTCAATGTGTTGTAAAATGAGGCGCTATAGGTATTATATGCTAAGTCAAACCGATCCACATCTTGATATCCCTTCAGGATTCCTACGATCTTATCTACTACCTCGTCACTGAGAGTCCGATTGACAAATCCAAATCCTGGTGCTAAGGAGAGTTGATCTTCTGCTCCGAGTTGAAGGAACCCCTCAAGACTTACCCCTTTGATCGTAGGAGTGTAAGTATCGAAGAGGATTTTTTGCCTTCCGGTAAATGCTTTAAGCGACCAATCATCTGAGATCTTATAGATTCCTCTTACACCTAAGAGTGCATTATCTATCAGTTGGGGTCTCGCCTCATATGCCCTATAGATGATCCCTGATCCGATTTGATCATAGATGTGACCAGCAGTAAGATTGAGCTTCCCGATGTCCTTAGAGATATAGTATCTCCCCAAGCCTTGAGCGGTATACGAGATATTAGGGTTGAGGAGGTTAGAGTTATTGAATAAGTCAAATCTCACACCTGCAGTGAATCCTTTGAAAGAATATGCTAAGTCTAACCATGCCTCGGCACCGACAAACTCATTGTCATACTGAGGTATCTCATCAGCACCGATCAACGAATCCCTCAGAAATACGTTAGCTCTAGCTTGGAAACCTCCAGATAGCCTACCTGTCTCTTGAGCTTCTACTTGCGTAAAAAACAAGACAGTAATAATAAAAATGATCGAGTGTTTCATAGCTTTAGATATTGTGCAATAGTCTTTTGTTAATAACAGGGTTAAATATAAGGAACTCCGCATTATTATTTAACTCTCTTTATCAGAGGTCGTTAAACTCTAGTTAACTTATGTAATCTAGGAGACTTATTGCTTTGTTTTGGTGTAATTTGAATTGTAAATGATGTGATAAGCCTATATTACTCATTTTATAAACTATAACAACACTTAACACCACAAAAAATTAATACAATGAAATTATTACTAGGAATACTCTTCACAGTCACATTAGGTCTATCAAGCATGGATCTCACTGCACAATCTCCATTTCCACAGTCTGACTTGAAGACATTAGATGGAGGTACAGTCAATATGGGAGACTTCTTCTCGGATGGAAAGATCACAGTGATTAGCTTCTGGGCATCATGGTGTAGCCCGTGCAAGAGAGAGTTAGACGCGATAGATGAGTACTACGGAGAGTGGCAAGAAGATTATGATGTGCAGCTCATCGCAGTGACGATCGATAATGCGAGAAGTCTAGCTAAAGTACCAGGTATCATAGAGACTAAAGGATGGGAATACACGATACTCACGGATGCTAATCAAGATCTGATGAGAGCTCTCAACTTCCAGACTATACCGCAGACATTCCTCGTAGACCAGAGCGGTAACATCGTCTATACTCACAATGGATACAATAGTGGCGACGAGTACGAGCTCGAAGAAAAAATCATCCAACTCGCAGAGAAATAAGGATACCTTATTCCCTAAGAGCAATCATAATCTTATTACAAACAACACAAAAAAAGTAAAAAATTAGAATGAGAACTTTCATCATATCGCTTGCATTAATCGCGAGTAGTGTCATCCTTACGGCACAGTCCAACCTTGCAGACAACCTCAAGGAAGCAACTAACAAATATCTGACAGCCCTCGTGGATGCAGATGTGGACTACATACTCAGTACAGTACACCCCAATATCATAGAGATGGGAGGAGGTAAGGATTACATCAGAAAAGATATAGTCTCAGATCTAGAGATGCTACGCAATACTGGTGTAGTCTACAAGAGTGGCAATGCTCTTGATCCATCAGAGTCTTATCAGGTAGGGTCTGACACCTACTATATCGTACCTCATGAGTGGACAGCTCAGCTAGGTAAGAGCAATTATAAGTCTACGCAATATGTCTTAGCAAGCTCTCTCAATGAAGGTGAATCATGGTCATTCATCAATCTATCAAAGTACTCTGCCAAGAATCTTGCAACGTATATTCCTGGATTTGATGAGAATATAGAGTTTCCACTAGGGAGCCCATTTGAAAGCATCGACTAGGTTGCATCCAATCCCTCTAAGAGGAGTAACTCACACAATATCAAAATATTATCAGCGTAAAGGTTCTCGAGAGGAGAGGGTCTTTACGCTTTTTTCATCTGAGAGGGTAGTGATACTCGTCGATGGTATATGCTTACATCCAATCATCACTGCTACTCTCTATCGTGTACAAGAGGCTATCTCTAATCTGCCTAGCCGTAGATATCGGTAAGAATGGAATCAAGATACTCCCCGACGCTGTATAGAGATAGAGGTCGGCCAAGTCTCTTCGTCGGTGGAAGAGTCCAGCCTTAAGTCTGATCGCTTGGACCTTATAGGACTCAAGCAATTGGAGGCTGCTGCCAAATGTACCTCCAGTAATCTGGACTAGACCATCAGCGATGCGATATGATATCTTGTCATATGTCTTGACTATCGAGATCACTCTATAGATGAAGTACAGACCGAGTAAGACTAGTAGGAGATAGTTATTATCCTCCCTGGTTATCAGTATGATCCCTCCTATCAAGAGTGCAGACAGACAGAGATTGCGTATGCCATAGAAACGATACGATGGAGATACCCCTTGCCAAGTCTCATCACTTAGGCTGGTATATCCTAGATGTGCCCTGACTGACTGGATATGCTCCGCAGCACAGCCAGGGATAGAGAGCCTTCTCTTCTCAGACACTGATCGGCTAGAGGCCTGCATGAAGTAGAGTGTATAGTAGTCAAAGAGTTGCTGTAGCCAAGTCCGCTCCCATCCTATGACTTGGATCTTCCGATCTTTAGCGGTAAACTGCCGACTATTGAGCAGACCATAGGACAGTTGGAAGCTATCCACTCGCCGAGTAAGCTTGAGATTGTAATATTGGACTATCGTCTTGATGAGACTGATAAGGACAGAAGCTCCGATCATAAGTATGGTGATAACTCCAAGTATGATGACACTGCCTTTGATGACATTGATATCTGGTAGGAGTGACTTGAGTAGGTCTAGGAGGTCTGCATCTTCTGCCTGCTGGATGATCCAAAAGAAAAAACCAATAATGATAAAACCTGATCTGATATGATTTTCGGCTAGACCGACCTTAAGCAACTGTAGAGGATCTAGACTGAATATCCGCGTCGTATCCTGATCACTTACACTATTGAGTGACTGACTATCTAACGAGAGATGCTCTCCTCTGAGATGCTGCTGATGCATCAATACGTCTCTGAGCTCATTGGCCTTGTCGATGGTGACGGCCTCTATCGTAGCCTCACTACCACTACTCCCAGCGGTACTGATGTTGACCTTGACGAGATTGACTAGCTTATGGATTGGGGTCTGATCAAAGTCTACTGCTTGGATCCGATCAAGTGGGATAGAGGTCTTAGACGTACTCAGTAATCCTCTCTCGACGATGAGATGATCATCAGTGACACTATAGTAGTATCTGAAGTAAGTGATTACCCCTCTAATGATAGTCATTACCAATATCCCCAATGAGATGATGAGTGCAGTACTATTCTTATCATCAGATCGATTACCCCCAAGGACTAAGAGGATGATAATAATGCTGAATTGCTTCAAAAGGTTCTGTATGATCCGAGAGACTAAGACTAAGATCGCATAGGGTGACTGTCGCTGTCTCTCTATCGTATTATTCTTCTTCATCACCAGTGATCTTGGTTGAGATCTTAGATAAGAGATAAGCTCTGATACGATTAGCAGTATCTAGCGGTAGACCGGGTATCTGGAGATCGCTGCTACTCCCTCCAGCAGTGAAGACTTTGACACGTCCGATGTCGAGCCAACGTTCCATGAGACCTTGGGTGACTTCTACATGCTGTATCCTATTGTACGGGACAGTGGTCTCTCTCTTAGTCAGCCATCCTCTCACATACGAGAGATCTTGCTCTCTGAGTAGATATGCTTGATACTGCACACTCTGGTATCCGAAGAGGAGGAGCAGGACACATAATGCCCCATACAAGAGGTGGAGTCCTGTAATTACCGACCGAGGGATCTCTGGGATACTCAAGAGAGTCTCTACACTCATGGCTAAGGCTACACCTATGACGATGATAATGATTATCCTCCAGATCAGTGTGTTGACTAGATGTCTCTTGTCTATCTTGATGTAGTCTGTATCGAGGAGCTGAGGGAGATCTTCAGGCGATATTTGTGAGTTATGCCACATACGTAAATGTAATCTAAATCTTCGGGACTTACTTAACGATAAGAGATTGAAGTGAACAGAGTAGCTCGACCGTAATGTCATACGAATTACCCTCATGAAATTGGTATCTCATGTAAGCTCATAGACCTCTCAAGTCAAGAGTTATTTGAAAAAAATGTGTCACAGTTGAAAACGATAAGGAGAATATGATGTATAACTCCTAGAATATAAATCTTTAGATGAAAATACTACTCACAGGCGCTACTGGCTACATTGGCAAACGACTCCTTCCTATCCTAGTGGAGAATGGTCATGAGGTGGTATGCTGTGTGAGAGATTTCAATCGATTCAACCCTCCTCAATCTCTTGGCGATAAGATAGAAGTCATCCAAGTAGATCTCCTAGACCAGCAATCACTTGCCAACATCCCGAGAGATATCGACGGTGCCTATTATCTAGTACATAGTATGTCATCCTCATCTGAGTATCAGTCACTAGAGCGACAGGCAGCCGTCAACTTTGTAGACGCGATGAATCAGACTACTGTCAAGCATGTCATTTACCTCAGTGGAATAGTAAATGAGATCGAGCTCTCAAAGCACCTCACATCGAGGAAAAATGTAGAACTAGAACTTGCCAAAGGGAAGTACAACTTCACGACACTGAGGGCTGGCATCATCATAGGATCTGGGAGTGCATCATTTGAGATCATCAGAGATCTTGTGGAGAAACTCCCAATCATGATAGCACCGAAGTGGCTCGATACTCGGTGTCAACCAATCGGAATCTCTGATGTCATCTCTCTGTTATCTCTCTGCCTCTTCAATAGGGAGACTTATAACGAGAGCTTTGATATCGGTGGTAAGGATATCTTGACATACAAGGAGATGTTGCTTGGATTTGCAAGGGTGAGGAATCTCAATCGTAAGATCTATACTGTACCTGTCATGACCCCTAAGTTGTCTTCCTATTGGCTATACTTCGTGACTTCTACATCTTATAGACTTGCAGTCAATCTTGTTGATAGTATGAAGGTAGAGGTGGTCTGCAGAGACTCGAGGATTAATGAGATCCTCAACATTGATCCTATTGGATATGAAGAGGCTCTACACAAAGCATTCAGAAAGATAGAGAGTAATCAGATAGTGTCAAGCTGGAAAGATGCAAATGTGAGTAGTGGATTTGACCTCTTGATCTCAGACCATATTAGAGTGCCATCATATGGGTGCTTTATCGATCAGAGAAGCCAGAAGTATAGTGATAGAGCAGCTTGTATCAATAAGATCTGGAGCATCGGAGGTGAGACTGGCTGGTACTATGGCAACTGGTTGTGGCAATTGAGAGGTTATCTAGATAAGCTAGTAGGTGGAGTAGGCCTCAGACGAGGAAGGACTAATACTCATACGATCAATGTCGGCGATGCCTTAGACTTCTGGAGAGTCATCTATGCCAATAAAGAGGATGGCAGACTCGTCCTCTATGCTGAAATGAAACTCCCTGGTGAGGCTTGGTTAGAGTTTGACCTACAAGGAGACCAACTGGTGCAGACTGCCACATTTAGACCACTAGGTGTATATGGGAGACTCTATTGGTACTCGGTACTTCCATTCCATGGATTCATATTCAAGGGGATGCTGGATCAGATTACATCTCACAATCAATAATCTGAGATGCAGAGAGCTACTTGTCCCAAATGCAAACGTGTACTGCGAAATATCAATGCTTGGCACTATTGTAAACAAGTAGATATAGACGACCTATTTGTCAATAAACCAGACGGAGTGATCCTTGCATTTGATAAGATACTCTCCGAGGTGGCCGATTGGAAAGACGTAGAGATCAGTGCTACTAAAAATTGTGTAGTATTCGTCAGGAGAATTACTTTCTTAGTCATCAAGCCGATGCGTAAGTGCTTGGAAGTAAAATTTTTTAGTGACAACCCTATCGATGAGATCAAGCTCCACAAGCGAGAGAAGCTCAATAGCAAATATCAAGGGATCGCAAGATTTCATAATGAGCAAGACATCCCCGCTAATGTCATCAATCTGATCCGACACTCTTATCTCATCTCCTAAGCGTGAAGCCTCAAAGATCTTCGAAGAGCAAAAAAAAAGAGCAACTATCCATGATAGTGCTCTTAATCTTTAAGATGAAACCAATCTTCTGATTTCAACATACGATGAGGTATCTTAATCTTTTACTTCAAAAGTAACTTTCAGATTGACTCTGTACTCATCTACTTCGCCATCCTTGACAGTAACACTCTGACTTTGTACGAATGCTGACTTGATGTTTTTTACTGATTTTGATGCTTTCTTGATTGCATTAGCAGTTGCGTCTTCCCAGCTAGAGTTAGAGTTAGATAGGATTTCGATTACTTTCATGATTGCCATAATTCTTGTTGTTTTAGTTGTTGATATAATCGTATTTACTGTGAGTAAACGCTGAGCTGCGGAGATAATTTTCACAGGAAAGGTACTTAACACAACTATACCTACTTATATGTACATCTTATCAATTGAGAGCAAATTTTATAGGTAGGGTAAAGAGGACTTTGACGGGTCTGCCTTGCTGCCTTCCTGGCCTCCATTGACCTTTCTCAGTATTCATAGACTTGAGGACTTTGGCGACAGCCTCACCACATCCGCCACCGATATCACGCTTGATATTGATATCTGTAATGTTCCCTTCTTTATCTATGACAAACTGTGCAATGACGTAACCCTCTATGCTGTTTTCTCTCGCTATGGCAGGATACTTCACTGTACTGAGTACGTATGCCATGAGAGCTTTGTTAGCACAGTCGGTCTTAGCATGACGATTGAGATCAGTCTCCTCACAACCTGGGAATCGCGGCATCTCCTCTACGATTACAAAGGGGTCATCCTGCACAGGCGGAGGTGGCGGAGGCGGCGGAGGTGGTGGGGGAGCTATCTTGTCTGTGATCAATGGAGGAGTGGAGAAGGTATCAGTAATCGGAGTATCTGAGATGATCACTTTCTCTACCTTCTGTATGATGGTATCTATCTGCTCCTCTTCTACGAAGATGATGGAGTCTATCTTGAGTGGGATCTTCTTGACTGGCTTGGGTGTAGAGAGGGTTTTGACTTTTTTATTGGTCAAGGTCATCTCTATCACTTCATCTGGGACATCCTCTAGAGTATAAGTCTCTACCTCAGCAGATGTCGTGATATTGAATGCATATATCAGTAGTCCAAAGCTCCATGCAAGACCAAAGTAAAATGCTGGAAATCTTGACCGCATCGGATCAAACTGGTACTTGGTATAGATCTTAGTGGCGAGATACCGACCTGCTACTATAGCAGCGATCAGTAAGATGACATGAAGACCAATTGACTGTAAAGGTGTGATTAATAATCCCATGATCTGATTGTTTGATGTATACTAGAGATGCGATCAATTGTATCAGTTGGTGCATGAGAGGTCAGATGATAGCTTAGCGATGGCTAATAGTCTGATGTAAACCCTACAGAGTTACAAACACTTCATACCTTGAGCAAAAATTAAAATCAACCACTTTGAAGGCAAGCGTATTTTTTATCATCACTACGATATTTTGGGGACTCAATTATCATTGGGGAAAAGACGTAATCCAAGAAGTCACAGCCTACGAGGGAGCTTTTTGGAGATATTTGATTGCTGTTTTTGTGTTGACTTTACTTGCTATTATGGAGTTGCCGACAAGAGAGACATGGGCTAAAAATTGGAAGGGAATCCTCAAGATCGGCGGGCTTGGTTTGGTTGGGTTCAACTTTTTTTTCTTTAAAGGGATGGAATTGACCACACCTGTCAATGCCTCTCTTATTGTCGGGCTCAATCCTGCTATTACACTCTTATTCTCATCAATCATCATAGGCACTACGATTACATTACGACAAGTATCTGGGATGTTGATCGCCTTAGTAGGTGTGCTTTACTTACTCTTTCAAGGGCAATTAGAGGCACTTATCAATCTTCAATTTAGTCTCGGTGATGGACTGATCTTATTAGCTTGTATCTTCTTTGCTCTCCACCATGTCTGGGTCAAGAAGTACAGCAACCCGTCTATCACCAATGCCCAGTTGAGTCTAATGGCAGCCGCTGTTTGCTTTGTCTTTTTCATCGTGCTGATTGTAGGATATTTAATCTTTACCACGGATCATGGACTCTTTGTTGGTGTCGGTGGTTATTCGCTGAGATTTTGGCAGTCAGCATTGGGTATCGGTGCATTGGGTACAGGGTTGGCTTATTGGTTCTGGTATCGGGGTATCGACATAGCAGGTGCTGATAAGGCTGCAGTCTTTGTCAATATTGTACCTCTCTCGGCAGCAACATTCTATGTAATCAAGGGGTCAAGTCTTGAGTCATACCATCTCATCAGCGGTGGGATTATTATCGTTGGGATATTGATTATGCAGTTGGGTAAGAGCAACAATACGACGGCATAAGAGCTCACTTAGTTGAGACTTAGAGGATACTTATCTGTCGTCGAGTGATTAGAGTATTGAAGAGAGAGGCGATCATATCTATTGATATAGATTGGACTCATCACTCCTTAACCAATGGTACACTTATGACTCCTGCCAATGTGGTAACTCTTGCGATATAGATACCTGGGACTATCGAGTATGTGTCCAATGTCACTGTAGTGGCCTTCGGATCTTTTGTGATGACTTCTCTTCCTTGGATATCTCTCACATTTACATGAGTGATTATGGTATGATTGGACTTGATTATCCACTGATCATGCGTTGGATTTGGATAGATAAGGATGTCTGACACTTCTAAGTCAGTCGTACTAGACAGCAACTCTCCAAAGTAGACATCATCGAAGTAATATGTCTGCTCACCCACTGTCTGCCCTTCTGTACCAAAGTCGAAGAAGATTGATGCCATGTTATATGACCATCCATTGGTCAAGCCAAATGCTAAGGCTGCTGTACCAGGTGCTTCATTGCTAAAGTCAAATGCGAGATCTTCCCACTCACCTCCAACTGTAGTGACTGTCTCTGTCTCACAAGTATGTGTCGGATCATTGGAGTCTTCTACTTTGAGCCTGATAGGAGTGCCTGCCTCTGGTGACCATACTCTTACTGACATTATGGAGTTGTCTAGTGTCAGTGGGATATCTGTTGCAAATCCTCCATTGGTCCCTATCGTGGTCCCCGCCCATGTTGCTGCCTCTGCTGTCTTGATGACTTCTACGACGTGATCTGATGGATTGTTATTATCTAAGACTACTGTGGATACATTACCACCGAAGTCTGTCAAGGTATAATTGACGTCTGTTGCCTCGAAGGTCACCGGTAGATCTATCTGAAATCCTCCAAAGAGTTGATTGATATCATCAAAGTAGAATGTAGAGGTCTCAGTACCGTCGCCTACATTACCAAAATCAAACATAAAGACTAGAGTATTGAGATCACTTGGTGTACCTGTGAAGTCCCAAGTCATTTCTTCCCACTCTCCAGAGACAGTGGTAGCTACATCTCTCTCCGTGGCATTACCTGAGCCTTCCAATTTGAATTTTACAAGAGTACCTACAGGAGCTGTAGTATACACTTTCATCGTGAGAGAGTTGTTGGTCGCAAAGTCTAAGTTGTCTGCTAACTCTACCTTACTCCCGGACCAGATGACGCCTCCATCTCTGACTATCTTCCCCACAGTTGCACTCGTATTGATTCCGCTAGGGAGAGGATTAGGTACGACCTCTGCTACTCCACCATCAAAGTCGACGAAGTCTGCTGTGAAGATGTCTCCTTCAAAGTCAAAGGGTAAGGACTGTGAGATGCAAAGATTGGATAAGATCAGGAAGAAGAGTATTTTGTAAGGCAAAGCAATGCTAATTTTAAAAAGTAAAAGTATACAATCATTAAAGATAACTAAAACTCGGGTCACCATCCGCTTATCTTGTTTAAAGTACGCTATGCATTTACCTAGAGTATGCATGGGGATAATTATCTTAGCATCAGTTGACAATAATTTAAAATAATACAATCAAACGTGAGTAATACAAAATACGGCGACAAAGGATGGACACCTGACAGAATACAGGATGTCAGTGGAAAAACATACGTCATTACGGGCACAACAAGTGGCACAGGCTATGAAACGGCAAAAATACTGCTCGCTAAAGGGGCAAAGGTGGTCATGCTCAATCGTAATCCGCAAAAAGCAGAGGCTACGCTAGCAACATTGAAGCAAGAGATAGACGGTAAGATAGACGCTTCCAATATCGTGATGGACTTATCAGCACTCTCTTCGGTGAGAAATGCCGCAGCACAAGTCTTAGAAGAGGTGCCGCAGATAGATGCCTTGGTGTGCAATGCCGCTATTGCACAAGTCCCTAGACAGGTGATGACAGTTGATGGATTTGAGAGTCAACTTGGTGTCAATCACTATGGCAACTTCTTGCTACAAGCACTCCTCTTTCCTCGGATTGAAGAATCAAAGGGACGTATCGTAACTGTAGGGAGTATGGGATACAATCTTGGTATAAAGACCATACAATTTGACGACATGAATTGGGATAATAACTATAATCCTAATAGTGTCTATAGTCAAAGCAAGCTGGCGCAAATGATGTCAGTATACGAGTTGCAAGATAGACTCAGTGAGGCAGGCAAGAGTGCTGTCAAGGTGTATGCTTGTCATCCGGGAGCATCTAGGACTGCACTGATCAAGACCAATGGGAGTCTACTGATGAGATTTATCTGGCAGCTGATGAAGTTGACTCCACTCGTCCAATCTGCTGAGAAAGGTGCTTACCCTGCTCTGATGTGTGCCACAGAACCTCACCTAGACCAATCCAAATTTTACGGACCCACAGGACGTAATTATTGGACAGGCCCCGTCGGAGAATGCAAACTCGAACCGCATGCCAAGGACAAAGCAGTGATGCAACGACTCTGGGATCTCTCAGTCGAGCAAACTAGTGCTAAATGGAATATTTGAGAGAACGTAAATTGAAAAAATAGATATGGAAATACTTAAATCAGCTACTGACTGGGCCAAGGCAGAGTTATTTTCGACACCATTCTTCATCCTGTTTGGCTTGGGATTCCTCGCTGCAAGTGTTGGATTTTGGCAATTAGGTAAGACAGAGATGGCTCGGGCTTATATCGTACCTACTATGATTGCGGGAGGGCTACTTATGATTATTGGACTAGGGCTGTTCTTCACCAATAAGGCAAGAGTTGTACAATTTGGGATAGATTATCAGGCAGATGCCACCGCCTTTGTCGAGGCAGAACTGATACGTACCGAAGCGACAATGCAGGAGTATCGCAATGTTGTCTTCAAGGCTATACCCATAATCATTATCTTCTGTGCTCTCGGTATCCTGCTCATAGATAAGCCGATCTGGAGAGCAAGCTTGATCACAACGCTTGCACTGTTAGTGGTGATCTTACTTATAGATGGGACTGCGCATGCAAGGATAGCTACTTACCAACAACAATTGCACTTAGAGAAGGGTCGCTTGATTGACTAGAGAGTACAGTCCTCGATTAGTATTGTCCGACTGTTTGATCGAGAGGAGTATGGGAGAGAGAAGTAGATTCCCTCAGAGACGGGTTATCAATCGATGATTCCTGTACTCAATCCGAGTCTCTTTTTGCACAAGTACCATGCCCCGACATTAATCATAATCATCCCTGTAGAGGTGGCAATCGCTGCACCGTACACTCCATAGCGAGGGACGAGTAAGAGATTGAGCACGAGATTGAGCACGAGACTCCATGCCATCACTTTGGCATAGAGGGATTGGAGATTGGTCATCTTCATCACTACTCCGACAGGACCAGCAGCCACATTGATTAACTGTCCAAAACTCAAGATCAACAGGACTGGATACATCAGTACATGAGCCTCGCTAAAGACACCCAAAATATACTTCCCAAGAAGAATAAATCCAAAATAAGCAATCATAGAAAACACCATTGCCCACTTCAGGACTCTATAGATGATAGCTCTAAGCTCAGCAGCAGGTCTATGCTCATGAAATGCTCGAGAGATCTGTGGAGCCAATAGTGTATTGAATGCCATCAACGGCAGGAATACCATCGTCGAGAATCGGTATGCAATATGATAATGCCCAATGACCGCTGCATCGAGATATATCCTGAGGACCATCTTGTCCACCCATCCATATGCGATGACCAGAAACATTGTAGCTAAGAATGGAAACGAATCGATAATGAGCCTAGAGGTAGAGGCAATTGTGTGATGCTCAGTGGGTGATTGCCAAGTGTGGTGTGACTTGATCAATAGTCCGATACTGATGACAGCTAACATGACACCATTCCATGTGACGACGAGTGAGTACAACTCTCCAACAGGAGCCTTGATGAACCATAAGATCGCTACAGCAAGGGTCGGAGTGATCACATAAGAGAGGATGGTAGATAGAGTGATCCACTTGATAGCACGATAGTACTCTACAAAGAGTCGCATACTTCCGTAAAATGCAGCACCCAAGAGATAGGTCCACATCGGCAATATCGGGAGATAGTCTGGCTTGATATAATTGATCAAGGTGACAGCAATATAAGTAGCAACGATTGATAGCGAGACCCCGATGAGTGTGACCTTCTTGAGGAATGCAGTATTATAAGAGTTGTCTATCGATCCTAGAGAGCCTATCCGCTTGACGATCAAGATATCTAATCCTAGGTTAGCTAATGTACCGATGAATTGTGTGATCATCATGAAGATGACAAAGTCACCATAGACACTATCACCTAGATATCTTGTCACATACCATACGAATGCAAATTGCAAAAAAATGGCAAGTAGTCGTATCACGAGGACTTGACCACCTGCCTTTAGCATCGAGAAAACACTTGAGAGTATTTTCACTCTTTTAGTTTTAATGTTAACTGCTCTTAGATTATCATCCCTGCAGCGACAGTATTATTCGTTCCTTCATCGATGATGATGACACTACCTGTGATTCTATTCGTTCTGTATGGATCAGTGAAGAGTGGCTTAGTAGTACGGATATGTATCCTTGCGATGTCATTGAGTCCGATATCCTTATCTTCTTCATTTCTATGAAGGGAATTGATATCTAGCTTGTACCTGATATCTTTGATGACACATCTTGCCTCTTGAGTAGTATGCATGATCGTGTACTTACCACCTTCTTTGAGCTTGACATCTCCAGTGAACCAGCAGATCATCAGGTCCATATCTTGGCTGACTTCGGGTTTGTTGTTTTCTCTGACGATCATATCTCCTCTGCTGAGGTCTAGATCGTCGGCTAACTGTATCGTGACAGATTGTGGAGGGAATGCTTCTTGTTGTTCGCCAGTAGGACCATCTATCTGAGCTATCGATGTGGTAAATCCAGATGGTAAGAGCATGACTTTGTCACCCTTCTTCATCACACCACCTGCAACTCTACCTCCGTATCCTCTGTAATCATGAAACTCATCGCTATACGGTCTTACGACATACTGCACTGGAAATCTCACATCGATGAAGTTGTGATCACTTGCGATATGTACATTTTCTAGGTAGTGCATCAGAGTAGACCCCTCATACCATGGTGTATTCGTCGATCTATTGACGACATTATCACCAAGCAGTGCTGAGATCGGAATAAAGTGAACGTCCTTCACATCCAACTTCGCTGCAAATGACTCAAATTCTTCTTGGATTTTATTGTAAGCTTCTTCTTTGAAATCTACCAAATCCATCTTATTGATACATACCACTAGGTGAGGTATCTGCAAGATAGATGCGATGATTGCATGTCGCTTAGTCTGCTCTACTACTCCTTGTCTTGCGTCGATCAGGATCAGTGCTACATTAGCTGTAGATGCACCAGTCACCATGTTACGAGTGTACTGGATATGGCCTGGTGTATCTGCGATGATAAACTTCCGCTTCGGTGTGGAGAAGTATCTGTAGGCTACATCGATTGTAATCCCTTGTTCTCTCTCTGACTTGAGACCATCTGTGAGTAGGGCAAGATTGATCTCTGCCTCTCCCATCTTTTCGCTGGTCTTTTTGATCTGTTCGTATTGATCTTGGTGGATAGACTTACTATCGTAGAGCAATCTTCCAATCAATGTTGACTTTCCGTCATCTACACTACCTGCTGTGGTAAATCTGAGTAATTCGCTTGAGCTATATTCTTCTGACATGTCTGTCTGACTTTTGTTTGTTTATTATTGGATTTTGATTCTCATTTAGCTGTAGCTAAATGGAAAAATTGGCTTGGGCATTTACTCTAGAAGTAACCCTTCTTCTTCCTGTCTTCCATGGCAGTCTCACTCCTCTTATCATCTGCTCTACCACCTCTCTCTGTCATCCGCGTCGTAGCGACCTCTTCGATGATATCCTTAGTCGTCGCTGCTTCTGATCTCCAGACTCCAGTACACGTCACATCACCGATCGTACGACACCTCACCATCTCCTCGAATGGCACTTCGTCCGGCTTCTTAGGGATGTACTCACTATCTGCGAGTAGGATGCCATCTCTCTCGATGACCATACGCTTGTGAGCATAGTAGAGTGATGGTAGCTCCACCTCTTCCATAGCGAGGTACTGCCAGACATCTAGCTCTGTCCAGTTACTGATAGGGAATACTCTGAAGTGCTCTCCCATTCTATGCTTAGAGTTGAACATGTTCCAGAGCTCAGGTCTTTGATTTTTAGGGTCCCACTGACCAAATTCGTCTCTATGGGAGAAGAATCTCTCCTTAGCTCTTGCCTTCTCTTCGTCTCTCCTTGCTCCACCGAGTGCAGCATCATACTTTCCTTTTTCGAGGCTAGCGAGTAGGACGTGAGTCTGGAGGCCATTACGACTTGCATTGACACCAGTCTCTTCTCTGATCTCTCCGTTGTCGATCGCTTCTTGGACAGAGCCTACTACGAGCTTACATCCTGTCTTAGCGACGAGGTCGTCTCTATATCTTATCGTCTCGTCAAAGTTGTGACCAGTATCGATGTGTAACAATGTGAACGGTATCCGAGCTGGGTAGAATGCCTTGTAAGCAAGGTGTACCATCAAGATCGAGTCCTTCCCTCCTGAGAACATCAGTACTGGATTTTCAAACTGGGCAGCGACCTCTCTCATGACATAGATCGACTCAGACTCTAACTCTCTTAGGTGATTAATGTGGTAATTCATATCTTATATTAACTCTTGCCAATCAGTGGCTTTATTTTATGATAGACGTTATGTACAGATTCTTCTAATGTTTCTTTGTCAGTCTTGACCTCTAGGAAGGGCTGCTCTGGTGCCTCATACGGTGAGTCTATCCCAGTGAATCCCTTGATCTCTCCAGCTCTTGCCTTGGCATAGAGTCCTTTGACATCTCTTTGCTCACAGACTTCGATAGGGGCACTTACGTAAATCTCTAAGAAGTCATCCTCTCCGATAATCTCCTTAGCTGTCTGTCGGATAGCACGTGTCGGACTCACAAAGCTATTGATACAGACTACACCAGACTGGACGAAGAGCTTAGATACCTCTGCGATCCTCCTGATATTCTCAGCTCTATCCTCAAGGGAAAATCCGAGATTGTTACAGATTCCAGTCCGAGTATTGTCACCATCGAGGACCATCGTCTGGTAACCCTCTGAGTGGAGGAGCTTCTCCAATGCAATGGCCACTGTACTCTTCCCTGACCCTGAGAGCCCAGTCATCCAGATTACCTTAGCAGTCTGATTGAGCTGACCTTCTTTCTCGGCACGTCCGAGGAGTCTGTCAAATATGGGATGTATATTGCTTACTGACATCTAATAATTTATACTGAAATTCTCTCTCTTTCAGAGAATTGTCTCCTTAAAATGAAGGTGCAAAGATAGGAATTATTAGTAAACATAGTTACAATTAGAAATCTAGAGGATCGGAATAATCCAAAAATAGATTCTCCTAGAGATCTGACATCATTTTAGCAAAAAGTCTATCGAAATTAGCTTACCTGACTTTAGGAAGTTTCGTCCCATGTTACGCCTTGCGATATCCATATATCCTCTCGATAATATCCACTACTTTCAATCCATCCATCGCATTTGTCATCACCTTACTTGTCTGAGAGAGTACAGCGTGGATGTTGTCATAGACAAGTCCCATATTCTCCACATTGGACCGAGTGATGAGGTTGGGCATTTCGTAATTATCGATATGGCAGTAGACGATTTTGTCCATATATTGACCTCCAACTTTCACAGTTCCCTTCTCTCCGATGAGTGTGATCGAGCTTTCAAAGTTGCGATTCCACACAGAAGTCGAGTACTGGAAGTTACCCATCCCTCTCTCTCCAAAGCCAAACTGTACATTGCCAGAATCTTCAAACTCTATCGTATCTTGGTGTGAGTAATTGGCTAGCTGTGCTCCCTTGATCTCTAAGTCACCATAGAGCCAATACAGCATGTCTACATAGTGGGCAAACTGTGTAAAGAGTGTCCCTCCATCCTTATCCTTGCTTCCCTTCCAATCACTTGGATCGTAGTATCTCTCATCTCGATTCCAGTAACCAGTGACATTGGTCTGATAGATCTCTCCAAGGACTCCTGTATCCACTACTTCCTTTAGCCAGAGACTGATTGGTGAGTAGCGATTCTGCATCATACAGAAGATATTGCGAGACTGATTGAGTGCTGCATTGATCATTGCTTCAGCTGATTTGCGACTGAGAGCAATTGGTTTTTCGCAGAGGACATGGTATCCATCATTGAGTGCATCTTGTGAGATACGATCATGGAGATAGTTAGGTGTACAGACGCTGACGAGATCTAGGTCTGGATGTGCATCGAAGAGACTCAAGTGGTCGGGGTAGACCTGATGCCCTTCATGCTTCTTGATCTGGCTATCTGCGATAGCGACTACCTCAAATCTTGGGTCACCTGCTAATATCTGTAAGTGTCTCTTGCCGATATGGCCGAGACCGATGATTGCTACTTTTGTTGTTTTCATTCTTTTGTTACTTTACCTTGAGTGAGGCTGTACTTATCACCTGTGGCAGTACATGTCGCCTTACCCTTGCTGAAGTGAAGCTTCTCTCCATACTCACTCATCCATCCAGTCAATCTTGCGGGATTACCCACCACGAGTCCATAATCTGGTATATCCTTAGTCACTACACTCCCTGCTCCGACGAATGCATATTTACCTAGAGTGATACCACAGACTATCGTGGCATTAGCTCCTATACTAGCTCCTCTCTTGACGAGAGTTGGCTTATACTCGTGCTTACGACTGACATGACTTCGAGGATTGATCACATTGGTAAATACCATCGATGGACCTAGGAAGACATCATCTTGGCAGGTGACACCCTCATAGATAGAGACATTATTCTGTACCTTGACATTATTGCCAAGTGTCACTTTATTTGCGGTGAACACATTTTGCCCAAGCGAGCAATCTTCGCCGATGATAGTGCCAGACATGATATGACAGAAGTGCCAGATCTTGGTGTTTTTACCGAGAGTAGCACCATCATCTACGAGTGCTGTAGGATGGACAGAGCTAGTGGGATGTATTGACATGAGTGTATTTAGCGTCAGTGGTCTCTCCCTTACGGGAAAATGTGTTTTGTGTCGACTCATCAATAACTCTAAAGCTGAGAATATTATTGAGTCAAACTTTTAGATTAAACGCATAAAAAATGTGTTAACCAAAAAAAAAGACCCTTCCAACTCAATGAAAGGGTCTTAGATTCTTATTATCCATATCGATTACAACACGTAATCAGGTATGGAATAATGCTTATTACTTCTTGACTGCGTCTCTAATCTCAGCAAGTAATTCTTGATCAGCTGTTGGTCCTGGATCTGGAGCAGCACCCAATGCCTTGATCTTAGCCTTACCTAGCATGAAGAGTACAAATCCAACGATCAATAAGTTGATGATAGAGTTGATCCACTTACCATATCTAATTGCATTAGCTGGTGTACCGTCTTCGTTTACCTTGTCTCCAAGAGCAATCATCATATCGCTGAAGTCTGATCCTCCTGCAAAGTGTCCAACGACTGGCATTACGATGTCATTTACAAATCCGTTAACTACAAGTCCAACTGCACCTGCAAGTATTACTGCGATAGCAAAATCGATTACATTCCCAGTAAAGATAAAGTCCTTAAATTCTTTCCACATGGTTCTTCTGTTTTTTAGTTTTAAAATAGTGGTTTACAATACTTATAAGACTCTAATTTACGCATCTAGTAACAAAGGGAAACACATTTTAAGAAAAAAAAATTATGTAAGTAGCTATTTGTCAATATTATCAATAGATAAAAAATTCTAAATTATAAATAGCACTTCACATAATGCCCTTAAAGCTTATGACCTTACCTGATCTAAAGTTATATTATATCATTAGATCTAGTTACTGATAAAATGGAGATATAATCTGTCAAGAGTTCAGATCTGCTTGCCAAGGATTGGCTGAGCTTGTTGATAACCAAGAATAGGTGAGATTGATGATATTAAACAATGAAGAAGGCACTTACATCTGCAAGTGCCTTCTTCATTGTTAATTCTCTTCTGAGCTATCTTTCTTATAAGAGTGTTGCCAACTGAGTCTCTAAGAGTACCTTATTCTTAGCCTCTTTGGTACTGAGTCTCACCTGCTCTAGACTATCTCTGTCTCTGACCGTCACTGTACCATCCTCAAGTGTTTGATGATCAATCGTGATACAGAATGGTGTGCCTACAGCATCTTGTCGACGATATCTCCGACCTATGGCATCTTTTTCATCATAGGTGACCTTAGTATGTTTTTTCATTTCTCCGAAGAGATCTTTTGCAGCTTTGACAAGTGCTTCATCGTTTTTGAGGAGAGGCAAGATTGCTGCTTTCATCGGAGCGATGGCAGGTGGCAGCTTCATTACGATTCGAGTCGATTCTACTCCCTCTGCATTGGTCAGTGTCTCTTCTTGGAGAGCATTGCTAATCATAGCGAGGAACATCCGATCACATCCGATAGATGTCTCTACGACATACGGTACATAGTTCTCATTGAGCTCAGGGTCAAAGTATTGTACCTTACGACCTGAGAGCTCTTGGTGTTGCTTGAGATCAAAGTCTGTCCGAGAGTGGATTCCCTCCAACTCTTTGAATCCAAATGGGAACTCATACTCGATATCTACCGCTGCATTAGCGTAGTGAGCTAGATTGTCGTGATCATGGAATCTCAGTTTTGACTCCGGTGTACCTAGTGCTTTGTGCCAGTTCATCCGAGTGGCTTTCCACTGCTCATACCATTCCATCTCTGTACCAGGTCTGACGAAAAACTGCATCTCCATCTGCTCAAATTCTCGCATCCTGAAGATAAACTGTCGAGCTACGATCTCATTACGAAATGCCTTACCGATCTGTGCTATACCGAATGGAACTTTCTTACGTGATGTCTTCTGTACATTGAGGAAGTTGACGAAGATACCTTGAGCTGTCTCTGGTCTGAGGTAGAGTTTGCCTTCCTCACCAGCGATATTACCCAGTTGAGTGGAGAACATGAGGTTGAACTGTCTACACTCTGTCCAATTCTTAGTACCGCTCACAGGACAAGCGATCTCACACTCTTCGATGAGTGCCTTGAGAGAGACCATATCCTCGTCTCTGAGATAGTTACCCATTCGGCCAAGGATATCATCTATTTTTTTCTGTCTATCGATGATTCGACCGTTTGTTGATCTGAATTGTTCTTCATCGAAGCTTTCGCCAAATTTCTTTGCTGCCTTGGTGACATCTTTTTTGATCTTCCCCTCAATCTTAGCACAGTAGTCTTCGATCAGGACATCAGCACGGTATCGCTTGTTAGAGTCCTTGTTATCGATCAATGGATCATTGAATGCATCGACATGACCAGAGGCCTTCCACACCTTGGGGTGCATGAAGATTGATGAGTCTATCCCGACGATATTGTCATGCATCTGAGTCATACTTTGCCACCAGTATGCTTTGATATTGTTTTTGAGCTCGACTCCATTCGGTCCATAGTCATAGACTGCTGCGAGTCCATCATACAATTCACTAGACTGAAAGATGAAACCATATTCCTTACAGTGAGAGACGAGTGACTTAAAATCCATTTTCGCTTATTTTTTATTTTATCAGACAAAGTTACTAAAGCATTAAACTTTCGAGGGAGATTGGTATTCTATAAATAAAAAGAATCCTATGTTTTCATTTTTGAAGAAAGACCCAAAGAAAAAATTGCAACAGCAATACAAAGCCCTCATGGAAGAAGCTTATCGACTCTCATCCACCGACAGAAAGGCGAGTGATGCCAAAACTGCAGAAGCAGAAGAAATCGCAAAGCAGATTGAGGCGATGGGTTAGTAAGCTTTGATTGAGAGAGTGGTAGAGTTAGAAAACATTCAGAGAGTTAAATATTTTTTCGTTATATTTAGGCTAAATGTATCACCAAGATAAGCTATTATAAGACCAAACTCCACCTTACCTATTTTCAACTTTCAGTTTTTTGTTTTTGCCTAGTTGTTCTGCTGATATTCAAGTGGTTGACAGCGATATTATTGAGGTAGTAAACAGACCTTATCAAGGGATCCCTAATTTCTGCTGCGAATGTTGCTGTTAAAACATATATTATATAATCTAGTTTTAGTATTACTTTGCTTTAATGTTCAAGGACAAATTAAGTTACTCGATGAGTTCAATCTTGATCAAGTAACTGGAGCAATTATTCCTAGCTTAAACGAGGGTATCATAACCACTCTATACTCAAGACAACAAGAGCAGGACACGTCATACACCTCAATAATACAATTGAACACAAGACTGGAAGTGCAAAATGAAATTGTGCTTCCTTTCAGTGAATTTCCTTTTGCTGCTATTTATATTATCGATGTATACGATGAAGAGAGTTATATCCTCTTACTAGCCACTGACAAGAGTAGTAAGCCGGAAGATAGACTTAACCGAAAGTTGTTATTGATGATATTGAGTAAGGATTTTTAGCGACTATACTCTAATAGAGGCTTATGATTGGGAACCTGGCTATCAGCTGTTTAATTCTTCGATGGTTAGGATATCTGATACTAACTTGAGATACTACTTTTCTTTATCTAACACTGTACTAGGGACGAGCTTTGAGCTCAATCATTTTGACTTCGATCTCACAACAAATGAAGTATCCAATAGAGCAACTTCTGAGATCAACCCAGAACTCATTTATAGAGATACTGAGCTTGTAGATTCTTTACTCTATTTTTCATCATCGGGCGGCTTTCATCACCGATCGATAGATGGTGATGAGTACCAAAACTATCAGATGGGCTGGCCCAAAGCCGCACTCTATTTTCATTCTTTTCGAGATTTACATTTTGAAATACTTTCCAATAGAACTCTAATTATGTCTGGTCATCATAATTATCAGTTTAATGATTTTTCAGATAATCACGCCATTGCAGTCTACCACTTGGACAGTCTAGCGAAGCAATATAACCAAGATCCTCCAGATCAACTCTACACACAAGACCTTGAAAGGAGGTCAAGAGCATGGGCTAAATCGATTACGAAAATTCCTGAGACTGACGAAGTTTGGGTGTATAGTGTTAATGTGAGTTTATTAGATGTTTTTGGTCCACTACCAGATAGAAATACTACACTCTACTTAACCAAGTTGGACTCCGAAGGCGGATTAGAGTTTACAGTAGATGTCGATATGGATGGCTATGCCTTTCCAAATCATTGTATCTCTGATAAAGATGGTAATGTCTATGCATCAGGTTTTATTATAAATGCCGATGAGGACGAACACACCAAAGGATTCATCGTAAAGGTGAATCGAAATGGAGAGTTATCAGAAATCATCGAAACACCACTTGATCAAAACATTAGTGTCTATCCAAATCCTGTAGTAGGTAACATTAGTATAAATGGAGTAAGTGATGGTCAATATAAGCTCATCACCATCCAAGGCAAAACAATTGATACAGGTATATTTAGTGGAGGTCAAGTCCCTACGGCAAGTCTTCCTGCAGGACCTTATATCTTGATACTGGAATATAATGGACAAGTGAGTGTCCAGAAGATTATTAAGAAGTAGTGGTGACCTTTTAAATATTCATTATTTATTTTTAGTGAGAGTTTAAGCAACTATCGATTGACAAATTTCTAACAAACGAAGTAGAGAGATGTGAGAGAATCATTCTCTGTTTTCTTACTTTTACGGAGTTACAAATTTTGAATATGCCGAATTACTCCATAATAATAAATGGTAAGAGTGTCGACTTACAAGAGTCCGATGTCAATGCTCTCCACCTTACACCAGTCAATGAGACTACATACCATCACATTACAGAAGGCAACCAGAGCTTACAGCTAGAAGTGCTGGATATGGACCTACAGACTTCCACCTATAGAGTCAAAATCAACAATACTATCTACAGCGGCAATATCGAGTTGCCCATCGATCTCTTGATCAAACAGCTAGGGATGGATAAAGTCCAAGGACCAGCCCTAGACAAGGTGGTAGCTCCAATGCCAGGACTCGTGCTCGACATCAGCGTATCTCAAGGTCAGACAGTCACTCAAGGTGAAAGTTTGCTCATCTTAGAAGCTATGAAAATGGAAAATGTCATCAAATCACCCGTCGATGGAGTGATCAAGTCAATAGATGTCACAGTTGGTCAGAGTATCGCTAAGTCACAAGTCCTCATCACTTATGAAACTGAATAGCCACGAAGAGTTGTACGCTACTTTCGAGGCTGAGAGTCGCGATGAATGGGGCATTAGGATCAAGGAAGCTCTTGGCCCTGAGATTGATACTGATGTCATAGAGGCATGTGTAGGAAGTCGTCCAGAGCATTCCTATCCCAAGTGGCAACATCGATTTGAGATCGGTGAGTACTATGAGATCTCTAACAATGATTCTGCATCAATCAAAGAAGTTAATCGTCAAATACTTACAGCCTTGCTCGGTGGAGTAAATCATCTTTACCTACGAGTAGGCATACCACTTTCTGTAGAGCACATCGAGGCGCTTTTCGATCAAGTCAAACTTGATTATATCCATACAACCCTCCTGGTAAATCAAACAAATGACGTTAGCCTTCCTCTAGGATGGAATCAGGCTAACCATACTGTCAGAGAGGAGAGGAGCAAGTTAATCACATTGGACAATAATGTAGCTCCAGAGGAAACGATAGCAAACTGCATCGAGCAAATAATCAAAGACATTGCTGATAGAGGCATCCCTACGATGTATACGGTCACAGCCAAAATAGGGGATAAATACTTGATGGAAATCGCAAGATTGAGAGCCTTACACCACACATTCAACTTGCTAAATAGCAGTTGTGACTGGCAACATAGCCTGAGTATAGAGACTCACTACGACATCAATGAAACCTCAGATAGAGACTATCAGAAAATAGCAAATACGACACGTGGATTAGCTGCAATCCTTGGCGGAGCATCAGTGATCATACCTTACGGACTCCAATCCTCTGATCCCGAAGAAGTGAGAATAGCCCGTAACCAACTCCACCTCATGAGATTAGAGTCACATATAGAGCATGTAGCTGATCCTCTCGCAGGAAGTCATACGATCGAATATAGCACCAATACAATAGCAAAAGCAGCTTGGGAAAGACTGACAAAACTACCGATACAATGAAGAAAATACTCATAGCTAATCGAGGCGAAATCGCTTGTAGAGTGATGCGTACTGCTCAGAGAATGGGCATCGCAACAGTTGCTGTCTACTCAGAAGTAGATAAGCATGCCCCACATGTAGTGATGGCGGACGAGGCATACCTTGTCGGTCCAGCTGCAAGTGATCAGTCTTACCTCAAGATGGACAAGATCATCGAAGTTGCTAAGGCAGCAGGTGTTGATGGGATACATCCAGGATATGGATTCCTGAGTGAAAATGCAGAGTTTGCAAGAAAGGTAGCAGATGCTGGGATTACCTTCATCGGGCCATCTGCTCACTCCATCACTGTTATGGGAAGTAAGCTAGCAGCAAAAGAAGCGGTATCAAAGTTCAAGATACCAATGGTCCCCGGTACTGACAAAGCACTCGTCGACAAAGAAGAAGCATTAGCAATAGCAAAGCAGATCGGCACTCCGATACTGATCAAAGCCTCCGCAGGTGGTGGTGGTAAAGGAATGAGGATTGTCAATGCACTCGATGAAGTCGCCGACGCCTTCGACAGAGCAGTAAGTGAAGCGACTAATGCCTTTGGTGATGGGTCAGTCTTCATAGAGAAATATGTGACCTCTCCTCGACATATCGAGATCCAAGTCTTGGCTGATAATCACGGTAACTATGTCCACCTCTTCGAACGTGAGTGCAGTATCCAACGTCGTCACCAAAAAGTAGTAGAAGAAGCTCCATCGGTAGTATTGACAAATGACCTTCGACACAAAATGGGCCAAGCCGCAATAGATGTCGCTAGATCTTGTGACTACTCAGGAGTCGGTACTGTAGAGTTTCTGTTAGATGCTGACCTCAATTTTTACTTCCTTGAGATGAATACACGTCTCCAAGTAGAGCACCCAGTCACCGAATTGATCACTGGAGTAGACCTCGTAGAGCAGCAAATCAAAGTAGCAAGAAATGAAACTTTGTCAATTGCTCAAGATGATCTCAAGATCAAAGGTCATGCAGTAGAACTCAGAGTCTACGCAGAAGATCCAGAGACTAACTTCATGCCATCAATCGGGACACTCTCAACTTATCGTCCACCAGTTGGAGAGAATATCAGAGTAGATGATGGATTCAGAGAAGGAATGGAAGTCCCCGTCTACTACGATCCCATGCTTGCTAAGTTGATTACCTATGGAGCAGATAGAGCTACCGCAATTGCTCTGATGGACAAGGCAATCGAGGACTATCAGATAGCAGGAATCAAAACAACACTTCCCTTCGGTACCTACGTAATGAGGCATCCAGCATTCGTAAGTGGAGAGATCAATACTCACTTTGTCAAGCAATACTATCAAGCAGAACCTGACGGTAAAGATGCTGCACAAGATCGTCTCGCAGCCGCATTGATCCTCAAGCTCTACCTAGACAAAAAAGTCAATCACCTGACGATACCACAAGTATGAAGCTAAGAGCATATACGACCGATCTGCAATTGCCATATACATCCAACAGAAGTCAAGTAGAGACTCCTGAGGGTATCACTCTACATCCTACTCCAGAGCAAAAAGTGAGACGGCATGAAGAGTCAGGATCAGGTAAGCCACCTTACTTAAGTGGTCCGTATCCTACCATGTACCTCGGTAGACCTTGGACGATCCGACAGTATGCCGGCTTCAGTACTGCAGAAGAGAGTAATGCATTCTACAAGAAAAACCTCGCTGCTGGTCAGAAAGGACTCTCAGTAGCCTTTGACCTCGCTACGCATCGTGGTTATGACTCAGATAACCCACGTGTGAGAGGTGATGTCGGTATGGCAGGTGTAGCGATCGATACAGTAGAGGATATGAAAATGCTCTTCTCTGATATCCCACTTGACCAGATGTCGGTCTCTATGACGATGAATGGTGCTGTGATTCCGATTATGGCATTCTACATCGTAGCTGCCGAAGAGCAAGGAGTCGATAAGGCCTTACTCAAAGGCACAATCCAAAATGACATCCTCAAAGAGTTCATGGTGAGGAATACCTATATCTATCCTCCTAAATCATCCATGCAGATCATCGGAGATATCTTCGCTTATACAGCTGAGCATATGCCGAAGTATAACTCTATCAGCATCAGTGGCTATCACATGCAAGAGGCAGGAGCACCAGCAGATCTCGAACTGGCCTATACGCTTGCCGATGGATTAGAATATATCAAGACTGGAATCTCTAGAGGTCTGAGTATTGATCAATTTGCACCGAGATTATCCTTCTTTTGGGGCATCGGGATGCACCATTTTATGGAAGTGGCCAAGCTCCGAGCAGGAAGAGTCCTCTGGGCAACCCTCGTCAAGCAGTTCGATCCAACTCTTCCTAAGTCAATGTCACTGAGGACTCACTGTCAGACATCTGGCTATAGTCTCACTGCCCAAGATCCTTATAATAATATCGGCAGGACCACTGTAGAAGCAATGTCAGCTGTACTTGGTGGCACCCAATCTTTGCATACCAATGCACTAGATGAAGCGCTTGCATTACCTACTGACTACTCAGCGAAGATCGCAAGAGATACACAACTCTATCTCCAAAAAGATACAGACTTGTGTCAAGCAATCGATCCTTACAAGGGTGCCTACCACATCGAGTACCTTACACAGTCACTCATCGAAAAAGCTTGGGGTCACATCCAAGAAGTGGAGGCAGAAGGTGGTATGACTCAAGCAATAGAAAAAGGTATACCGAAACAGAGAATAGAAGAAGCTGCTGCTCGGACACAAGCACGTATTGATAGTGGCTCTAGCCAAATCGTCGGTGTCAACGTCTTCCAAAAAGAAGATGAAAAACTGGGGTTCGATATCCTCGAGGTCAATAATGATAAGGTCTACCGTGAGCAAGTTGCTCGACTGGAAACTGTCAAGAAAGAGAGAGATCAAAAAGCCGTAGAGCACTCTCTCCAAGAGCTCAAAACGGTTGCTGAGACTGGGAATGGTAACTTACTGAGTGCCGCTGTCAATGCTGCAAGAGCAAGAGCTACACTTGGAGAAATCTCAGATACTCTTGAAGCAGTATTTGGAAGACACAAAGCATCCAATAAGACTATCCAAGGGGTCTACTCAAAGTCAATTATGAATGATAGCACATTTGCAAAAGCAAGAGAACTCTCAGATAAAGTAGCAAGCCACATCGGAAGAAGAGCAAGGATCCTCATCGCCAAAATCGGACAAGATGGTCACGATAGAGGTGCTAGAGTGATCGCGACAGGATTCGCTGATTTGGGATTTGATGTAGATATCGGACCACTCTTCCAGACACCAGAAGAAGTCGTCAATCAAGCAATCGATAGTGATGTCCACCTCATCGGTATCTCATCACTCGCAGCTGGGCATAAGACACTCGTACCAGCTGTCATCCAAGAACTAAAAAATAGAAATAGACAAGATATCGCAATCATCGTCGGTGGGGTCATCCCGCCACAAGACTATGACTTCCTCTACGATCATGGAGTACTTGGAGTCTTCGGACCAGGGACAATACTCTCAGAGGCAGCTGCGCAGATATTACAATTGATGTTAGACCAATTAGAAGAAGATGAAGGATAAAATCAACAAACTCCAAGCTCTCCAAGCTGAGGCAAAACTCGGAGGTGGCGAAAAAAGAATAGCAAGCCAACATAGCAAGAAGAAACTGACTGCGAGAGAACGGGTAGAACTCCTCCTCGATGTTGGCTCATTCGAAGAGATGGGGATGCTCGTCAGACATCGAAGTACTGACTTTGGGATGGAGGAGCAGAAGTACTATGGTGACGGAGTCGTCACTGGATATGGTACGATTGACGGGAGACTCGTATACATCTTTGCTCAAGACTTTACTGTCTTTGGAGGTTCACTCTCAGAGACTCATGCAGAGAAGATTGTCAAGGTCATGGATGCAGCGATGAAGACTGGAGCACCGCTGATTGGACTCAATGACTCAGGAGGTGCAAGGATCCAAGAAGGTGTCAAATCTCTTGGCGGATACGCCGATATCTTCTATAAAAATGTGATGGCATCGGGTGTCATTCCACAAATCTCAGCAATCATGGGTCCATGTGCAGGTGGTGCCGTATACAGCCCAGCGATGACTGACTTTACGATCATGGTAGAGCAGACTAGCTTCATGTTTGTCACTGGTCCTAATGTAGTGAAGACAGTGACGAACGAAGAGGTAACATCAGAAGAACTGGGGGGAGCATCTACACATGCAACTAAGTCAGGAGTCACCCATCTTACATCAAGTAATGATGTCACTTGCATCCAAGATATCAAGCGGCTACTCAGCTATCTCCCACAAAATAATCGAGAGAAAGCTCCAGCTATCCCATATACGCTTACTGACGAGTACCGTCCAAGACTCAATGAGATCATCCCAGATGTCTCTACACAACCTTATGATATCAAAGAGATTATCTCTGAGATAGTAGATGAGGACTCCTTCTTCGAGATTCATAAAGACTATGCTGAGAATATCGTAGTAGGATTCTCAAGATTAGCTGGTAAATCGATCGGTATCGTCGCGAATCAACCAATGCATCTTGCAGGTTGTCTCGATGTAGAGAGCTCAAAGAAAGCTGCTCGATTTGTGAGATTCTGTGATAGCTTCAATATCCCTCTCTTAGTCCTGGTGGATGTGCCAGGATTCTTACCAGGGACTCACCAAGAGTGGAATGGTATCATTACCAATGGAGCCAAACTCCTCTATGCCTTTAGTGAGGCAACAGTCCCTCGTATCAGTCTGATTACACGTAAGGCCTACGGTGGAGCCTATGATGTGATGAACTCTAAGCACATCGGTGCAGACTATAATTACTCTTACCCTTGCGGGGAAATAGCTGTGATGGGAGCCAAAGGAGCCAGCGAAATCATTTTCCGTAAGGAGATCAAAAGTGCCGATAATCCAGAGGAAAAGTTGAAGGAAAAAGAAGCAGAATACGCTGAAAAATTTGCTCATCCCTACCTCGCCGCCGAACGTGGATTCATCGATGAAGTCATCAACCCTACTGAAACTAGAAGAAAACTCATCAAAGCTTTTGCCTCATTAGAAAATAAAAAAGTTGTTAATCCTACGAAAAAACATGGGAATATCCCTCTCTAGCGTGTCTTATTAGAAAGCAAATGTCTATCTTGCTCAATCTATGACAATCTATCAGTCCATATTAAAAGGCAAAGCTGATGGTCTAAAAAAACTTGCAGTTTTAATAGATCCAGACAAAGTGAAACTGACGTCACTTGAGCAAACTATCCAACGTGCCCAAGATGCCAATGTCGATCTCTTCTTCATTGGAGGTAGTATGATTATCAATCATAGGTTAGAAGAAGTCATTGCCAATATCAA
Source organism: uncultured Saprospiraceae bacterium (assembly GCA_938001865.1). Taxonomy (GTDB): domain Bacteria; phylum Bacteroidota; class Bacteroidia; order Chitinophagales; family Saprospiraceae; genus JAHDHH01. The sequence continues at coordinate 1,594 of CALLAW010000064.1, read as the reverse complement.
AGAAAGGTGTGAGATCCCTGTCATGCTCTTTCCAGGGAGTACCTTCCAAATCACAGATAAAGCTGATGGACTTCTCTTCTTATCCCTTATCTCAGGTCGCAACCCTGAGATGCTCATCGGTAAGCATGTGATCGCAGCACCATACCTGAGGAACTCCTCTCTCGAAGTAATCTCCACTGGCTACATGTTGATCGATGGCGGTAAGCCTACATCTGTCTCATATATCAGTAATACGCTACCCATACCAAGTGATAAGAGTGATATCGCCGTCAGTACAGCACTGGCAGGTGAGATGCTTGGTCTCAAGCTCCTCTATCTCGATGCAGGAAGTGGAGCAAGTCAGAGTGTACCACTCCCAATGATCACAGCCGTAAGTAAGAATACTGACCTCCCAATCATCGTAGGTGGGGGTATCCGCAAACCAGCACAGGCCAATGCCCTTGCAACAGCAGGTGCAGATATCATCGTCGTAGGCAATGCCTTTGAGTCAGACCCCGAGCTTATCATCGATATGTCTCTCGCTATCCACAAGTTAAATGTCAATATCTCAACACCCCATAAATAAGATGCAAGGTGTAATAGTAAGATCTACAGGAAGTTGGTACGATGTGAAACTCCCTGATCAGAGTATCCTGCCTTGCCGTATCGTCGGGAAGTTTAGACTCAATGATAAGCAACTGACCAATCCAGTAGCAGTGGGTGACCGAGTAATTGTCAGTCCCGTAGATGGAGAGGATACGGGTATGATCAATGAGATCTTAGATAGAGATAATTATGTGATCAGACAATCTCCACGTAAGAAGCACTATCTCCACATCTTAGCGGCGAATATAGACTTAGCCCTCCTCATAGTGACTATCGCCGAACCCAAGCTCAAGCAAGGATTTATCGATAGATTCCTCTTGATGACAGAGCCATATGACATTCCAGTCCACATCGTATTCAATAAGGCAGATGTCTATGACGAAGATGATCTCCTCATGTATGGTTACCTCAAGGCAGTCTATACTTCCATAGGCTATGATTGTAGCTTAGTCTCATCACTCGATGGGCAAGGGATAGAAGCACTCAAAGACTCTCTCAAAGACAAACTCACTCTCTTCTCTGGACAGTCAGGAGTTGGGAAGTCTACTCTCATCAATGCCATCCAATCAGGTCTAGAACTCCGTACTGGTGAGATCTCAGACTATAGCGGTAAGGGTCAGCATACGACCACCTTTGCAGAAATGTTTGACCTAGACATTGGCGGGAGTATTATCGATACTCCAGGGATAAAGAATCTGAGCTTCAATCACTTCGAAGTGATGGACGTAGCACACAACTTCAAGGAAATCTTTATCCTCTCGGATGACTGCAAATTTGGCGATTGTACTCATCGTGACGAACCAAAATGTGCCGTGAAACAAGCTCTAGACGAAGGTCAAATCAGCGAACTCCGATACAACAACTACCTCCAACTCCTCACCGAAGTCGAAGACCAAAACTATTGGGAACGGAAGAGTGGATATTGAGTTGGTGAACCACGTATACGAGAACCGGTGGCGAGAGAGGCGTACTGGCAGGACTACAAATCTGTCAGCCGTCTACTTGATTA
>CALLAW010000063.1 GCA_938001865.1 uncultured Saprospiraceae bacterium | reverse complement strand
GTGGAGCTGCCGAGAGTCGAACTCGGGTCCAGACAAAGCATTCGAGTGCTTTCTACATGCTTAGCTTGTTCTTAGATTTTCGTCATCAAGCAGGTGTACAAGCAACCAACTATCAGCTTATCTTCTTAATTTTCGGTCGATGATTGAAGCCTCATCTTCCTAGTCCAAGTGCCAGCGCTAGGCGTAGCGGTCATTATACACTGATAGTAGGTTGATCAGACTTCCCCTACACAGTGCAAAAAGCTATGCTAATTCTAAATTAGGCAGCTAATGCGAATCTGTTGTCGCCAATTGTAATTTAGAGATCATTTGTTAACGGAGTGTATCACCACTGCTCCGGCATGCTTACAAACAAATATTCTTTCCTGTCGATACCATTTCAGCCCCATTGTTTGTGTTGTCTTTGATGACGGTTCACCTATAGACGTGAGTACATAACTGATGTATGGTTACAATCGTTCCGTGAGCAAGCATATTTTTTTGATTGTTTTTTTTACGCAAGTAAGAGCCGTTACACAGCTATGCCGATCTGTCTAGTGAGTCATCAATCTAACGCTTATAATCTCACTTCCCATCCACATAACTTTGTAAGTATTTATAATCAGAAGTCAGCTTTCCATTCTCTGTCAGTGTTGCTCCCTTCATAATCTCAGAATTTTCTTTAGTCAACTCCGGTAAGACATGCTGGATAAACATTTCTCCAAATGCTCTAGATGCATCCCTTGGCAGTTCATTGGGAAGATTATCGATGGTCATCATGTCGATGCTCCCGTGGGAGTGGGGTGCTACTTCTGATTGACTTTTTGGGTCGTAGCCAAATATCGGGTCAGGAATCGTCGATGCCTTAAGTGTTGATGGGATAGATGATACAGGAGCAATGTCACATGTCACATCAGCTATCACAGAGAGTCTCCACTTGGGGTCTAGCATCTGTTCCACAGTGAAAAAGGCAGGTGCATCATTGTCCCAATATATACCATTGATGAAAATATCACTGCATGGCAAGAAGTGGTGAAAGTCACTTGCATAGTCAGAGGGATTGTCATAAAAGTCTTGGATACTATCAAACACTTTTCCATCTTTTCGCTTCGCATAGTAGAAGCTACTGAGTTGTGTATAGATAGGTTGATCATAAGTACCTTTGACATACTCCAGGGGTGTGACCTTCTGGATGCCCATGTCATCTAAGACTAGAGCAGCTCCCCCTGATACTCTCCCCGTACCAGTCAATACGATCCGTACTGGTGGCAATTTGGTCTGCTTATAGACATCTACTGCTTCTGAATAACCTTGGAGAGTATGGAGTCTTGGTAGATCAAATGTCTGTGTCCGCTTACCATACGTCCAGAGTCCATTGTGAGCTCCCACCATGCCTGCAAATTTGCCAAAAGCGATGAGTCTTTGTCCACCTGCTTCTGTAATGACTTCGTAGTCTGTCAATTTGATATTCTTCTCTAAGACTGCTCTGAGGAGGTCTCTGTTATATGCTTGCTCCTTGATCGTATGACTGAAGAAGAAGTAATGCTTATCAGGAATCAGACTATCAATCGGCACTTCCTTGACACCAATCATGATATCTCGATCTGTGACATCGTCTACAACAGGCACATTCATTGCTCGGTATTCGCTATCACTATAGGATCTGATCTGAGACGACTGCACTACGATGTCAATACCTTGACTGATCAAGTCAGCACACTGCTGGGGTGTGAAGACTACACGTGAGTCTGATGGTTGTTTCTCTTCTCGGATGATTGCGATTTTCATTGTTGTTTTTTTCCTTGTTATAAAATTTTATCTCATTGTTGCTGTCTTGTTTACATTTCGATAGCGACGTCTGATCGTGAATGTCTTGTAATATTAAATCATATTGGAGTGAGTAGTTCTATTCTCACCAGATTTTGTCCAGAGTTTTTCTTCAATTTCTTTTTTTAAGTCTCGGGTTGCTGTTGCAGTAGAAATATCTTTGAACATTTCAAGATAGTCTTTTCTCGCAAATTCTTTCTTGTTGAGCTCTGATTTCATTCTTAATAGTGAGGAATTCAAAGACTGGATTTTCTTGGATAAGAATGACTGTTTGCCAATCTTGTCGCATTCTTCCATTACCATCCACAAATGGATGTATCAATTCCATTTCGTAATGAAAGACGCAATTCTTGATAATGAAATTGACATCACCTTCAGAGCTTGCCAATGTCTGATCAGAGATTTATGATTTCGCTGGTTCCTTCGTAATACTTATGTTTCATGATGCTATCATATGATGGCATCATGAAAAAAGAATTTTTTTTTCATTCGCATCTCTCACAATCAAGATAAAAGATCTATCCAAATACCACCCTGAATACATCTAGACTTTTGGGTCGAGTAAATCCTGGGACGTGGTATTGAAAGTAGAGGAGCATCATATCGATATAGTCGTACCTCTCATCCTTGGTCAGTGATATAGACTGTACTGTATCCCATTCTTCGTTGAGAAATGTGGAGAGAAGTCTTCCAGCAGGAGCACTCGGTTGGTATCCATCAAAGACGACTTCGTGTGGTCCGAACCGACCTGACCTGAGATCAAAGTAGGGGAGTGATTCGGTATAATTGTTTTCTATCTCATATCCACAGAGTTGAGTCATCGCAGTGATGTAATAGAGGTGAAAGTTCTGCACTCCTCTAGGATTGTCATCGATGTAGTTAAGTGAGTCTTTGAGAAAGGAGTAGAACCTACTCTTGATATCTTTCTCTTTAGCCACCTTCTGTACACACTCGATTAAGAAGTTAGCAAGAGCTGTAGACGGTACATCACTTAGGAGGTTCTCATAGTGCTTGCTGAGTTTGACCTCTTTGATCCGAGCAAGAGACTCACCCTTGGAAGGGTAGTGTACGATGTCTAACTGTTGCATTGGGTGGTAGAGGCTAGCAGTATTCTTCTTAGACTTACGGACACCACTGACGATAAATGATGAGAGCCCATCAAACTCTGTCAAGATTTCTAAGATGAGACTAGACTCACCATACTTTACTGTTCTGACTACTATTCCATTTGACTTCTGCATCGCTTAATATTCCCAACCTTCGATTGGTCCTTGTTTGTATTTTTCCTTGAGTTCCATACGGAGCTTTTGACGCTTCCAGATGAGGTCAGCAAAGTCGTTGATGATGTCTCTATTGGCAGAGGATTCTAAGACTCGCTTGAGATCTTTCTCTAAGACATCTAATCTATAAAGGTAACTCATGAGCAACTCTGGTTGAGTGTCCAATAAGTGGCTCACCCTTTCTCTGATTGCCGCAATGATGTCTTCTTCATTGTAGTCCGCAGTCTTCGGGTAGATGTGATCAAAAGTAGATTCCATGTCTTGTGTCTATACTCTTTAGAGTTAACGGTAAATGTATGGACTTGGGTTCAGATTAGGAGGACTAGTCCTGAAATAAGTTTACATCTTGGATTCTTGGAATACTCGTGACTCGTCTTGAAATAAGTTTACAGGTTGGAAATTATTTACTACGTGTTTCCAGAAGTAGGTTTAATATCTTTTTAAGTTTATTAACATTTGTATATATAAAGATTCATATTACTATAGATGATA
>CALLAW010000062.1 GCA_938001865.1 uncultured Saprospiraceae bacterium | reverse complement strand
TGTGGTGATCAGATCACTCGGACATGGGAGGTAGTACCGCTCTGTGGACCTCCGTTGACACACGTACAGACATTTACATTCCAAGATACAGAGGCACCTGTCTTCACCGATCCACCTGCTGACATGACCTTCGATTGTTATCTCAACCTGCCTGACATGGAAGACTTGACATGGACAGACAATTGTGATGGTACTGATGCTGTCTCTGGTATAGAGACAGGGACAATAGTCGATTGTATAGGTGGGATGATCACGAGAACTTGGGAGTATACAGACCTCTGTGACAACCCTGTCACGCATACACAGACTCTTACAGTGTTGCCTGTCCCTGACATCACTTGGATATCTTCATTACCCGCTGATATCGTAATTGAGTGTATCACAGATCCTCTACCAGACCCGATCGACCTCAATTACTCCAATGCTCCTGTTAGTGATGAGTGTTTAGAAGAGGACAGTGTACCTCCAGTAGAAGCTGGAGAATTCATAAGTTGTGGTGATCAGATCACTCGGACATGGGAGGTAGTGCCGCTCTGTGGACCTCCATTGACACACGTACAGACATTTACATTTCAAGACTTAACTCCGCCAATCTTCCTCAATACACCAGATGCCTCGATTACGATTGACTGTCTAGGAGATCTTCCACCATTTGATGATTTAGAGTGGTCGGATAACTGTGATGGTACTGGATTTGTGCCTGGGAGTGAGATCGGCACATTAGACCCATGTATAGGAGGAAGTATTACACGTACTTGGATGTATACTGACTTCTGTGGCAATGGACCAGTAGAGTTCAACCAGATTATTACACTTACTCCTCCAGTAGAGACGACTTGTGATGATCAAGATGAGTGTACGATCAATGATGTACAGACTCTTGATTGCGAAGGTAATATCTGTATCCCGTGTGCTGGTATTATTACTGATTGCACAGGAGTCATAGACATTGTAGTTTGCGATGATGGAGATGATTGTACGATCAATGATGTTGTCGAAATCGCTTGTGATGGGACTATCTGCGTCCCTTGTCAAGGAGAGATTACAGATTGTACCAACGGACTCACATTCGAAGTGCCTTGTAGTGATGGAGATCCGTGTACTATTGATGATTTTAGAGTAATCGACTGTCAAGATCAAGAGTGTGTACCATGTATGGGTACACCCAATCCTACTGCAGATCCGACAATCATTGCACCTGCACTATCATGTAACAATGAGACTACTACACTCGAGGTAAATGATTGTATCGGTCAGATGATCTGGTATGATGATGCCGCAGGGACCAATATTGTATTCGTTGGTACTCCATTCGTAACTCCAGTGTTGACTGCCGATATTACATATTATGCGGCATGTGATTTCAATGGTTGTTTGTCCAATTTAGTTTCTGTGGACTTAACTATAATCGATGCTCAGACTACGACGGTTTCTGGTGTTGATCTCATCTGTCTGGGAGAGTTCTCGACACTAGATGCTGGAGCAGGATTTGCCGAGTATGACTGGGGCGGTGGCAATACCAATCAGACCTTAGATGCAGCTAATGCAGGGACATATACGGTAACAGTCACTGACGTAAATGGCTGTACTAGTACAGCTGACTTTGCACTTACAGTCATCAATCCTACACTGCCCAATATCAATGGTTCCTTGACATTCTGTATGGATGGATTCACACAGTTGAGTGGAGATCCAGGGTTAGATTATCTCTGGATACCTAATGGAGAGACCACACAGCAGATAGATGTCAACTCACCAGGAAATTATAGTCTCGTGGTTACAGATAGCAATGGATGTACATCATCTAATACTGTGGCAGTAACCGAATCTACAGAACTCGAACCTATTATCAATGGAGGACCAGTCTTCTGCTTTGGAGAAGATGTCGATATCTTTGTAGGCGATGGATTCGCATCTTATATCTGGTCACCAGGTGGAGAAAATTCGTCATCAATAACGGTGAATACTGTCGGAACTTATACTGTGACAGTCTCTGATATAAGTGGGTGTACTGGATCATCTAGTATCATGATCGCAGAGTCCAATCTCCCCCCACCAGTAATTACAGGCGACAATCCATTCTGTCCAGGCAGTGATGCTGACTTGGAAATATCAAGTACAGACTTCAGTGATTTCCAATGGTCTACCGGCAGTACCAACTCATTTATCGTAGTAGATCAAGCCGATACGTATAGTGTCACAGCAACTGATGCAAATGGATGTATCCAAACAGCAACAATTGATCTTGTCGAAGATATTATTCCTGAACCAATTATCGAAGGCGACCTCTTCATTTGTGAAGGAACTGAAACACAACTCTCATATGATGGCACCTACCTCGCAACCAACTGGAGCACAGGTGCTGTCAATATGAATGAAATCACAGTCAACACATCAGGCACATATACACTCACAGTATTTGACTTCAATGGGTGCTCGGGATCGAGTAGTGTCAATGTAGTTGCTATCAGTGATATCGAACTCTTTATCGAAGGGGGCACAACATTCTGCGAAGGTGGAAGTACTCAACTTGATGCAGGTGACTTTGACAGTTACCTGTGGTTACCTAATGGAGAAAACACACAATCAATTACAGCGGATGCTGGAGGAGATTATACCGTAACAGTGTCTGATATCAATGGATGTACTGCTTCGTCCACAGTTACCGTACAGGAAGATACAGAACTATCTCCAACCATTAGTGGAGACGATACTGTCTGCGATGCAGGGAGTACAACTCTATCGGTACTAGGTAACTTCACCTCTATCAGTTGGAGTACGACCGAGTCTACACCATCCATCACTGCAGTCGCAGGAGACTACCAAGTGACAGTAACTGATGCGACAGGATGTACTGGATCTAGTCTTATAAGTGTCACTACACTGACCCCAGACCAAGTAACTATCGACGGCGAGCTGGAGCTCTGCGAAGGTCAGCTCATCGACTTAGAAGCGATCGGCAACTTTGATACCTACTCTTGGTCTAACTCGCAGACTACTCAATCCGTAAGTATCAATACTTCTGGTGATTATTCAGTAACAGCAACGGATACAGATGGATGTACATCATCTACAAGTGTTACACTTACAGTCAATACATTGTCACCACCTATGATCTCAGGTCTGCTAGACCTCTGTCAAGGAGAAACAGAAACTCTAGAAGTAAATACCTACAGTGAGTACCTCTGGAATACTGCCGAAATAACACAACAAATCAATATCACTACTGGTGGTACTTATATTGTAACAGTTACTGATATCAACGGATGTACAGGGAGTACAGCAGTATCAGTAACAGAGCAACCATTGCCTAGTGTTACCATTTTGGGATCTCGGACTTACTGTCCAGGAGGATTCACCACACTGAGTGTAAATGGAGCTTTCAGTTCCATAGTCTGGACACCAAGTGATGCTACAAGCAATACAATAGATGTCAATACAGAAGGAACAGTGACCGTAACCGTAATTGATAATAATGGGTGTAGTGTCTCAGCATCTGTAGAGGTAGAAGAGCAGCTCAATCTCTCACCAGAGATCGGAGGGGATATTGAGATCTGTGAAGGATCTAATGGAGTATTGACAGTTGGCACTTTTGCTACCTATGATTGGAGTACTGGTGATGATACCAACGAGATTACTATAACCGAAGGAGGTACATATAGCGTTACAGTGTTTGATCAGTCTGGCTGTAGTGGTTCTTCTGATATCCTAGTGACAGAAGTTCAGTCATTTGATATTCAGATTAGTGGTCCAGACTACTATTGTGAGTCATCAGGGAGTACTACCATTTCCGCTCCGACGGGTTTTGACACCTACCTTTGGTCTACGGGATTCAATACCCAAGAGCTAATCGTTACAGAAGTAGGGGACTATGCAGTTACTGTGACTGATGACCTAGGATGTACCGGATCGTCTCAGGTAACGATCAGTATGATACCTCAAGCTACACCTCTGATCCTAGGTGATCCACTCTTCTGTTTTGAAGAGTCAACAATACTCTCAGTAGATGGATCTTATGCTGAGTATGTCTGGCAAGATGGGTCTACTACTGATACATATCTGGCGTCAGAGCCAAGTCTGATCTCTGTCACGGTGACTGATGATCTCGGCTGTACAGCAAGTAGTAATATGAATGTTGGATATTATGAGAGTGCTCTCGCTGAGATTTCAGGGTCTACGGCATTTTGCATTAATGCATCAACTACACTTGACGGTGGAGATGCTGATAGTTGGATCTGGTCGACATCTGAGACCACTCAGACAATCCAAGTGGATACAGAGGGAGACTATTCCGTAACAATCACTGACGTAAATGGCTGTACTGCTTCATCTCAAGTCTCAGTAACAGAAGAAGAATTCCTCAGTCCAAGTATTGTCGGCGATAAGGAATTCTGCTTTGGAGGATCGACAATATTAGATGCAGGGAGTTCCTTTTCTAATTGGGTGTGGAGTACTGGTGATGTGACACAGACTCTTACAGTAAGTAGTCCAGGACTCTACTCAGTGACTGTATCAGATGAGAGTGGATGTACTGGGAGTAATGAAGTGCAAGTCATCGGATTACTCCAACCAGAGCCAATGATCTCAGGACTCAATCAACTCTGCGAAGATGGCCAATCCACACTTAGTGTAAATGCGGATTATGCTCTCTACATCTGGAATACAAGTGCAATCACACCCGACATTACAGTTACAGTACCAGGAGACTATAGTGTAACGATAACTGATGAAAGTGGATGTACAGCTACTAGTCAGTATAGTGTGACTCAAGCGAATAGTCCTACCGCAGATGTCACTACCAACTGTAGCGAAGATGAATTGACTTATGAAGTGTCAATAGTCACCGATGCAGACGTCATAGATGTTAATCCTTATAATGGAGTACCTACAGGTGATGGATTTACTGTGAGTGATATCCCTGTAGCAGATGCTATCACCTTCACTCTTACCAATACACTGACTACATGTGATACCACGCTAATGGTTACTCCACCTAACTGTGCATGTAGCGCTATCGCTGATAGTGGCTTGCCAGGAGTTATCAATTGTGATTTCCCAATCTATACTGTTGGGGGTGATATGACATCTTCAGGATCTATTTATAGTTATGTTTGGACAGATCAAGATGGAATAGTTGTAAGCAACAATCCAACATTTGATACAAGTGTTGGTGGCACATTTACCCTCGAGGTTACCGACTTACAGAATGTATGTACTGTCCTGAGTACTGTCATCGTCGAGGATCAAACTAATGAGCCCTTGGCTATTATATCTGCTGCACCAGATAATGTAATTGACTGTGTGATAGATGCAGTAATATTATCCACAGGAGAGCAACAGGATGTCGTCTATACTTGGATGACAGGGAAGGAGACTATAGAAGCCCTCGAGGTCGTAGTGACCGAAGGAGGTGAAGTCACACTTATAGCTGTAGATACGATTACTGGATGTGACAATATGGGGACTATTATTATCTCCGATCAAGAGGAATATCCACTCCTCCTGATCTTAGAACCAGAACTATTGACCTGTGCCAATGAGTCAGTATTGATAGACGCCTCCACGTCACAGAGTAGTGGTACGATCGAATATCAGTGGTCAGATGATGAAGGAGATATCATAGGTGCTAACGACTTAGTTCTTGAGGTAGTAGATCCTGGGACTTATTACTTGGAGGCAATAGATGTCAACAATAATTGTCAAAATATTGATACAATTGAAGTACTCCTTGTTGAAAATTATCCGACAATCAATGCTGGGGATGATATCAATCTACCATGTGAAAACCCAGAAAGTCTATTAGCAGTAACTATAGATAACAATGGTCTTGAAACACTGACACTTTGGTCCACAAATAATGGTAACATCCTCACAGATCCTAATCAAGCTGAAATCTCAGTGAGTCTAGCTGGTGAGTATTATGTAGATGTATCTGATCTGCTTACAGGGTGTACGGTCAGCGACACACTAATCGTCTTGCCTAATGGTGGACCAAGTGAAGTAGCATCAGTAGTCATCGATCCTGAATGTGATGATATAGACGGAGGCGAGATTCAACTTACAGTACTAGCTGGTGGTAACCCACCATATCTCTATACTGTAGATGGTATCGAAAACAGTACTGGATTGTTTACTGATTTGACAGGAGGGAGTTACTTAGTTGAAGTCTCTGATGCTTCTGGCTGTAGTTATTTGACTACAATCGAAATAGAAGAGGCTAGTCTCGTAGAACTCGAGTTCGAAGAACCTTTCATTACCATAAATATCGGTGGAGATGCTAATCTCAATTTGATCACTAATCTAGACGAATCAGAAATTACTAATATTAGTTGGTTACCAGAGCTACCTATTGATTGTCCACTCTGTCTAGATGTCGTCTTAGAAGGAGTAGAGTCAACAGTGACATATACTGCCACGATTATCAGTGATGAAGGATGTGAAGCTTCTGCGACTGTTACAGTGCAGATACAGAGAGAGGACGATATCTTCATCCCCAATATCGTATTGATTGGCCAACAAGATGAGACATTCTACCCACAATCAGGAAGTACAGATATTACGACTGATCAGATGTCAGTCTATGACAGATGGGGTAATCTTGTCTACTTTAATTCTAACTTCTCAACTAATGAACCACAATTTGGATGGGATGCTACATTCAATGGTCAGCGGGTAGAGGCAGGCGTTTACGTGTATTTGTTCATATTTGATGTACCAGGACTAGGAAAAATTACGAAGGCTGGAGACCTTACTGTAGTCTTTTAGGTCCATAAAAGTGAGTATACTGAAGCATTTTTGATGTTAAATTTTAGGGAAAGATAGGGATGACACAATATTATTGTGTCTACATCTTAAGAAGAGTAATAAGAATTACTCAGACTCCTGTTTCTTACGAGACCTAAAGAATTTAATTCAAAAATTATGAGAGTTTATTCTCAGACATTGCAGCAGTTGGTTGCGAGTATATTGATGTGCATATTAGCCATCTCCTCCTACAGCCAAATTAATGGAGAACCAGAGATATGTTCTACCGGAGATCAAAATACATGTAAGTGTACGACTGCTCCTATCCTCTGTGATATCGGGGATTTGGATGGTTATACATATCAGATGAGTTCGTTCCTACACTCACAAGATGGACCTCAGCCGATGTGTCCAGGAGAAGAACTTACCACAGTATCACAAAATCCAACATGGTTTGGGTTCATCGCTTGGTGTGATGAGATTACACTTGAGATAACATATAACAATTGTACAGCAGGCCCGGCTTGTCAGACAGACTTCTATGGATTGCAAGCTGCAGTCTATAGCGATTGCTCACTAGATCCTGAGACTGCAATAGAGTGTGACACTGGAGTAGAAGGTGCAGTAGATGGATATACTAGGGTCCTCAATCTGTCAGGAATGGAGTACGAAAAAGTCTATTATGTACTTGTAGATGGATGGTGTGGTTCTGCATGTTCGGTAGAGGTCAATGTCATAGGACAGTGTGGATTAGCAGCCATAGATCCACTACAAGGAGAGATCGAAGGTGAGAGTCTACTCTGCCACACAGTGGATGGAGCTGTGACATACTCCGTAGAGCCTCACCCAAGAGATGTAATCTACCATTGGTATCAGGATGGAGTACTCCTCGAAGAAGGTCAAGATATCGTCAGTCAAGAAATCACATTTGACAATCCTGGTAACTATCAAATCTGTGTGGATGTATCAGATCCACCATGTATCACTGTAGATGAACCTCCAGTACCACTCTGTATGTCAGTCAAGGTACTTGATGACTACGCTGATGCTGGTACGATCACCGCATCTCCATCATGTCCCAATACCGCTATTACATTTGAAGCAAATGGAGCGACGACAGTTGATGGCTACGAACAGTGGATGTTCGTCGCAGACGAAAACGATCAAATAATCTATACAGTAGAAGGTGCTAGTGGAGAGTTTAACTTCGATGCATGTGGTACATATACAGCTTACAGTTATAACGCCTTTCCAGATGGAATCTTCTCTGCACCAATCATAGGAGCATCAGTATCTGAGTTCGTTGAGTGCCAAGAGTGTTACTGTGATCTCTCCTCTACAGTATTAGTCTGGGAAGACCTCGAAGCACCCATCGCAACTGACCTGCCTGCCAATACGACAATCAATTCATTGAATTCATTAGGTCCAGTGCCTAGTGTCACATATGTCGATAATTGCTCTGGGGCAAATGTCTCAGTGGAAGGGACAGAAGTCATCGAGGCAGATAACTGTGATGGAGGTACAATTACAAGGACTTGGACTACCGAAGATAACTGTGGCAATACTGTCACAGATCAACAAATAATTACAGTACAACCACTCCTCCAAGCAGCAGTAATCAGTGGTAACACTGGTCTATGTGGAGGCAGCACATCGCAACTCTCAACCAATCCAGGTATGGATACATACCTTTGGTCCACAGGAGAGGAGACGCCTAGTATCACAGTAGGTATTACCGATACATATAGTGTCACGATTACAGATGCCAATGGATGTATGTCATCTAGCTCGGTAGATGTGGTAGCCTCAGATGTACTCCTTCCCATGATAGATGGCAGCTTAGAGATATGCTCATACGAGTCAACAACACTCTCCGTGAGTGGATTTGATTCAGTGATCTGGAATACAGGAGATAACTCAGCAAGCTTGACAGTCGATCAAGGTGGTATCTATCAAGTAACAGTCTCAGATAGTGACGGATGTACTGGTACGTCAAGTGTAGAAGTCATCCAATTTGACGAGGTGAATGTCGATATCTTAGGGTCGGGATCATTCTGTACTGGTGAGAGTACTATGCACTCAGTAGTCGGAGACTATGCTCAGATAGCATGGAGTACAGGTGAGACAACCAGCGAAATCATAGTCGACACTCCAGGAGATATCTCAGTGACAGTAACATCAAGTGATGGATGTATCGCTACAGCGAATCTCTTAGTCAATGTCGAAGACGAACTCATCCCTATCATCTCTGGTGACCAACGACTTTGTCCTGGAGAGACATCAGTATTATCTGTAGGTAACTTTGACACCTATCAGTGGAATACTGGAGCAACAACTCAAACTATCACTGCATCTACAGCAGGTGACTACACCATAACTGTGACGGATAGCTCTGGATGTATAGGGTCTGCAACTTACTCAGTAGAGGAGGTGCCACCATATCAAGTGGCGATATTGGGCAATGATGGTTACTGTCAAGATAGCTCTACCGAACTCTCACTCAATGCCAACTACGATCAAATCCAATGGTCTAATGGATTCAATACCAATAGCATTACTGTGTCAGAGCCGGGTCTCTACAGTGTCACAGTAAGCGATCAAGATGGCTGTAGCCAAAGTACCCAAATTTCAATATTTGAAAATTTTAATCTCAATCCAATAATTAACGGAGGACTCTTTGTCTGTGATGGTCAAAATACAACCCTGACAGTCAATGGGAGTTATGACATCTACGAGTGGAGCAATGGAGAAGACCAAGCATCTATCTCTCAGTCAGCAGGGACGTATAGTGTCACAGTTACAGATGGCTTTGGATGTACTGGTATGTCATCAGTTACTGTCACATCTGGCGATGTACTAGCACCGAATATCTACGGCAACTCACTCCTCTGTCCTGGTCAGACGGAGACCTTGAGTACTGATATCTACGACTCTTACTTCTGGTCTACTGGCGAGACTACTCAATCAATACAAGTATCAGCATCAGGCTTATACTCAGTCACAGTATACGATGCTGCGGGATGTGAAGGTACTCAGCTCTTAGGAGTATTGGTAGCTCCAGAGATCTCAGTCAGTATCGATGGGGAGACAGTCATCTGCCACGGAGAGGGAGGTAATCTCTCGGGTACTGATGGGTTCACAGGATATCAATGGTCTACTGGATTAGAGAGTAAAGATCTCTACGTCACGCAGACGGGGACATACACACTTGTAGTCACAGATGACTTCGGATGTACTGCAAGTTCGTCAGTAGATGTTACGATTGCTGATCCATTCGTACCTGTAATCGAGGGTAACTTAGAGTTCTGTCAAGGCGAATCTACTACACTCAGTCTGACTGAATCATATACCGAATACCTCTGGTCTACTGGTGATAATACTCCAACGATTACTTTGACCCAGTCAGCAGACATCATGGTGACAGTGACAGATGCACAAGGCTGCACCAACGTAGCTGCAGTATCAGTCACACAGATAGGCTTCCCTTTACCGTTCGTATCGGGTGATGTTGTTATATGTGAGGGAGAGTCAGCTCTATTTACAGTAATTAATCAAGACTTGATCGTTGACAGTTGGAGTACAGGAGAGTCTACACCCGCGATCGAAGTCTCAGAGGCTGGATCTTATACAGTTACTGTCACTGACGTAAATACAGGGTGCTCTACAGCAACAACAAAAACTCTTACCGTCAATCCTAAACCGACACCAGAGATTGAGGGCAATCTTGATTTCTGTTCGGGTGACTTCACTACACTATCTGTTCCCGGTAATTACCAATCTTACCGCTGGTCTGATGGAAGTACTGAAGCATCCAATATAATAGATGTAGGAGGTGTCATCTCAGTCACAGTCACTGATGACATCGGATGTCAAGGAGAAGCAATGGTTGAGGTAAGAGAGGTCATAGCTCCACAAACCTTTGAGTATACACTCGAGTGTAACAATGTAACACTCCAAGATTATACAATCACTCTCTCTACAGATGCCGAATCTGTAGTCGCTGGTCAGTACACAGTGAATAGTGTCAATAATGGATTTACAATCCTCAATGTACCAATCGATGAAGGTGTAGAGATTACATACTCAGATGCAGGCCAAGTCTGCAATACAGTGATTACGATAGAGCCTCCAGTATGCGACTGTCCAGAAGGATTTGTAGAGTTAACAATCGATAGTAGCTTGTATACAGTACAGTTTGGCGATGACCAAGATGTAACTCTCACAACTAATATTGACCAAAGTAATATCTCGGAGGTAATCTGGTCTCCACCGTTACCAGATAATTGTACGGACTGTCTAGATTATTCATTCCAAGACCTTACAGAAGATAGTGCATATAGTGTCACGCTTATAGATGTCAATGGATGTGAAGAGACTACAGAGTTTACACTAGATGTCGTAAGAGAAGAGCTCATCTTTGTACCTAATATCCTCTTCAAAGGGGACCCAATAGAGGGTAGATTCTACCCACAAACGATGGATGATGATATTACGATTATTACACTTGAGATCTATGACCGTTATGGAACTCTAGTCTATAAGAACTCTGACTTCGATACGAATGATCCTATTTCTGGGTGGGATGGGACCATTGATGGGACTTTTGTCCAAAATGGTGTCTATGTCTACTTTTTGAGAATCCAGATCCCAGGTACAGCTAATATTGAAAAACACGGAGATATCACAGTAATCAACTAAGGTTAATTCAAGAGAATAATTTCAAACCAACTTCCACAATCAAAGACCTCTCAATCAAACATCCTTTGTTTATTGAGAGGCTTCTTTGTTTTTATCACATTCTCATACTTTTTAGTCTGATTGGCGGAGATATTCTTCCAACTCTGTGATAGCTTGTCCATAGAAGTATGATTTGTAGTACTCATTGGTCGCATCTTTTAACCCTTGGAGGAATGCTATAGAGGCATTCGCTTTTTCTTTAGGAAGAGTCTTGACTAGCTTGAGATAATCATTGACCACATAGTAGATACTCTGATCTACACATTGATTGAGATACTTGTGATAGAATGCCAGATCAGACTCATCTAACTCATGAGCTTTCAAGTCAGAGATAAGATCTAGATAAGGAAGAGGGTTGGTAATATAGATACTGTCCACTATCTGCTGACCTCTCTCTTGATCAAGTGCAAGATTGATATAGATTGCTTCTTTCTCGACATTGTATGATTGGTCACTCATACCGACAGCGGCAGCCTGGCTAGCAAGCTCTCGATTACCAGTCATAGCGATAGTAAAGATTGCTGCCTTCCTCACCATTGGACTTGGATCTGACTTGAGCAAATCCATCAACTGATTAACCGTATAGTCATCTCCACTGACTTCTATCATCTTTGCTCTGATAGTCTCGTATGGATGAGACCTAAGTCTCGCAACCGCCTCAGGTGTATACTCAGGGGATGCCCCTACTACAGTGATAAGATCTTGGTACTCATTGCTATATGTCGCGAGGTGATTGAGCTGGTCAGTTGCATATGTGGGTTCCTTGACGATACCAAGTATAGTATGATTACCATCAGCAACCACCACACTTACAGGCTTACTGATAGGGATAGTGAGCTTGTCTACCTTAGAGTCTACTCGCCACTCTACCTCCTGATGCGTACCATCTTGATAGTAGACCTTTGGACTGAGCTGTAAGGTAAATATTGGATAGTGGTCTGGAGCTTGCTGGAGCTGAGTCGCAGTGAGAGTCAGAGTATCAGGATCATACTCTATCTCTATTTCTATCTCTGGATGACCAGAGGCAAAGTACCATTGATTCCAAAATGTGCTAAGATCTCTACCTGTCACCTGCTCCATCGCGAGGCGTAAGTCATGTGCTTCTACTGAGCTATACTCATGCTCATGGAGGTATAGTGAGAGTCCTGCAAAAAATGCATCTTCTCCGATCTCATTGCGGAGCATATGGAGTACAAGACCACCTTTGTTATAACTATGCACATCAAACATGTCTTCCATATCCTCATATCCGAAGTGAATCAAATCATGAGTCTCTCCACCTATCGTCGATGCTAAGTATGACTGTAACTCAGCGATGCGATGTTCTTCGGCTTGGTCTCTGCCGTACTTATGCTCTAACCAGAGATATTCTCCATAATTAGCAAACCCTTCATTCATCGTAAGATTGGACCAGCTCTCACAAGTGACGAGATCACCAAACCAATGGTGAAACATCTCATGAGCTACTATCTTATCATTGGGCTCATCGAGTAATGCTCTACTATCCTTCTGGACGAACTCTCCGAAGATGACTGCTGATGTATTCTCCATAGCTCCTGACACGTAGTCCTCTGCGATGACTTGTGAGTACTTATCCCACGGGTAATCATATCCGACTAACTTGGAGAAGAATGTCAACATCTCAGGTGTATGATTGAATATCTTCTTGGCATCGAGCTCGTACTCTGGATAGACCATGTACTGAAGGGGTAGACCATTATGCACCTCTTCTACTACAGCATAGTCACCGATGGCTAGCATGAAGAGATATGGAGCATGGGGCAATTGCTGCTTCCAGTGATCTTGCCTAAGACCATTACCGAGTGATCGACTACTGACGAGTACCCCATTGGAGAGCGATACTAGGCTATCTGGTACTGTCACTTTGATCTCTTGAGTACATCTCTCATTGGGCTTGTCTATGGTAGGGAACCAGCGAGAGTTATACTCAGTCTCTCCCTGTGTCCAGATCTGTGTAGGCTTATCGGGGTAGACTCCTAGGGGATCGATGAAGAAGAGTCCTTGGTCAGACGTAATGGCTGCTCCACTATTAGGTGTTCCTTTGGGGTATGCGGTATAGTCTATTGTCAGGGTGATTGTTTGGTCCTTAGTATAGGTTTGTTTGAGATTTACCTTGAGTATCTTACCGTCATAGGTATAGTCAGTAGTAGGACTCTTATCCACAACGACACTATGGATATCAAAGTCTTTGGCATCAAGGCTCACTTCATTGATGGGACTGAAATATGGCTTTATCTCTAATCTAGCCACACCTAGTACAGCACTCTGATCCCAGTCAAAGTCTATGTCGAGACTCGTATGGATCAAGTCCATCGTCCGAGCAGGAGTCTCTCGATAGAGTGGTAGCTCATTGAATTGTGAGTTGATCTCTCGAGGTGCTGTGACTGTAAGCGTGTCGAGCATCCTCTCGTCATAGGTAATCTCCTGTATGATCTTAGGAGTACAAGCTGTGATGGTGATGATCGTAAAGAGTATGGTTGCGAGTATGGTTGATTGCAAGTCTGACATATGCTCTGCGGTTTTTTCTAATTTGTTGAGTTGTAATTGTTTGCCATTTACCTGAGTGAGACTAATCTCTCACAGTCCCTGAGAAGACACTAATCTTCGGATTGATCGGATTGCCTGCTGCTCTCCTGTGGCTGACTATCTGACCAGTATGCCACATCGCATCCGCGAGAGGGCCATTGATGAGGTTCCAGATTGGGTACTCTGATGTCTCGCCAGCTCGCAGAAAGATGATCTGGCACTTGGCTAGTTCTGTATCAGTGAGTGTCAATGCTTTGTCCCTAGCGTCTTTGAGAGTGCTGAGGGTGGCTGCTCTCAACTCTTCATAACTCATGGAGTCTGTGGACGATTGAGGTCTGATATTGGGCTCATTGTGTACGGTATTGCTTACCATCTCTACCAGGCCGAGGAGGTGTTGCAACACTTCTATGACCATCCTGCTTCCATTGCCTGCGGTATACTCTAGATCAGTGACAGTCAGTCCATCAGTAGCATGATAGTATCTAAATCCTAGACCATCTATACTCCTCACAAGTAGGGTAGTAGCGGTCAAGGTATCGGGACTCTGTGGTATCGTATGGTAATAATCTAGGTCAGATTGACTCATAAGTAGAGAGTTACAAGTGATGAAGAAGAGGGTGATTGCTAAGAGATGGATATTCATAGATACGGAGTTTTGAGATTATGATACTTGAGAGAGAGTATAGTCGATGAGTGACTTACACTTGACGACCATATATTCTTTGCCGACTTGCGTCAAAAAGTCGAAGCCTTCTTCGTCATCAGGTACTGAGATGCTGTCTTCTACATAGGCGAGCAGATCTTCCTCTGGATACTCTGCAAAGTAAGTGTCAAAGGCATCTGTTATCGTCTTACTCGATTGCATGACTTCCCAGTTATGCTCCTCTAGCTTTATGATCTTGTCTATGTCTGTGACTATGAGTCCAGTGACATCTAATATGACATATATGATTGCTTCTAGATAGTCTTTCTCTTCGATGAAGAGTACTTCACCTTCTCTATCTACATACTGCAGGTAGATGCTATTGGCATTGATGAGATGATCTATCTCCTCTGTATGTAACTCAGCTGAGTCTTGCAGTTTCTGGATGACTGCATTGATTTGTGCTTCTGTGATCATTTTTGTGTTTCTTGTACGATGAAGAATCCGTCCTCACCTCTTTTCTGATAGAGTGGCATGAGGATTCTTCCGTTGTGAGGAGAGTAGATTTTGCCATTGACATCATTCGCTATCCACTCGCCTTGCGTGACGAGGTCAAAGTTAGCATATCCAGGTTGCATGACGAATTGGTCTTCCTGAGAGATTGGATGACCATAGGTCAGGTACACGACGCGTGGGAGATCTTTGGAATACTCGATCAATACCCTGTCATGGATATTTTCGACATCTTCTTCTCTGACCATCTCAGTGGTCCTCATACAGTTAATGATTGCGGCGATTGCTCGATTGACAGAGAGGGGTTCAGTATGTTGGCCTGACTCGAAGACTACTGGTATCGTAGGGATACCTACATTGACAGTATTGAAGAAGTGAAGACTGGTATTGCTCAATCCTTCTGTAATGCCCAGTACTACGGGAGCATGGAGTTGTTTAGCGATCTTGAGACTTGACTCATCCACTGACGGGATGACGAAGATTCCTTGGTCTGATGATGTCGTATGGAGATCAAGGACTACGGCTGATTGACTCTGCGTAGCTGCTATCTCATCTTGGATGATCTGGAAGACTTCTCTGATCTCTTGATACTCAGCAATCGAGTCGTCAGTACTGCTAATCACATCAGCAGACCAGCATCGATTCATGTCTCTATCGATAAATCGGACCTTGGACTCGAGAGCTCTAAAGTTGCCAATCAGACCGATCACATTGCCCTCTAGACAGAAGTCATTATTCTTGATTGGCTCGACTTCTAGCATTTTGAGCAAGAGCTCTATAGCTCTGACTCCAGCAGGTTCATTGCCATGCATGCCTCCGATGAGTACAAGTAATGGTCCATCATCTCCTCCTTTATACCTCCCTATAATCCTATCCATTGATTCCTCTCTTGTATTTATCGCTGTATTCTTTCCTTCTATATGACATTACTCTACGACAAAACTCTGCGTAATACTGTTCTCTGCTTGCTGTACTCTGATATAGTATTGACCAGTGAGGAGTCCTTCTGTGCTCACATTCATAGTCTGAGCTTCGACACTACCATGGAGATATCCCTTACCATCATATCCGATGATCGTATACTGCCCACCCACGAGTGATTGGTCGGAGTCTAGGGTCATGGATTGATTCGATTTGACTGGATTGGGATAGAGAGAGATGTGTGACTTACTCTCAGTGATGTCAAGAGTGTTGATGGTGATATTGGATGTGTAAGAGATGATCTTATTGGGTCCAGAGCCCGGGTAGTTAGATCCATTAGTAGCGAAGTAGATGACACCTTGTGGGCTCACACAGATATCCCTTATCCTACCGTAATCTTGGAAGTATCTGTCCTCAGCCAAGACCTCTGTACCTTCCGCATTGAGAGTGATCACAGAGAGTCTAGGATTCTTGACGAAGCCTCCAAGTACAGCCATGAGTAACTTACCCTCCCACTCAGGGATCGCTGGACTATCATAGTATGCGAGGTCGTTGACTGCTACACATGGAGACCACTCTATCAGTGGTTCTTTGACATCGAATGCATTGCAGAAGCTCTGTTCTACGCTTGTATTGCAAGCACCCTCTACATTGGGCCAGCCATAGTTGCGGTCTACCTCTATCAGATTGAGCTCGTCAGACGACTGAGCACCATGCTCTGAGGAGTAGAGCTGACCATTGGGCCCATAGGTGAGTCCTTGACTATTGCGATGACCGTAACTATAGACATAGCTATTGGGGTCTGGATTGTCAGAGGGTATACTGCCGTCCAGATTGACTCTTAAGAGTTTGCCATTGATTGCATCTTGATCTTGAGAGAGGTCACTATTCCCAACGTCACCTGTAGTCATGAAGAGCTTAAGGTCTGGAGAGATGACCAATCTCGAACCATTATGGATATTACCAGCCCTAATCTCATCAAGTAAAATCACCTGATCCATGAGTTGACTCCCATCCCACGTATATCTTACTAATCTCTCAGTCAGGCTAAATCCTTGCTCATAGGTATACACAAGATAGACATATGGTGAAGAGTCAAAATCTGGATGTAAAGCCATACCAAGGAGCCCACTCTCTTGAGTTGAAAGCACCTCATCTGTCAAGTCAAGCACTGTAGTTACTACTCCTGTCTGTGGATCCACACGCTTGACTGACCCCTCTCTCTCTGTCAACCAGAGGTGATCATCAGGCCCCCAACTCAACTCCCACGGGATGTCAAGACCAACAGCAACCTCACTCTCAGTCAAGACGGTAGTCTCTAGAGTGAGAGTCTTTTGACCGTAAAGATTCGATATGATAAGGCTAAGCGTAAGCGTAACGTAGAGTAAGGGTTTCATAAGTCTGATTTGTATGGTTATACTTGCGTAAAAATACTTGATTTTTTAGACTTACCACTGACAAGATTATAAGACCATGAATGTACACTGAGTGTTGCCATTATTGAGCCCATTAGCGATCTTTACAATACTGACAGATTACATCAAACTCAGAGAACCAACCACTCCACAGAGTGAGACGAAGAGACATCTCTGACACCGAGACGTAAGTTGCTCTCATTTGATATCATGTAATTGGTGTGTAACAATAGCTCAATCGAGCCTCTTTACGGAAGCAATAATTTATTTGTAACTTAGTCACTCAAACTAAGTACTGAATTGCCTTCAAAGAATCAAATCATGACAGACGAAATCATCTTAATCAAAAATGACAATGCCTACACGAGTCTCAAACTCAATGAAGCAAACCTCTGGTTTAGTAGTGATAAGTACGACTCGCTTGACAAAATGGAAGAAGTCGTAAATGCCCGAGATGGTAAAGGTCTGGGATATCATGGAATCATCCCCTATGATCGCATCACTGAGGTCAAAATGAATGAAAAATCAGAAAAAATGTCCATCAAATACAAAAACAAAAAGGACAAAGTAAAGAGTCAAATGTGGATATTTGACAATGTAGCTACTGCTCTCAACCTTGGTGACTACATCGGCAATCAGACTCCGCTCTCCCGCTCCGTCGAAACCGAAAATTCAACGACTACCTTACTCAAAAACCTTCTCTGGCCTCTTGGAGTCATAGCGTTCACGGCATTCGTGGTGATGAATCCTGACTTCGAGACGAGTGGCAATTCAAGATCTGCCAGGAAGTCCAACTTTGTATTTATGATCATAAGGATGCTCCATGAGACGCTAGGAACTGTAGGTATCATTGCGATCGGAGGCATCCTCTCATTATTGCTCATCATGAGTGCTGTGAAGAGATATAAGAGCCCAGCTCAGGAGATTACATTCCAATAGATAGAGAGCAGATAACTCAGAGGTACGTGAGATGAAGACGATCATCAGTAAAGCCAAATGTCATCTTCGTAGGTAATTTTCTTCTACATTTGTGATCAATGCAAGCAGTCCTCAACTATATCGAAAGACAGGCACCAACTCAGTCAGAAATCATGCTTTATCTGTATGATTACTTTGGTGGTTTCCCTACGATAGAGTGCAAGTACAAGTACAGAGTACCCTTCTATTATCAAAAGACGTGGGTCTGCTATACATCGCCAAAGAAGTCTGGAGCAGTAGAGCTGGTATTCGTCAGAGGGAGAGAGCTGTCAGATTCTCCGCATTTGCATGCAAATGGAAGAAAAATGGCTAAAGGTATCCTCTACAATACAGTCCAAGATATCTCACTTGATCTCCTCGAACCGATACTCTTAGAGGCATTGGACCTCGATAGGACAGTCCCGTATACGTTCAAAAAATCTAAATCTTCGTAATGTCAGCATACTTCAATACTCAGTCTGTATGGATTACCGGAGCATCCTCTGGTATCGGCAAAGCTCTAGCACATGAGCTCTCTAGTCGTGGCGCCTATGTGATCCTCTCTGCCAGGAGTACTGACAAGTTAGAGGCTGTAAAGAAGAGCCTCCCATACCCAGATCAGGCAGAAGTAGTCGTCCTCGATATGCTAGATGATGATGCCATACAGAGAGTCGCTACAGATGTGCTGTCACGACACTCTGACCTCTTCATGCTTATCAACAATGCTGGTCGATCGCAACGATCTCAAGTCATCGAGACTGACTACAGTGTGTACAAGGAGTTGATGAATCTCAATTACTTCAGCGTAGTCCACCTGACTAAGCAAGTACTCCCCACACTCTATCGGAACAACTCAGGCCATATCATCACCCTCTCAAGTGTCGCAGGCAAGCTGGGAGCTCCCTACAGATCTGGATATGCCGCGAGTAAGCATGCCCTCCATGGATTCTTTGACTGTCTGAGATCTGAGGCGTGGCATCATGGAGTGATCGTAAGTCTCATCTGTCCAGGATATGTCAATACTCCGATAGCTCACAATGCCATATCAGCTGATGGTAAGGCTCTTGGCAAAGCCGATCCTGATAATGCCAATGGCATGTCACCGGAGTATGTCGCCAAGGCAATCTGTGATGCTGCCGAAAAACGTAAAGAAGAAGTATTACTCGGAGGTAAAGAACTCTTGGGCATCCAACTGAAGCGATTCTTTCCAGGTATACTGAGGTCTATGCTTAAGAAGAAGTCAAAGCAGTCAGACTGATCAGAGGATCAGACCAAGCATCCAATCATCGGAGATGTGAAACACTCGATATCATTTTTTTTTTCACGAAAGTGAGACAGATCAACCCTCCCAACCTGTGGCTGTACTGAGTGGTTAAGTCGACAGAGTAAGAGGTATATTTGTCTAATTTGGTTATCTTTGTTGCCGCTAAATAAAGCTCAAAGTTGAAATTATGAGAATAATAGACAGAATCAAAGCAGATAAAGGCCCTCTTGGTAACTATGCCGAACAAACAGAGGGATACTATATATTTCCAAAGTTAGAAGGTGAACTCTCTAACAGAATGACATTCAATGGGCAGGAAGTGGTCATGTGGTCCATCAATAACTATCTCGGACTTGCCAATCATCCAGAAGTCAGAAAAGTAGATGCTGAGGTTGCTAGAGATTGGGGACTCGGATATCCAATGGGATCAAGGATGATGTCTGGTAATACAGATCAGCATGGAGAATTTGAAAAAGAACTTGCAGAATTTGTCCAGAAGGAAGCTGCTGTCTTGGTCAACTTTGGTTATCAAGGTATCATGTCTGCCGTAGAGTGTGTCGTCACACGGAGAGACGTCATCGTCTATGATAAGAACTGTCACGCTTGTATCGTAGATGGTGTCAGGATGCATGCAGGTAAGAGATTCTCATTCCTTCACAATGATATGGAGAGTGCTGAGAAGCAAATCATCGCAGCTAAGAAGATCGCTGACGAGCAAGGTGGAGATATCTTACTCATCTCAGAGGGAGTATTCGGGATGCAAGGTGATCAAGGAAAACTCAAAGAACTCGTAGAGCTGAAGAAAAAATATGGATTCTGCTTCATGGTAGATGATGCACATGGATTCGGAACATTAGGAGCGACAGGTGCCGGAGCTGGTGAAGAGCAAGGTGTACAAGCTGATATCGATATCTACTTCTCTACATTCGCTAAGTCGATGGGAAGTATCGGAGCATTCCTAGCTGGTAATAAGGATACCATGCAGTTCCTCAAGTACAATATGAGATCTCAGATCTTTGCTAAATCAATGCCGATGACTCAAGTACTCGGTAATCGCAAAAGACTCCAGATGCTCAAGTCTATGCCTGAGCTCAAAGAGAATCTCTGGAAAAATGTCACACTCCTCCAATCAAGATTGAGAGAAGAGGGCTTTGACCTTGGCAAAACTAACTCTTGTGTGACTCCAGTATTCCTCAGTGGAGAAGTACCTGAGGCAACTCATGTAGTCTATGACCTTAGAGAAATATACAAAGTCTTCTGCTCTATCGTAGTCTATCCAGTGATCCCTAAGGGTATGCTCTTACTCAGATTAATCCCTACCGCTACTCATACTCCAGAGGATATCGAAATCACAGTAAAGGCATTCATCGCAATCAGAGAAAACCTAGAGAGCGGCGAATACAAAAAGAGAGACATCAAAGAACAAGTATTAGCCTAGTCACTTATGGGATATAACATCAGCGGTATCCAACAGGTCGGTCTTGGCAATGCGTCAGTCTATGAGACTTGGGAGTGGTATCGCCTACACTTTGGTATGGATCTTCCAGTCTTCGATGAAGCGGCTGAGGCAGGTCTGATGCTCCCTTATACTGATGGCAAACCACAACAACGCCATGCAGTATTAGCACTCAACTATAATGGAGGTGGTGGGATGGAGATCTGGCAGTATACGAGCCGTACTCCCGTCGGACCCAAGGACAAAGTACAGTATGGTGATCTTGGTATCCTCTGCTCCAAGTTCAAAGTAAGGAATGTCGCGAAGCAGTACACTTACTGCAAGGATGCTGGCATCACATTACTCAGCGAGGTCTCCAACATCCACGGTGTAGAGCACTTCTTCGCCGAAGACCCGTGGGGCAATCTCTTAGAAGTCTGTGCTAGCGATGATTGGTTCAACTCTACTGGCCATAACAGTGGTGGTATCGGCGGTGCTAGCCTTGGAGTGACGGATATGGATCGTTCGATAATCTTCTACTCAGATATTCTTGGATATGACAAAGTAGTCTCTGATGTCAATGGTACCTTTGAAGACCTCAGCAATCTCCATGCTCAGGGCAAAGAATATCGTCGGGTCCTCCTGACTCACAGCCAACCGAGGAAGGGAGCATTCTCAAGACTCTTAGGTGCTACCACTATCGAGCTCGTCCAATGTCTCGACCGAAGTCCTCAGTCTGTCTTTGAAGGAAGACTGTGGGGAGATCTTGGATACATCCACTTATGCTTTGACATCAATGGTATGGAAGATTTGAAGTCTACATGTGAGGCAGCTGGTCATCCGTTTACAGTTGATAGTGCTAACAGCTTTGACATGGGAGAAGCAGCTGGTCGATTCGCTTATATCGAAGACCCAGATGGTACGCTGATAGAGTTCGTCGAGGCTCATAAGATACCCATCATCAAGAAAGTCAATTGGTACCTCCACCTCGATAAGCGTGACCCAAAGAAATCACTTCCAAATTACTTCTTCGCTGCAATGGCGTTGAATCGGAAGAAGAGCCCTGTGGCGTAGGCACTCTCAAGATGAGTGGTACTCACTCGTAGGTAAATGTG
>CALLAW010000061.1 GCA_938001865.1 uncultured Saprospiraceae bacterium | reverse complement strand
GATAATGCGAACCCTAACGATCCTAACGATGATGATACGGTCGCGACAGACGGTAGCGATGATCAAGATCCAGCCGAAGTAATGATAAATCAAGTATTTGACTTAGCGTTAACGAAGACCTTAAATGCGGGATTGAGTGATAGTCCGATCGTACCAGGGAGTACAGTAGTATTTGACATTACAGTATTTAACCAAGGGAGCTTAGATGCCTTCACGATCAATGTGAATGATTATATCCCAGCAGGTTTGACACTGGCAGATGCAAACTGGACAGAGACAGCAGGCGTAGCCGACTTGAATACTCCGATAGCGAGTATTGCAGCAGGTGCTGATGCTACAGTAATGATCAGCTTCACAGTAGATGCAGACTTCATGGGTACAAGCATTACGAATAATGCAGAGATAGCGTCAGCAGATGATGATTTAGATCCGACGAATACACCACCAGTAGATGTAGATAGTACACCAGATACAGAAGATGGCAGTACACCAGATCCGAATGATGATGACATTGCCTCTACGAACGGAAGTGATGACTATGATCCAGCGACGATCGCGATAGGGCAGACGTTTGATTTGGCCTTAGTGAAGAGCTTAGGAAGTAGTAGTACGACACCGATCGTACCAGGGAGTACAGTAACATATAACTTAGAAGTATTCAACCAAGGAACGTTGGATGCATACAATGTACAATTAAACGATTACGTACCTGCCGGACTGACACTTACAGATATAAACTGGAGTGCAGCAGGCGGAGTAGCGACATTGAATAATGAGATACCATTTGTAGCGTCAGGCGAGAGTGAGATAGTAACAATCACATTTACAGTAGACGCTGACTTCATGGGTACGAGTATCACCAATGATGCAGAGATCGCAAGTGCAGAAGATGTGGATGGTAATACACCAGTAGATGTAGATAGTACACCAGGAGACAATGCAAATCCAAACGATCCAAATAATGATGATACAGCGTCTACAGACGGTAGTGATGATCAGGATCCGGAGACGATCTCGATAGTACAGACCTTTGATTTAGCCTTGACTAAGGAGACGACGAGCTTTGATGACTCAGATGGAGACTCTATGATAAGTGCAGGTGAGCTGGTTACTTTCAGTATGACTGTATACAATCAAGGAAATCTTGATGCAACTCAAATTGAAATTACAGATTATGTGCCATCAGATCTCATCTTTACAGTAGCAAACAATCCGTTATGGATAGGTGGTACAAGCACTGCACCATCAGCAACAATACAGAGTATCCCAGCGGGAACGAGTGCATCAATTGATATAGTGTTACAAGTTGATCCAGCATTTATGGGTACAAGTATTGTCAATGACGCGGAGATAACTTCTGCGGAGAATGCGATAGGTCTAGAGGACGAAGACAGTACATTTGGAGATAATGCAACTCCAAATGATCTTGCCAATGATGACGATATAGATGATGTAGATGGAGGCGATGATCAAGATGCTGAAATGATTACAATCGGTCAAATATTTGACTTAGCTTTGACGAAGAAGTATGATAGATTTATCGATAACAATGGAGATAATGTATTGAGTCCAGGTGACGAAGTAATATTCGTTCACAACGTGGTGAATCAAGGTTCATTAGATGCATACAATATCCAATTGGCAGACTACATACCAGTAGGACTCGTATTGAATGATGCATCATGGAACAATATGGTAGACCCAGCATTGGCTCAATTAAATGCAAGTATACCATTCTTAGCGGCAGGAGATAATGTAGCAGTTGAGATTCAATTTACGATTGATATCGAATATAGAGGTGGTACGATAGTCAATACAGCAGAGATTTCTTCAGCTGATGATAATGATGACCCAACGGATGGATTCCCTGTGGATGTAGATAGTACGCCAGACACGACTAATGGCAATGACGTATTTGGAGGAGATGACGAGATGGATAATGCTAATGGAGATGAAGATGATAGTGATCCAGCAAGTATAACTCCTGTCATAGAGTTTGATTTAGCTCTAGCTAAGAAAGATCAGAGTGATCTTCCACTCCAAGCATATGGAGAGACTAGAGTATTTGATATCGAAGT
The DNA here is from genome assembly GCA_938001865.1 of uncultured Saprospiraceae bacterium. GTDB lineage: Bacteria > Bacteroidota > Bacteroidia > Chitinophagales > Saprospiraceae > JAHDHH01. Next base: position 27,162 of record CALLAW010000061.1, on the reverse strand, counting down.
CACTAACCAAGGAACTGTAACTGCGACACAGTTTGAAGTAATTGATTATATCCCATGTGGATTTGAATTCCCAACTACGGCTGGGGCAAATCCAGGATGGGTTTACAATGCTGCAAACAGTACAGCTACATTTATCTATGACGAGACGACATTAGCATTTGGAGATGTCGTAATAGTACCGATTGAGTTAGTTGTAGTAGAGTGTCCAGGTGACCTCGAAGTTAATTATACTAACTACGCAGAGATCATAGATTATGATGATGATAACGATAGTTTGAACCCTGATCTCTTAGATATCGATAGTGATCCTGATGCAACTAACTATGATGATGCAGGTGGTCAGCCATGGACTGCGAGTGATGATTATATAGATGGAGACGGTAGTGGATTAAGCGGGATAAATAATCCAGGTATAGATACTACTGATGAAGATGATCACGATCCAGAAAGAGTAGAAATCTTTGATTTAGCTCTAGCTAAAGAATTGAATACTGCTGGACCATATAGCTATGGAATGAATATGGATTTTGAGATTACAGTCTGTAATCAAGGAAACATAGGAGCACAGAATGTAGAGGTCGCAGATTATTTACCAGCAGGATATGCATTTGATTTTGCAGATCAGACTGGGCCGTGGACTGGAACTGTCACTCAGCCAATCTATACGATTCCAGTTATTGCAGTTAATAGTTGTGAAACATTCACGATGGTACTCACTCTCGTTGCTACGAATGGTGGCGAGACTGATTGGATTAACTATGCTGAAATTGTTGGAGCAGAAAATGAGTTTGGTGATGATAGAACGACAATGGATATAGATAGTAATCCTGGATCTGATAACGCGACAGAGAATAGCGTAGAGCCAGGAGATGTTGCTGACGGAGATCTGACGAGTCAAGATAATGGTGGCGAAGAAGATGATCATGATCCAGCGGGGATAGAAATCTTTGACTTGGCACATGTCAAGACAACAGATGCTGCTGCTCCACTTGTCTATGGCGATGACATTGTATTTACATTCACTGTGTATAATCAGGGAAGTATAGAAGCAAGCAATATAGAATTGACTGATTACATCCCTTGCGGATATGCATATCAGCCAAGTAATGATGCTCAAGGATGGACATATGATGCATCCACAGGGAATGCAATAATGACTCTTCCAGGTACATTAATACCAGGAGCTAGTACTACAGCAACAATAACATTGAGGCTACAGCAGTGCTTAGATTCGGGTGTAGATGCACATGCTAATTACTCAGAGATATCCAATGCGATGAGTGAGGATGTAGATGAGCCAGCAATAGATATCGATAGTGACTCTAACTCACTCAATGATGATGTTGATGTGATAAATGATCAAGTTAATGATGTCAACGATGAAGATGATCACGATGTAGAAGAGCTTGATATCTTTGATCTAGCACTGAGAAAGACAATAGTTAGTCAAGGTCCATTCGTGCCAGGTGATGCTGTTACCTTTAGCATTGAGGTAATCAATCAAGGGAATATGACAGCAGCTAGCTTTACTGTTACTGACTACCTCAATACTGGGTTTATCTTCAATGGAGCTGATAACTCTGGTTGGACAATGGCAGGTAACTTACTGACGTATGATGTCAATACAGCACTAGCACCAGATGCAAGTACTACACTTACATTAGTCTTAGAGGTGACTGTGCCAGTAGGTGCTAATCCAAGCGTATGGGTCAATGAAGCTGAAATCAGTTATGCAGAAGACTCAAATGGAAATAACACAGCAGATGGATCACTAGTAGATTCTGATAGTACACCAGATAATGATCCAGAGAATGACAATCCTGTAGAGCCTGGTGATGATAATGATAATGAAATCGGAGAAAATGTCAATGATCCATTTGGCATTGGAGATGATGACGAAGATGATAATGATGTCGCAGCTGTCATTGTAGGATATGATTTGGCTCTTTCGAAGAGTGCAAGTGTCATGGGTCCTTACAGTTACGGGCAAGCGATACCATTTGATTTGACACTCTATAACCAAGGAGGATTAGCAGCGAGCAATATCGAGATTACAGAGTATATTCCATGCGGATATGCATTCGATGCCGCGACCAATCCAGGATGGTCTTATGATCCAGTTACTGGGTATGCAACATATATTTACACAAGTGTATTAGCTCCAAGTGACAATGACATCGTGACGATCGTACTCAGATTACAGCAATGTACTGAAACGAATGCATTCTCTAATGCAGCAGAGATTAGTGACTTTGCTGATGAGAATGGAGAAGCACCAATAATCGATGATTACGATAGTACGCCTGATGCTGATCCGAATAATGATGGAGTACCGATCAATGATGTGGTCACAGATCCACTTGATGAAGATGATCACGATGTAGAGTTTATTCCAGTCTATGACTTAGCATTGAGCAAAGTCGCTACATGGATGGGAGTTGATAGTATCGGACCATTTATCCCTGGAGATGTTGTGGAATACCATATAGATGTCTATAATCAAGGTAATCAAGATGTCTACAATGCAGTCATTACAGACTACTTACGTAATGGATATATCTTCGATGCTGCACTCAATACTGGATGGTCAATGACAGCGTCAGGTAACTTAGAGTACACGATTGCTGGACCATTTGTACCAGGCACAGTAGAGAACTTAATCTTGAACTTGAGAGTAGATGTACCAGTAGACGCAACAGCAAGTAGCTGGTACAATGAAGCAGAAGTCTCAGAGATGACTGATGCCACAGGTGCTCCACGTGCAGATGCAGATAGTACACCAGATAATGATCCAGATAACGATAATAATCTTATCGACGGAGATGATGATGACAATATCTTCCATGGTGATGACAATGATAATGTCATAGATGAGGATGTCAACAATCCATTTGGTAATGGAGATAATGACGAAGATGATAATGATGCTGCAGAAGTCCTTGTGACAGGTGAGATTGGTGATACAGTGTGGAAAGATGTCAATGGTAATGGTATCCAAGATGCGGGTGAAGCAGGAGTACCAGGAGTCAAAGTAACACTCACGAGATGTGACGGACAGCCGGTAGATCCATGGGTTACAGATGTCGTCTATACAGATGCCAATGGTAACTTTGTATTCGATCAGTTACTGCCATCTCTCATCAATGGAGGATACCAGTTACAGTTTGATATCAGCGAATTGCCAGCAGGATGTGCCTTTACGCTTCAAGATCAAGGCGGAGACGAGTCAGCAGATAGTGATGTGAATATTGGAGGATTGACAGAGTGTATCTTCTTAGAGCCTGGTCAAGATAATGATTCAGTAGATGCTGGATTATTGGTCTTAGCCAAAGTAGGAAGTACAGTATGGAATGATTGTAATGGCAATGGTATCCAAGATGCTGGAGAAGCGCCATTAAGTGGTGTCAGAGTAGAATTGTTCAATGCGAATGATGCAATTGTACAGTTTACATTTACCGATTCGAATGGTGAGTATCTCTTCAACGGGATCTATCCAGGTGACTATTATGTGAAGTTCTTTGCACCAGGAGAGTATACAGCAACGACATCAGGTGATGGAACTAACCTTACTATTGATAGTGATGTCAATGGCAGTAATGGAGAAGGGACTACAGCATTGATTACACTGTCATCAGGAGAGTGTGACTTAGATTCGGCGGATGCAGGATACTACGAGTGTATACTACTCGGAGAGACTGTCTGGTACGATACCAATGGCAATGATGTCCAAGATCCTTCAGAGAATGGAGTCAATGGTATCAAAGTAGAAGTGTACAAAGACAATGACGGTGTATGGGAGCTTTATGATTTCCAGTTTACAGGGCATAAGCCAGGGACACCATCAGATGACGGATACTGGAAGATGTGTGTGCCTCCAGGCAGATACTATGTCAAATATATAGCACCTCCTATAGGTCTCACTCTTGTAAATGCAAATGTAGGTAACGACGCTACAGATAGTGATGTGACTGGACAGAATGGACCAGGAACAACCAATGTAATCACGTTGGACTGTGGAGATGAGAACAATTGCACAATAGGAGCTGGGTACGAGCCAATGTCTACATTAGGAGACAAAGTCTGGGAGGACAGCAATGGAAATGGTTTGCTAGATGCAGGTGAGCAAGGGCTTGATGCAGTAGAGGTCATGGTCTATGACGAAGATGGAATACTAGTAGATCAGACAATGTCAGATCCAGATGGTAACTACTATGTAGACTACCTCCAGGAGAGGAACTATTACCTCCAGTTTATGCCGCCAAATGGTTTTGTACCAACGATCGGTAATATGGGAGACGATACTATCGATAGTGATATTGATTACTCTAATGGATTGAATACTACTAAGCTATTCAGAACCCAAGCAGGTAAGCATATGGCTGATATCGATGCAGGATTTGTAACTGGAGCGATCTTATCTAATCTATGGTTAGATGTATCAGTTCATAGATATGACCAGGATAACCAAGTACAGTGGACAGTTGGTAATGACAGTAATGTAGATTACTATACTGTTCAATCGAAGCGAGATGGAGACTTTGAAGATATCGGTCAGATATTCGCAGAGAAATCTTCGGATCAGTATACATATAATATGAGAGATGCCGATGCCACAGAGGCAGGTACATATTACTATAGAATACTAGCGCAGATGTCTAATGGAGAAGTTGAGCAAAGTGAAATCGTCTCATTGACTGTAGCTGCAGAGCAGGATGACAATGCCATCCAAGTGTATCCAAATCCAGCATCAGAGAGTATAACTGTAGCGATCTCTAACGAGATACAGCATGCAAGAGCAACTCTCTCATTGCGAGATATGAACGGTAAGTTGATCATCAGAGAAGTACTCTTGAGCCCTAGTCTCGAATTAGGTGAGCACTTCTTCCCACTGAATATCAACCAAGTCTCAGGAGGAGTATACACAATTGATGTTACCATCGATGAGATTACGACTAGCAAGAAATTAATAGTGATTGACTAAGTAGTATTGGCAATCACCAATGATTATGAATTGATAAGATGGATTCTTCAGCAATGAAGGGTCCATCTTATTATCATTTACTAGAGATACAAGTGTAAAGCTCAGTCGTAGATAGATAGCCCGTCGAGGGACAAATACCGACCAAAATAACAACCAATCACAATTAGAATGAGTGGCTCTAGAGTCACTAGTACATTTTTAATTTTTTTAATTACAATTACTATGAATCCAAAATTTATTATTCCAACGGCACTTCTCGTTATGTGCTCACTCGTGAGTTACAGTCAAGCAGTTGCATCCATTGATTCTCCAGAGATCTGGTCAGAATCATCATCGCTATTGATCAGCAAAGTATCGTATGATATTGTTGATGCATCGACCAATGCGACATTCAAGAGTCTTGATTACTCAGCGAGCAAGCAGAAGCTCTCTTTGAGTACGATAGAGGCAGTAAAGTTTATCACAATCATCAAAGAAGGTGATATCTACTTGAATAATATGCCGGTATTAGCGAATAGTCTTAATCTGAGCCTAGAGAACTACGAAGTGGGAGATTATCAACTCCACTTGACAGTAGAAGGCAAAGCAGTACCGACAATTATCGAAGTTACTAAGAGCTAATCACTCCACTGCAGAGTGGACATACTCAAGATAAAGGGAGCTAAAGTCAGAAGAAAACTTTGGCTCTTTTTTGTTGATATTCTCTGTTATTCTTGATTATAGTACATCTTCGTTTTCCGATATCAGAATGAGGCTTGCCAATAATCGAAGAGATGATACCAAAAACCGAAAACATCAAAGAATGCCTCTATCTCCATCCTATCTTTGATCTGTAATTAGAAAGTAAAGCACACAAATAAGAAATACTATGAAACTATCAACAATCATCACAGCAGCAATACTCACTTTGGGATCTCTAGCAACTTACGGTCAAGTCGTTGCATCTATTGATCGTCCAGTCCACTTCACTCAGCCGAGTACTTTATCTATTAGTCAGTTTTCCTATACAGTGGTTGACTCTGAGACTAATGTGGCATTTGAGAGTATTGATTACTCTGCGAGCAGCCAGAAGCTTGCAATGACTACTGTCCAAGCAGTCCAATTTGTTAGCATTGTCAAAGATGGAGAAAGCTTCTTGGAGAACATGCCTGTATTCTCTAATAACCTCAATATGAGTATGGCCAACTACTCAGCTGGCAATTACGAGCTACATCTCACCGTGGAAGGAAAGATAGTACCTACTGTAATACAAGTAGTGAAGAGTTAAAAAAATAAAGATATAGAACAGCACTTTCTCATTATGGATGGAAAGTCCAAGTCTTGAAGGAAAGGCTTGGGCTTTTTTTTATTCCATATTTTTAGATGCTAATCTGAGAGTATTGAAGATTAGACAGATTATGAATCCAAAGATTATCCCATAATCAGAATCGCTAACCAGAGTAGCCCTTTTATCCAAGAGATGAGTGAGGGCTTCCTATCCTCTCAAAAGTTCTATGTGAGAGTCACCACATACGAGAGAGTCAATGAGTATAACTCTAAATTGAATAATCCTCACCAATGCAGCTTACATCAGGGCTCAAGTGCCAAGTATACTCATGAGTGGACTCTTCTCGTCTGCTTTCCAGATATCCTAGACATCCGTAAGCTATCCGCTAGTATGATCACTGACAATTAGCCATTTGCCATCGATCTTTCTCCAGATGAGAGTGAAGTAGCCAGATGGCTCATCATCTGCTCTGATCAGTGTATACTTCCCGATCATAGAGTATGCATCCTGACTGATCGGTCTGATCCTCAATATATCAAACTGAAGCTTCCCCATTGCCGAGAGGTCAGGGTAGCCCTTCTTATAGTTCTCAAGGGTGGTCTGCCATCCGTATTGAGGTCCATTCCGTCCTACGAAGACAAGATCTTCGGAGTTCCAGTATCCTTCCATGAAGGCATCCAAGTCTCCAGCTGACCATGCAGTCTCTTGCATAGCCATGACTGCTCTGATGGCTTGCTCATCATCTGCCCTGATAGATAAGGGTGTGGTAGTCTGATCTCCACTTACGTCAGAGATTGATTGGTGTAGTTGAGTATTGCAGCTGCTTAAGATGAGCAATACTCCGATGCTCCAGAGATACTTCATGAGAGTAAGGTAATACATAACTTCCAAAAACAGAAAACCCTTCCAAGTAATCTCACTTGAAAGGGTCTTGAGTGGTGCCTCCCAGATTTGAACTGGGGACACATGAATTTTCAGTCCATTGCTCTACCAACTGAGCTAAGGCACCATTCCAGTAGTGTACTGAGTACATCACTAGCGCTTTAGTTAATTTCTCTTCAGAAGCACCTAAAGCGACGCAAATTTAACGGCTTTTTTCTTACGTCCAAAAGAATTGATAAGAGATTACAAATTTTATTTAGCACTCAGTTAGATTTGTCAATTCACATATTTTTGGCTAGACCAGCTTATCAGCTCACTTTGTCAGATATTAGAGATGCCAACAGCTCGTTAAACATTTGCCGTAGAGCAGTACGCTATGCCTCAATATTGACGTTATGAAACTGATGAATTGGAAATTACTACTACTCCTCCTCGTATTGCTCATGTCAGGGTACTCTGCATATAGCCAAGAGAGCCATGAGACCCAGACCGATACCGTGGAGGTTGATTACTTTGAGGGCATACACAGTCGAGATGACTTTGACTTAGTAGAGTGGGATGTCTACACTCACCAGCATGATGGCACATTGGAGATCACTTGGTCACTCAGTCGAGATCTGACGCATTGGTCGTTTGAGATAGGAGAGGTGAGTGGTACGATTAGACAGTTGTGGAAGGATAATGATAGCCACTATGAGCTCAATACCCATGAGGGAGAGACAGTGACTATGCGAGTGAAGTGGCCTAGAGATCACAGTGAGTGGGTGATCAAAAGCGAAAAAGCAAATTTTATCTGGATGGCAATCCAATATGATGATGGGAATGAGTGGATGGCTAATGAGGAGTCTCTCGGCACATTAGCGATGTACACTGAGTACGAAGACGATCCCCGAGATTGGCTGATTGATGACTACTTCCCAGAGGATCTCGTGGCTGAGAAGATGGCTTGCTACTTCATAACCTTGATAAGAGCTATTAATAACTTTAACTGATTGTGGAGTTTACTACTTTTGTAGGATGAAGGGAATCGCCTATGTCTTATCTGTCGTCATGCATCCGATCTTCGTATTGCCAATGCTCTTGGTCTATACCTACCTGACATGTCGACATCTCTTTATCTTTAACTCACAAGCGAGTATGGTGACATTCACAGTGTATACCATAGTCTCAGCACTCATCTTACCACTTGCTGGGATCTTGACGATGCGAGGCTTGGGCTTAGTCTCCTCATTAGATATGCCGACTAAGCAGGAGAGGATCGGTCCACTCTTGGTCACAGGGATGTTCTATATCTGGCTGTTCTACAACTATTATAAGAATGGAGATGTCCCGATGCCTGTCAAGGTAGTCACACTGGGGTCAGCTGTTTCACTTTTTTTTGCCTTCTTCCTCAATAACTTCTCTAAGCTTAGCCTGCATGGTGTAGGCGTTGGAGGATTGATTATTGGTGTCATCATCGTCGGGCTCAAATGGAGTTACGGGTATCTCCGATTGACGCCAGATTGGCAAGTACATAACATCCTCATAGTCAGTATCCTCTTGGTACTCTCAGGGGCAGTACTCAGTAGTAGACTCTATCTGCAAGCTCATAATCTCCAGCAGATCTATCATGGAGTATTGCTTGGAGTCGCTGGACAGGTATTAGCACTGAATGTTTTGACATGAGTAGCTATCGCCTTACTTTCGTAAAAATAAATATTTATTAGTAACAATTAGCCCCGATATAGATGCAACACTTACAATCAATCATCGAATCAGCATACACAGATCGATCACTTCTCAAAGATGACAAGACACAATCTGCAATCAGAGAGATCGTAGCTGCCTTAGACAAAGGAGAGCTCAGAGTAGCCTATCCAGACGGAGACATCTGGAAGGTCAATGATTGGGTCAAAAAAGCAGTAGTCCTCTACTTCCCAATCCAACAAATGGAGACGATCGAAGTCGGACCATATGAGTATCATGATAAGATACCTCTCAAGCGTAACTATGCAGCCCAAGGTGTCAGAGTCGTGCCTCCAGCTGTCGTCAGACATGGTGCATATGTCGAGTCAGGTGCCATCCTCATGCCGAGCTATGTCAATCTTGGAGCATGGGTGGGGAGTGGTACGATGGTCGATACTTGGGCTACCGTGGGGAGCTGTGGACAGATTGGTCGCAATGTGCATCTCTCAGGTGGAGTAGGGATAGGTGGAGTACTCGAGCCATTACAAGCCACTCCGACGATCATAGAAGATGATTGCTTCATCGGGTCGAGAAGTATCGTGGTAGAGGGAGTCAGAGTCCGCAAGGGAGCGGTGCTCGGGGCAAATGTCGTACTCACTCAATCGACTAGAATTATAGATGTGTCAGGTGACAAAGAAGTGATATATAGAGGTGAAGTGCCTGAGAATTGTGTCGTGATACCTGGTAGTTATACCAAGGAGTTTCCAGCTGGCAACTACCAAGTCAACTGTGCTCTTATCATCGGTAAGCGTAAAGAAAGTACTGACAAGAAGACTTCACTCAATGATGCATTGAGAGAGTTCTCGGTTGCGGTATAACCGACTCCTGTAGTGTCTGTCGTCATCAATCACTCATAATAGTCCTGCTCAATCGTAACAAGTGAATCAGCAGCATCATACTCCTAGCGATTATTTAGTAGTCATTGCATTTCCAGATTTTTACATCCATTATCATCAAGTCTGGCATAGAGCAGTGTGGAAGTTTTTGGGATTTACAGAAGGTAATACGATCAGAGCTGGTCACAATTGTGTACTCTCTGTAAATGGACGTACTGGGAAGATCTCATACTATGACTTCGGTCGATATGATGTGCCTGATGGGTATGGAAGAGCAAGGTCAGTAGAGACCGATCCACAGTTAGAGGTATCCATTACGGCTGTATTAGCAGAGGGTCAGATTGACAACTTAGATGAGATATTGGCATGGTTCTATAAGATGACGAGTATCCATCACAGTGCTGGGCCACTCTATTGCAAAGTATTGCCCAATGTAGATGAAGCCTCAGTCCAACAGTTTGTCACACAGACACAGCGGAGAGGTTTTGTAGACTATGACATTTTCCGTAAGGGGGCTCTGAATTGTTCGAGATATGTCAGCCATCTGATTAAGACCGTGATCCCAACTCACAGGCTGAGCAGTTATATCAAATCTATCTGCCCGAGTCCGACACCTCTCGATACGGTAATCAATGCTGATACCAGCAGAGATGTCTATCGGTATGATGGCAATGAGATCACTACTTACTCTCGGATGACTCCACTCGATGGTATCAGATACTATCTCAAGTCTCGAGGTGCATATCGCAATGATACACAGCGGGTAGAGATGCCTGATCTTCATTGGATAGGATCCAAAGCAATTGGCAGTTATTATAGTCTGCACGCAAGAGACCATGATCAGCAATCTCTCTCGATCAAGAAGTATAGTGCCAAGGGAGTATTGATCTCTAATCGTCTCTACCACTGTAATCAAGGTACCTTTGATCTGGATCAGCCCTATCAGATAACTCTAGGAGACACACCTCAGCAACTCGTAATATTGCAAGGAGATAAGCGATATATCCTCCAACGGAGAGAAAGCACTCATGGGAGTCACAGTTAGTATTTATCTTTTACCCAATAGATAATATCTAAGTAGAGGAATGCTCTTCGTTCGAATGTATTCTTTTTTATTCCAATAAGCTCTTGATAGAAGTCTCTGTGCAATTGCTTCAAGTCAAGAATCGGAGATGTCGAAACTTTATAAAAATACTTCAGTGCAGCAGTCTGTAATTGATTTTTTTCTTTGACTTGCTCAAAGAAGTATTTGTACTTCCTTAATAATTTCAGGATTCCATTGTAATCGCTAAGATCAAATAGTGTCATCAGATGCATAATTCTCGCATAAGATTGGATATCCTCTCTAAGGCTTTTTCTTCTGAGAGCAATGACTTGTTCGAGATATGGGATAGCATGTTGAGCTTTACCAGCACAGAGATACATCCAGGCTATTTTGTAATGTAAGACCATGACTTTGTGCAGGTCCAATTCATTTCTATAAGTCTTGAGACGCCTCAAACTATTAGGAATGAGCTTTATGCCATTTTGATAATCATGAGATAGGAATACATTATTAAATCGACCCGTATGGACATAGAGAAAGGAAAATATCTTATTGTTTTTGTTGAATTTATGATAGTTTTCTTTTCGTATTATTTCAAGTTTTTCTAGGTATGCATTATGAGTCTTGAAGTCTAATAGGTTATAAGCACTGGTAAGTACATAATGATATCCTCTCAGATAGAGGTTGTAATCTCTTCTTTGCAAATCTTGAGATTGTGTAAATACATCAACCCACTTTTTTGAATATTTTAGGCAGGTTGTATAATCTGCTATGACATAGTTGTACCAGACATGGCACTGATTGTAATAGATCTGCTCCATCATGCCAAGCTCCTGTTTAGAGATTTCTTCAATCTTTGAGTTGAAATAATGTGTAAGATTATTGAGTTCAGTATTGTTTTTTACGTGCCCTTTTTTGACATATATTCTGTGTAGGTTGATTTTGAGATTAGTCAGATGTACCCGATTGGAAATTGATTGTGAGATATCTTCTGTGTCAGTCATTAATAAATCTATTGCCTCTTCTTCGGTACGTGTGATGTGTCTTGAGTGTATGTTTTTTTCTATTTCAAGGATAGTGAGTAGTGATAGATCAGTGCCGTACTTATGGCAGAGTTGCTTAGCATTTTTCAAGATTCCCAGAGCTTGTAAGTAGAGTCCTTTGTTGTAGAGCACATAGGCCATATCTATGTATTCGCGAATTTTGATGTTAGGTTTTTTGTCGACATTCAACATCCGCAGAGAGCTCAGTATCTGCGAGTATAAGTGCCTTTTCATATTGGTATATTTCCCTGCTGAGTCGATTTTCATCTTTTTCATGATCACTTGATCATCTATTGTATCAGCATTATCTACTAAGTCAAAGAGCTGGAGGAATAGATGTTTAGTACCGCTCCCTCGTGTAGCATAGATCCTAAATGCCCTCTTCTCTGACTTCGTCATGGACTTAATGAGAAAAAATAAATCTAAAGATTTTGAGCTGGACATGACAATATGAATAAATGCTTAAACACTAGTTATCAACAAGATAAGAGTGATTCTTACTTGTTTAGAAGTCACAAAATAACAATTCCATCGTCAACTCTATTTTGCTCTTCGCTATATCTTACAATAAATAGTCATTGAATGAAAAAGATTGAAGCAATCGTAAGAGCATCTAGATTTGATAAGGTCAAGGAAGCTCTCAGTAATCGAGAGATTAATTTTTTTACGTTTTACGAGGTTAAAGGGTATGGTCATGAGAAAGGAAAAAACCTCAGTTATCGAGGAGCCATCTATGACGTAGGATATATTGCCAGGATCAAAATTGAACTGTTGGTTTCTGATGATTATGTAGAGCAGGCAAAAGCTGCAGTGATAGAATCAGCAAAAACTGGAGAAAAAGGTGACGGTATTATTTACATAAGTGACATGACCCATATTGTAAATATAAGAACAGGCAAAACAGGTAGTGATGCCATCAACTCTTAATAATCTAGCAAGGGACTAACTATGGAAGAATCATTGATTATAGCTCGAGAAGCATTGGCAGCGGCAAATGAAGCAAAGTATATTGCTAATAATACTTGGATGTTGGTTGCGACGGTATTGGTATTTATGATGCACCTAGGATTCGCAACTTTAGAGTCAGGTTTTGTCCAGAAGAAAAATGTCGTCAATATCTTATTCAAGAATGTCATGATCGTATCTATTGGATTGCTGTCATATTATTTGGTAGGGTTTAACTTGATGTATCCTGGAGTAGAGGGGGGAGTATTTGCTTTTGGTGGATTTGGATTGAGTCTACCTGAAGGATCTGCAGGGCTTATAGACTATGCTGATGGTAGGTATGCTTACTATACTGACTTTATCTTTCAAGGAATGTTTGCTGCGACATGTTGCACCATCGTATCAGGGGCTGTAGCTGAGAGGATTAAGCTCATCCCGTTTTTAGTGTTTAGTCTCTTCTTTGTGACATTTGCTTATCCGATTACAGGTTATTGGAAGTGGGGTCAAGGATGGTTAGATGCCTTGGGGTTCTATGATTTTGCAGGTTCGACATTAGTCCATTCAGTAGGTGGTTGGGGAGCATTAGCAGGTGCTATCCTCTTAGGACCTCGTATCGGCAAATATACCAACAAAGGAATCAAGGCTATCCCGGGACATAGTATGCCTATGGCGACCATAGGAGTATTCTTATTGTGGTTTGGGTGGTTTGGATTTAACGGTGGATCAGTGCTTTCGGCAGATCCAGGATTGGTTTCATTGGTATTTGTTACCACTTCATTAGCTGCGGCTGCAGGGTGTATCGGATCTATCATTGTTTCAAAAGTGATGTTTAACTCCTTTGATTTGTCCATGGCGTTGAATGGAATACTAGGAGGGTTGGTTGGCATTACAGCCAGTGCTGATGGGGTGTCTATTTGGGGAGCTCTGGTTATTGGATTGATAGCTGGTGGCATTATCCCAGTATCAGTAACCATATTTGATAAGTTGAAAATTGATGATCCTGTTGGGGCAACTTCGGTGCATCTCGTCTGTGGGATCTGGGGAACTCTAGCTGTTGCGTTATTTGGTAATTATGGTCAAGACATCGGCACATTGAAAGCACAATTAATCGGAATAGTAGCTATCGGAGCATTTACTTTCTCGTTCGCATTTATCCTCTTCTATCTCATCAAAATATCTCTTGGATTAAGAGTAGGTAGGCATGAAGAAGTCAAAGGCTTAGATAGAGAAGAGCATCAAGCAATGGCATATACTTAAATCCATACATCCTCCTGCCGAAGGGACAACTCTTTAAAAAATAATCCAATGATGGTAAAAACTCCAAAAGCAATAATAAACCACACACGGTACTTCTCAATGATAAAGAGAATATTCAATGTTGGATGCCAAGCGTCTGATGTACTAAACTCTATACTCAATGCTGTCAATCGGAATCCTACTCATCGTAATACTGCACCAAGTCACAGCTTAAGGTCATCACATCTAGTAACTGAGAGGGAATATACACCGAGTGACGAGATAGCGATTCCTGATTGCTTGGCAGACATTAATGCAGAGTTGCATACTGAGACATTATATACAATCGGCAAGCTATTGCACTCTATCGATAGAGTCGAAGAGGCAGAAACATTCAGATTAGAAGCCCACTCAATTGGTCAATCGCATTGGAAGTTGACAGAATCAGCCTATCCCCAATATGATACAATACTGTGAGTATTTCATCTTGGATATGGTGAGTCAATTAAGATTTAAAGCACAATAAGTTATGGATAATAGTCAACAGAATGGATTATACCTTCCTCAGTTAGAGAGAGATTCTTGCGGAGTTGGATTGATTGCAGACCTCAAAGCTGTTCCTACCAAGTACATTGTTGAATCAGCTCTCACGATGTTGGCTAATATGAAACATAGAGGGGCTTGCGGATTTGAACAGAATACGGGTGACGGCGCAGGGATACTGACTCAAATTCCTCACGAATTTCTCCAAAATATCTTTCTTGGGCTACAAAGAAAATTGCCGCCTCTAGGGAAATATGGACTTGGGATGTTTTTTTTCCCTAAGGATAAAATCAAACAAGAAAAGTGTAGAAAAATCGTAGAAGTAAAGTGCAAAGAGTATGACTTTGAGATCATCTACCAAAGAGACGTCCCTACAGATAGTACGATGATAGGTGCCTCAGCTCTCAGAGAAGAACCCAAGATTATTCAATTAGTCCTTAAGTCTATTGGATTCAACAACAAGGACATTGAAAACCGATTGTATTTTTTGAGAAATACAATTTTGCAAACTATACACCTCTCTGACCCTGAATTGTTTGACGACTTTTACATCGCATCATTGTCATCTAGGACTGTGGTATATAAGGGGATGCTTACTGCTACCCAATTAGCTAAGTATTATACAGATCTCAGTGCACCAGACTTCAAGTCCGCTGTTGCGATAGTACACAGCCGATTTTCTACTAATACTTTACCTAAGTGGAAGTTGGCGCAACCATTTAGATGTATTGCCCACAATGGAGAGATCAACACCATCCAAGGTAATCTCAATTGGTGGACCTCTAGAGAGAATAGCATGACTAAAGTAAAGAAAGATAGACCGGATTTGATGAAGATCTTTCCAGTCTGTGATCCTACAGTGTCTGATTCTGGTAACTTTGATAACGTCGTTGACTTTCTCTTAAGAGCTGGTCGATCCTTACCACATGCTCTGATGATGATGATCCCTGAGTCTTGGCAAAATGATGAGGATATGCCCGATTACAAAAAGAACTTTTATCAATATCATGATGCCATCATGGAGTCATGGGATGGACCTGCCTCAATCTGCTTTACTGATGGCAATATCCTCGGAGCAACATTAGACAGGAACGGACTCAGACCTTCTAGATATCTTGTGACAAAGAATAAAATCTTAGTCTTGGGAAGTGAAGCTGGATGCTTGCAAATTCCAGAATCAGAAATAGTCTATAAGGCTAAATTGGAACCAGGTAAGATCCTTGTTGCAGATCTTGATGAGAATAAAATTATCTCTGATGCAGAAGTAAAAGAAACGATCTGCAAACGAAGACCTTTTGGAGAGTGGCTAGATAAGCATGCTCGCCATATCCAGCAATTAGCACAAGGTCAACAAAGTGTACATCAGTCTAAAATAGACTTACAGACAAGGCAGATCGCATTTGGACTAAATAAAGAAGATAAGGAAATGATACTGGCCGCAATGTCTGTAACGGCAAAGGAACCAGTAGGATCGATGGGGTCAGATATCCCTCTGGCCGTGTTGTCAAAACTCTCTCAGCATCTTGCTAATTACTTCAAGCAACAATTTGCTCAGGTTACCAATCCACCTATTGACCCGATCAGAGAATCATTTTATATGAGTCTCAAGACTTCATTGGGTGCCGGAAGTAGCATCATTGGTATCGGAGAGCAACAAGCCAAGGTCATCCAATTTGACACTCCCATATTGGATCAAGAGCAATTACAAAAGCTAGTCTACTCACCAGATGAAAGTATTGACTGCCACTCAGTGTCAATTACATATCGATCCAATGTGAAGTTAAAAGAGGCTATCAGTAAAGTCTGTGAAGAAGTAGAATTCAGAGTCCGAAATAATACTAAATACATCAGGCTGACGGATAGATTTATTGATAAGTATCATGTCAATATTCCATCGTTACTCATCACAGGAGCAGTCCACCACCACTTGATTAATCAGGGACTGAGAAAAGATGTTGCATTGATCATAGATGCTGGCGATATCTGGGAGTCTCACCATTATGCATGCTTGATCTCATATGGTGCTGATCTCATCTGTCCATATATAGCCCTAGAGACTTGTCAATCATACAGCGAAGATAATGCAGAAGCCCAAGAGCACTATATATCAGCGGTCAATAAGGGGTTGCTCAAGATCATATCAAAACTCGGGATCTCCACATTGAACTCGTATAAAGGTGCACAGACCTTCGAGGCATTAGGGATTGGACATGAAGTGATAGAGCTATGCTTTAAGAATACAATAAGTCGGATCGGTGGCTTAGACTTCGATGATATCCAGAAAGAAAATGAGACGAAGCACAGAGCCGCCTTCAATGGCCATCTCAGTGAATTGCCAGATCTAGGCAATTATCGTTGGACTACCAAGGGTGAGTACCATCTGTTCAATCCCGATACGATTCATCTGCTGCAATATGCTACTCAGAGAAATAACTATGACACTTATCGCCAATTCGCAGAGAAGATCAGTACTCTTGAGTACAATAGTGGTACCCTAAGGAGCTATCTCAGTATAAAGAAGGGGAGCAAATCCATACCTCTGGACAAAGTCGAGTCAGTAGAAAGTCTCCTCACTCGATTTGCTACTGGTGCAATGTCATTTGGCTCGATTAGTCATGAAGCACATACTGCCCTAGCCAGAGCCATGAATGCCATCGGAGGGAAGAGCAACTCTGGGGAAGGTGGTGAAGACGAGATAAGATTCCAACTCAAAGATGACGGTCAAAATGAGAAGTCAGCGATCAAGCAAGTAGCTTCTGGTAGGTTTGGTGTGACTAGTCACTATCTTGCTAATGCAGAAGAGATCCAAATAAAAATGGCTCAAGGTGCCAAGCCTGGAGAAGGAGGTCAGCTCCCTGGACATAAAGTCAATCCATGGATCGCTAGAGTCAGACACTCTACTCCAGGTGTTGGCTTGATCTCACCTCCTCCTCACCATGATATCTACTCTATTGAGGATCTTGCCCAGCTCATCTTTGACCTCAAGAATGCCAATGAAAAAGCAAGAATCAGCGTCAAACTTGTCTCTAAAGCTGGAGTGGGTGTCATCGCCTCTGGAGTTACTAAGGCGCATGCAGACCATATCTTAGTCTCAGGATCAGATGGAGGAACAGGAGCCTCTCCTCTCAGCTCTATCAGACATGCAGGATTACCTTGGGAATTGGGACTATCAGAGACTCATCAATCTCTAGTAAAGAATGGATTGAGAGATCGGGTAACTCTACAAGTAGACGGACAGATCAGAACAGGAACCGATATAGCAATCGCAACTCTTCTTGGTGCTGAAGAGTGGGGGATAGCGACTGCTGCACTTGTCGTGCAAGGGTGTATACTGATGCGTAAATGCCACCTAAACACCTGTCCAGTAGGTATCGCCACTCAAAACAAAGAATTGAGAACCAAATTTCAAGGTAAATCTGAGCACCTTATCAACTATTTTCATTTCCTCGCAAGGGAATTGAGAGAGATAATGGCCAACCTTGGAATCAGGTCTCTGAATGAATTGGTAGGAAGGACTGATTTGCTAGAAATCAATGGATTGGATCGCCATTGGAAATCCGAAAAACTTAATTTGGAAGCATTAATCTTTGAACAACCAAATAGATATGCAACAGAGATGTACTGTAATCAGGCTCAAAATCATGAGATTGATAAAGTACTTGATAGAGAGCTTATCCAATTGTCAAACATGGCAATCTTACACAAGAAAGATTACCAAGGATCTTTCAATATCAAGAATACCGATCGAGCTGTAGGAGTCATGTTGTCTCATAGAGTCAGCCAACTCTACGGGTCGCAAGGATTGCCAGCTGATTCCCTTTCATTCCAATTTAGAGGATCTGCTGGCCAGAGCTTTGGTGCCTTTGCGGCAAAAGGAATAAAATTTTTACTCGAAGGTGAATCCAATGATTACTTCGGCAAAGGGTTGAGTGGAGGCACCTTAGCTGTAAGACCACATCACGAAGCACAGTTCAGACCTCATCAAAATGTGATTATTGGAAATGTAGCTCTGTACGGAGCGACGAGTGGCCATGCCTATATCAATGGACTAGCAGGTGATCGATTTGCAGTTAGGAATAGTGGAGCCAATGCCGTCGTCGAAGGAATAGGTCATAACGGTTGCGAATATATGACAGGCGGCAAAGTTGTCATTCTTGGCAATATTGGAAATAATTTTGGCGCAGGGATGAGTGGCGGTATCGTCTATCTATTGCAATCTTGTGCAGCAGCTATCTCGCAAGATAATCTGCTGATCGAAACATTAGATGATGCTGAAATCGAAGATCTCAAAGATTTGATAAAAGAGCATGCAAAGTACACAGGATCACCTCTTGCAATGAATGTTTTATTCGATTGGAAAAGTCGAAAACTCAGTTACGTCAAAGTGATACCTAAAGAATACAAAGCAGTGTTGAGACAAATGAAATCTGAAATCAAAGAAAAATCAGCATAATCATGGGAGAGGTAGGAGCATTTTTGAAATATAAAAGAAAGTTGCCAGCAAAGTCAGCAGTTCAAGATCGTATCACACATTTCAATGAATTTGTGGAGACGCAATCAAGGCCTGAGGTCAAGCAACAAAGTGATAGATGCATGGATTGTGGTGTCCCATTCTGCCATAAGGGTTGCCCTCTTGGCAATAGAATTCCAGAATTCAATGATGCAATCTCCAAAGGACAGTGGAAGCTTGCTTATGATCTCTTAATCTCAACAAACAACTTTCCCGAGTTTACTGGTAGGATCTGTCCAGCACCTTGCGAAGCATCTTGTGTATTGGGGATAAATAATGATCCAGTTACTATCGAACACATCGAAAAGTCAATCGTCGAAATGGCTTTTCAAAACAATTGGGTCAAGCCAAAAATGCCAAATCAAGAAACAGGAAAGGCAGTTGCTATTATCGGGTCAGGACCCTCTGGATTAGCTTGTGCTGACGAATTGAGAAGTTGGGGGCACTCTGTAGTAGTGTTTGAGAGACAGAGTAAAGTAGGTGGCCTACTGAGATATGGTATCCCAGATTTCAAATTGGACAAAACTGTCTTGGACAGAAGAATCGATCTGATGAGAGACTCTGGTATCGAGTTTGTTACTCATCACAATATAGGAGTAGATATAGATCCCAAGGAATTATTAGAGAACTCAGATGCTGTAGTTCTCTGTATCGGATCAACTGTGCCACGAGACTTGCCGATTCAAGGAAGAGATCTCCAGGGCATACACTTTGCGATGGATTACCTGACACAGGTCAATAAGATGGTGGGTGGAGAGATGCAGCCTGAGATTGATTGCAAACACAAACATGTCCTCGTCATCGGTGGCGGAGATACCGGTTCTGATTGCATCGGCAGTGCTCATCGGTTAGAAGCCAAATCTGTGACACAGCTGGAGTTGCTCAGCAAACCTCCATTACACAGAGCAGACGACAACCCTTGGCCCCTGTGGCCCATGACTCTCCGTACGACAAGTTCGCATGAAGAAGGAGCAGAACGAAAATGGTCAGTAGCTACTAAGAAGTTTCTGTCAGATGATGGTATCACCGTATCAGGCATAGAAATAGTAAGAGTGCACTGGGATAAGGATAGCTCAGGCAAATATTCAATGCAAGAAATTGCAGGAACCGAAGAAGTCTTAAATTGTGATTTGGTCTTATTGGCGATAGGGTTTGTACATCCCCAGTTAGATAACCTCTTTAGTAAGTTGAATCTCTCGCTAGATCAGAAGAAAAATATTGCCACCCATGGTTATCAAACCTCTGTGCCTCACATGTTTGCCGCAGGTGATGCTAGAGTGGGGCAGTCCCTCGTCGTACATGCTATCGCAGAAGGAAGGAAGGTAGCACATGCCGTCGATAAGTTCCTTATGTCTGACCAAACCACACAGACCAGCCGAACTCTTGATAATCCATATCTCTTGTGAGTTGCTGAACTGCTCTGATATCATACGTTCTCTGCACAGTCTCAGAGACGGTATACCCATGAGTCAATCCCCTGATTACTTGTAGATCCGCGACTCAGTAAGAGATGATATCTGATGCTGATGCATGACGTATGTACGCCTGATCACTCTCGACGCTTGGAGCAAATCTCAGTGAAGAGTCGTGCATCAACTTATCAGTTATAATATCTAATCAGAGTATTCACTACAATAATACTTGTCGTATCTGTAACTTTGGACTACCTGATTAGAGTAAAGATGCCTAAGAAAACCAAATCAAATCACCTCAAAGAGACTGTCTCAACACCTCAACCAAGCACTGCTCAGTCTCTGATCAACTTAGGGCAACTCAGGTTAGCGGATCATAAGTTGGCACTGCTCATCTTATTGATCTTACCGATACTGCTCTATCTCCAGTCGACGACTTACGGATATGTCCTAGATGATAAGATCGTCATCACTGATAATGCTTATACCCAGCAAGGACTGTCAGGAGTCACTAAGATCATGACGACTGAGAGTTTTGAAGGCTACTTCAAGGAGCAGAAAGTCCTCGTGCAAGGAGGGAGATATCGACCATTATCGATTGCCACATTTGCCATCGAGCAGTCAATCTCTCCTGACAATCCTCAGCTCAGTCACTGGATCAATCTCATCCTCTACGGAGTCGTAGGGCTCTTGCTCTACCTGATACTTACAGCACTGTATCCAGTCACATCTCGATGGTGGATGTCAGTACCATTTATCATCAGTGTACTCTATCTGAGCCACCCGATCCATGTAGAGGCAGTAGCCAATATCAAAGGACGTGATGAGATATTAGCATTCGGGTTTGGCTTGTTAGCCATGTATTATGGGATGCGATCAGTGACCGGGCAGAGGTCTTTAGTCTCACTGCTACTACTCGCAGTGACCTACTATCTCGGTGTCTTATCCAAGGAGAATATCTTGACCTTCCTCGGAGTGATACCGCTGATGTTGTACATCTTTCATCGCAATGATTACAAGCGGATCGGAGTAGTCTCGGGTGTGCTACTCGGAGTCACACTGCTCTATCTCATACAGCGATATCAGATTATTGGATTTTTGATCAATCCAGAACCAGTGACCGATATCATGAATAATCCATTCGTCGGTATGACACTTGGTGAGAGACTAGCGACGATTACCTACACTCTAGGTAAATATCTCTCTCTCATCTTGATCCCACATCCATTGACACATGATTACTATCCCTATCAGATCCCGATCATGACGTGGGGTAGCCCAAGTGTCATAGTTACTCTCATCCTCTATGTCGGAGCTACAGGATTGGCCCTGCTCAAGCATAAGGTCTATCCATACTTGAGTTTTGCTTGGTTATTCTATGTATTGACATTACTCATCGTGTCTAATCTCCTCGTCAGCGTCGGTACATTTATGAATGAGAGATTCGCTTTTATCTCCAGTTTGGGGATAATATGGATACTAGTTCACCTATTATTTTACGAAAGTAAAAAGTGGATCAATCCACAAAGCGCTACACTTCTCTGCGGGATGATCGCTATGGCCTTCGCAGTGAAGACTGTGACCCGTGTCCCTGTGTGGAAAGATGCCATGTCACTCAATCGAGCAGCAGTCAAGGTGTCTACTCAGAGTGCCAGGGCCAATTCCTTCATGGCAACTGCCCTCTTTGAACAGTACAAAACAGCTCCGACTAGAGAAGAGAAAGTGCAGCTCCTCGCCGAAGCCGATCATTATGTCCAGCTATCGCTTGACATTTACCCTGAGTACCCCAATGCAAATCTTATGGCGGCAGGGATCGCAGCAGAGACATTCAGAATGAATCAAGAGATGACTCAATTACTCAAAGCATTTGAAGAAGTATTACTCAGATCACCAGGGACTAAGTATGTCGGAGAGTTCTTGCCATTCTACGATAAGAATCCACTCTATCGGGATCAAGCACTGGACTTCTACGGTAGAGTGGGAGAAGGACTCAGACAACAGCAAAACTATCAATGGGCACTCCATCATCTGGCAATTGGTAATCGGATAGATCAGAATCATAGAGGGATCAGGAAGGCTATCGCAGCGACCTATCGAGACATGGGTCAAGAGACAAAAGCAAGACAATTTGATTAAAAAATAGAATGATAGACAAATCCCAAATCCCCTACTTACTTGCCCTCACCAAACTCAAAGGCATCGGCCCTAAGAGGTCAAAGGTACTTGTGAGCTACTCTGGAGGCTTTGAAGCAGTGTTTAACCAGAGTAAGAGAGAGCTGATGAGTATACCAGGGATCAAAGAGGCCAATGCCAAAGCCATCATCGAGACCAAGGATGTAGCGCTAAAGACTGCACGGGATGAACTGAAATACCTCAATAGTAATCCAGATATCCACATCTTACCGTATACTTCGGAGCATTATCCAGAGCGGTTCAGACTCTACGAAGACTGTCCACTCTTCCTCTACTTCAGAGGTAACCTTGAGAGCCTCCAAGCACAGCGTACCATCGGTATCGTAGGGACGAGAGATGCGAGCAGTTACGGGATAGATATCTGTCAGAGTATCGTCACGGAGCTCCAGGACTATGGTGTCACAGTGATCAGTGGACTAGCATACGGTATCGATACGGTAGCGCATCAGCGATGTGTAGAGACCAATGTACCTACTATCGGTATCTTGGGTCATGGATTGGATAAGATCTATCCCAATGCTAATCGGAAGCTCGCAGAGAAGATGATCGTACAAGGGGGATTGATTAGTGAATTTCCGCCAGGATCTCGAGCAGCTAGAGAACATTTCCCGATGAGGAATCGACTCGTAGCTGCACTCAGTGATGCTGTGATCGTCGTCGAATCAGCTAAGAAAGGTGGTTCAATGATCACCGCAGACCTAGCGAATGGATACTACAAGGATGTCTTCGCAGTACCAGGTCGAATCTCAGATAGTCGATCGGAAGGCTGTAACCTACTCATCAAATCACATAAGGCTAACCTCTACCAAAGTGCTAAAGATATCGCCTATATCATGGGGTGGGAGGCTAATCAGAGCCAACCCAGACAGATGGTCATGCCACTAGATCTGTCAGACGATGAGCAGACTATCCTCGATATCATCAAGGAACTCGAGGCTGCATCACCTGACCAACTGATCTATCGCTTGGACCTCACTCTCTCTCAAGTCTCCACTCTACTCCTTAACCTTGAATTTAAAGGAATCGTAAAGTCATTGCCAGGCAAAAAATATACCTTAGCACACAAATACTAATACAGCAAAAAAAAATCTAAAGCTCAATATGACTAATTCATCTCTCATACTGAGTCTCTTGCTCAGCATGTGTGCCTTCATCGCATGCAAGACACAAGAGCCAGTCTCTGTATCGACTTATCCGATACCACCTATCACTCAAGTCTCTTCACCTCCATCAGCAACTGGAGCGATGAACCCAAATGCCAATCTGTCTCAACGACCAAAAAATATCATCCTATTGATAGGTGATGGGATGGGGATGACTCAGATTACACTTGGTATGCTAGCTAATGGTGATAAGTCAGCACTAGAGTCTTACCCAGTAGTGGGAATCCACAAGCCTAGATCATATGATGACCTCATCACTGATTCGGCAGCTGCTGCTACGGCATTTGCGACAGGTAAGAGGACGTATAATGGAGCTATTGGAGTCGATGCGGATACCATCCCAGTACCTACCATACTCGAGCTCTGCGAATCTCAAGGAATGCCTACTGGCCTCGTAGCTACATCTACCATCGTACATGCGACTCCAGCAAGCTTTGCATCACATAACCCATATCGCAAAAACTATGAAGCTATCGCTGCTGACTTCATGGACGCTAATGTTGACGTCCTTATTGGAGGTGGTAAGAAGTACTTTGAGAGACGGACAACTGATGCATCCAACCTCCTGGATACACTCCGTAGTCTAGATTATTATGTCAGCGACTTCAGAGATGATATCGATGATCTCCCTACGGAGACGCTTCAGAATATTGCATACTTCACCGCAGATACTGATCCTCTCAAGGCAGATATGGGGAGAGACTACCTCCTCCCTGCTACCAAGTACACCTTGGATTATCTCGATCACAAATCTGGTCAAGAAGGTTTCTTTGCGATGATAGAGGGGAGTCAGATCGACTGGGGAGGACATGCCAATGATGATCAATATGTGATCACCGAATACTTAGATTATGATCCAGTCATAGCCTATGCGTACGAGTGGGCTAAGGCAGATGGAGAGACGTTAGTCATAGTTACTGCTGATCATGAGACTGGTGGATTAGCTATCCAACCTGACTCTACGATGGATAGCTTAGTGACAGCATTTACATCTACATATCATACCGCTACGATGATTCCTGTCTTTGCATTTGGTCCAGGCAGTGAGCTCTTCGCTGGCATCTACGACAATACTGCCATCTTTGACAAGATGGTCGACCTATTAGAGCTTCATGATCAATCCAAACAACCTGATTAAGCCGGTCGGTCTCTTTCAAATCTACTCTACTAACTTGTCACGATTAGAGTTAAAATAACCCTCAGAATTGATAAAAGATGGCTCTATTGCATCTCGATATCCACTAATTGTAGACACTTCTATCTGCTTGCTCTATCTTTTCTTCAATTAACGGTAAAGTATAGTTTGTCAGATGATAAGGAATGCTAGCATGTAACAAATGGTGATGACTGCATACCCTACGAGAGACGCATGATACAACATTCCGTAAGTGATGACTGCTCTAGATGATAATGACAATTGTCATCGTGCCTAGCCATCCGCTACTCGTAACTCTCGATAAGCTCTATCAGCTGATCGCCAAATTGCTCGAGTTTGACCTTACCTATCCCATCGATATCAAGGAGATCTTGGTACTGAGTTGGGGCTTCTGCGGCCAGATAGTCTAGAGTTTTATTGGAGAAGATCCGATAGGGTGGGACATTCATTTCCTTGGCGAGCTGGGTACGCCACTTTTTGAGTCCATTGAGGAGATCTTTATCGATATCCAGATTATTGAGGACAGGTTTAGCCTTCTTGACGGGAGTCTTGATCTTTTGTTTTTCGAATTGTGTGATCTCTATCGTCTGGTTGCCTTCGAGGACAGCCTTGGAGAGTGGAGTCACCTTGAGTCTAGAGTAATCACTGACATCGAGTTGGATGAGTCCTTGATTGATGAATTGTGTAATGTAGTGACTCCATGCGAGGTATGAGATCTCTCTCCCTACTCCATAAGTTTTGATTTGGTCTAGTCCGAGTTGAGTGATCTCTTGCTTGAATGATCCTCTGAGGACATCTACAGTGAGTCCGAGCCCCATCCGCTGACCACCTCTGATGATAGCCGAGAGAGCCATCTGGGCATAGGTCGTCCCATCAAATCTGGGAGGTGGATAGAGGCAGTTATCACAGTGACCACATTGGTCGTTTTTGTATTCGCCGAAGTAATTGAGTATCGTATTAGTCCGACAGTTAGCTGAGGTTGCAAACTGCCACATCCTCTCTAGCTTGACCGTCTGTATCTCTTTGAAGCTCTCTCGAGCTGTACTCTGATCGATGAATGATTGGAGAGTCGTCTTATCAGCCCAACTATAGAACAAGAGTGCCTCTGAGTCTTCACCATCTCTCCCTGCTCTTCCGATCTCTTGATAGTAGCCTTCGATATTTTTAGGAAGATTGTAGTGGATGACATATCTGATGTTGGGCTTATCGATTCCCATCCCAAATGCAATGGTAGCACAGATAATATCGATCTCATCACTTTGAAATTTGCGTTGGATAATTGCTCTCTTATCTCCTGGCATACCCGCATGGTAGGCGAGAGCCTTGTATCCTTTGGCTACGAGCTTAGTTGCTACTGTCTCAGTACTTTTTTTGCTAAGGCAGTAGACGATCCCTGCTTGACCTTTGCGTTGCTTGACGTAGGCTATGATCTGCTCTATCCTCTTCTGACCTGGTGCTGCAGCAGCAGTGATGTTGCTCCTCTCA
Source organism: uncultured Saprospiraceae bacterium (assembly GCA_938001865.1). Lineage (GTDB taxonomy): Bacteria > Bacteroidota > Bacteroidia > Chitinophagales > Saprospiraceae > JAHDHH01. The sequence goes on along the minus strand of CALLAW010000061.1, from coordinate 740 downwards.
AAGCTACTCAAGAAGAGTCTCCCATCGTCTAATCTGAGTTGCTTGATGATGTCTTGCTGTGTAGCACTATCTGCCGTAGCTGTCAGAGCTACCGTAGGTACATCGGGGAACAATTCTTTCAATTTGCCTAGAGCGACATACTCTGGTCTGAAGTCATTACCCCAGACAGACACACAGTGAGCCTCGTCGATAGCGATCAGATCTAGGGTGACTTGCCTCTGGAGATAATCGATAAATCTATCAGTCATCAACCGTTCGGGAGAGACATAGAGGAGGCTGAGGCTCTCTGATTCGATGGCAGAGTAGATGGCATTGAGATCTGCAGAGGTCTGATTGCTATGGATAGCCGCTGCTGATACACCAAGTTGGTGAAGGCTTGTGACTTGGTCATTCATCAGAGCGATGAGTGGAGAGACTACGAGAGTCAGTCCAGGCTTGGCGATCGCCGGTATCTGATAGCACATCGACTTACCACCTCCAGTAGGCATGATGACGAGGGCATCTTTGCCTTCGATGACATGCTTGATGATCTCTTCTTGCTGAGCTCTGAATTGGTTGTAACCAAATGTCTCATGGAGTATCTGATGGATCTGATCGATTATTGACAACAGTTTGGAGTGATTGAATGGAGCTAAGGTACAGTGAATGTCCAAATAGAGTGGTACTCCCACTAAGAATAAAAACTGCAATAAAGAATCTGGGAAAGCACTGACCAAATACTACAGATACTTCCTCTAATG
>CALLAW010000060.1 GCA_938001865.1 uncultured Saprospiraceae bacterium | reverse complement strand
GAGAGCTAAGTTAATCGATCGACCTGCATCTACATGGGTATTTCTGAGATCACTGCGTCGTTCGTAGACCTTGACATTGAAGCCTCGCTGAGCTAGTCTGATCGCCAAGAGTGATCCACATAGCCCTGCGCCTACGATGATAATTGGTTGTGTATCCATAGAGAGGTAACTGTTTTGTGGTCTATACTGTTTTGATATTGTCTCGTAATATTGAGTAGAATGAATAAACATCGCTGTAGCTATTATACAGCGCTGTCGGGGCTACTCTGATGACATCTGGTTCTCTCCAATCGGCAATTACTCCAGCCGCTGTGATCCTTTCATAAAGAGACTTGTCAGCATTACGGACTTGGATAGAGAGTTGTGATCCTCTAGCCTTTGGATCGGATGGTGTAATGATATTGACCACATCATCTCCAAGGGAATTGACGAGATATTCGAGATATCCAGTGAGCTTATCGGCCTTCTCTCTGAGTGCTGGCATGCCGACCTCGTCAAAGATCTTGAGTGATGCCCACACTGCTCCCATTGCTAAGATCGGGGGATTACTGAGTTGCCAAGCTTCGGCAGTAGGGATTGGTTCGAAGTCGTCTCTCATCAAGAACCGCGTCTCCTTATTGTGTCCCCACCAACCTTCGAGTCTAGCGAGGTCAGGATTGTTGAGGTGTCGTTCGTGGACAAATGCACCACCGAGTCCCCCTGGTCCAGAATTGAGATACTTATAATTACACCAGACAGCGAAGTCACATCCGCTATCATGGAGTTGTAAGTCTTGATTACCAGCTCCATGGGCACAGTCAAAGCCAACTTTAGCACCAACTGCATGAGCTGAGGCTGAGATAGACTTCATATCAAAGTATTGTCCAGTATAGTAGTTAGTATTGCCAAGCATCACAAGTGCTAGACTCTCACCTTCTGTGGCGATCCGTGCAGCGATGTCTTCTTCTCTGAGCAAGACCTCACCTTCTCTTGGTTCGAGGAGGATCAGAGATTCTGTTGGGTCAAATCCATGGAGCTTGATCTGTGATGCCGCGGCATAGCGATCTGACGGAAAGGCATCAGACTCTATGATAATCTTATGTCGACTCTTGGTAGGACGATAGAATTAGATCATCATCAAGTGGAGGTTGACAGAGAGGGTATTCATCACCACCACTTCCTCTGGCTTACCACCAACTACTTTTGCCATCGCTTCTGTAAGGAATTCATGATAGGGTAACCATGGATTCTTGGCATGGAAGTGACCTTCTACACCAAGTTTCTTCCAATCTGCTAGCTCTTGCTGGAGGTGGTCGGCAGTGGATTTTGGTTGTAATCCTAGTGAGTTACCACACAGATAGATGTGTGGTTCACCATTTGCTTGGAGAGGATGGTGAAATTGCTCTTTGTACTGACGCAATGGATCTTCCTGATCCATTTTTGCCGCAAAATCAGTTGATAATTCGTAGTTAAAATTCATAGTACACTAATCTAATCAAAGTTGGAGAAATGTAGACAGGTTAAGAGGAAAAATGCTATTTTGGTTTTAATTCTACTTTTGATCAATTCTGATTTTAAGACACAAAGACTAGAATACTTGATGTGGATTTAATTTGAGATAACAATAAGCTTGTAATGAATACTCTTCAACATGAAGGGCACTATTATGAATATCAAGAAGAGTTAATCTATTTAGATCAAACAGTATTACCCAACACTTACTCTTCTCGTGATCGAGATTTGGGACTTGATTTTGGAGTTGCGAGAATTGAGGATATCGCCTTTTTCTGCTTTGAGGTAGTGGAGTAACTTAGAGCTATTCAACAAATTTAGAATTGGCTAGTATTTAGTGATTAAGCATCCGTTACTTCCTACCACTTTAAAGTCTTAATTGTAAGTTGTGGAAGAATTACACTACTTTTAGATTCAAAGCCTAAACACTATGTTCGAAGTTACTTATTTAGTTGCCATACTCCTCGGTTTATTCCTCTTCATCTTAGGATGGTTTATCAGTAAGATGGTCGGTGCCAAAAAGACCGATGACCTCAAGCCTAAGTATGAAGCGTTACAGAAAGATTTTACCAATTCTGAAAAGCAATTGAAGAAGAAAACAAGTCAGGTAGAGCAACTCAAGAAGAAGATGGAGACTATAAAGTCTACTGCTGATGACCATGCTCAAGACCAAGAAACTCAAATCAATCAATTAAAGGAGCAAATTGGCGGTCTCAATGGTAATGTAGCTCAGTCAAAGAGTGATGCCACTCAGATGAAAGTCGAAAGAGATCAAGCTGTAACTAAGCTCGAGAGAACTCAAAAGGAAGTGGAAAACCTCAAGGAAAAATATCAACGTGATGTCGGTGCAGGTAAAGAATGGCGTAAAGAAAGAGAAGTGATGGAACGAGAAGTAGAAAGCCTCAATACTAAACTCAAAAGACAAACAGAACTCAAAGAAGAATATCAAACCAAGTATACAGAGCAAGCCGAAGATGTCGCTAAGTTAAGAGCAACTCGGAAGGAACTCAGAATGCTCAAGAGTACGACTCGTGCCTTCGAAAAGGATGTTGCTTATTGGGAGAAGAAACATTACGATACGCATCACGAGCTAGCGGCTCTCAAAGTAGACACAGAAGGCATCTACGCCAAAAACGAAGAACTCCTAGGGATTCAAAAGGAAGATGAAGCTGAGAAAGCGAGTCTACTAGCGCAGATTAGAGAATTCAAAACAAAGTTCGTCGATGTCAATAATAAGTACCGAAGGTTAGTAGGGAAATAAGGATAACAAAAGATCAGTATTGTACGATCTCATCAACCTTAGACTAGAGACATACTGTTATAATACAGGGGAGTAATACGAACCTTAAATCTACTCAATAGGAGAGCCTCAATTACCTACGAGTAATCGAATAATTCCTACGATTGCAAAAGTCTCAAAGGCTCTTACTTGCCAAATACAAATTCACTTACACTGTGACTTCTCTCTGGATAATCGAACTGTGGTCGATCCCCGATTCTTACAGTACCTTTGAGTTGGAGTCTCTCACCAGGTAGTGGTTGAGTCCCGAGTGGCATTCTGTTTTTACTATAGAGGAGAGCCGTCGGCATTCCATAGCGTTTGGCAAGTTGCTTCATAGTCTCACCTGACTCCACGATGTGATAGTCTGAGTCTCTAAGTGAGTTAGCAGTCTTACTTGCCTCTTTATCAAATAATTTTCCAAACCTGTTTTTCGATGATTTTTTTCTCCGAGCATCTTTTGTCGATCTCTGAGTTGAATGATGAGGGGAGCTAGGTTGGGCTCCCCTCTCTTCTGTTATCATCACGGTTTTGTGGGAACTTTTTGGAGTTCCTGGTTCAGAATTCTTAGAATCTCTTTTGTTAGTCTTAGTCGTCCGAGTAGTTGTATCTAGATCGTACGATACTGTGGCATTATCTTGGTATGCGATGATTTCACTGTCTTCTCCGTCGAGCTTATGCAGTTCATATTTCTCGATGATTGAGATAAGTTTGTTGGGGTAGTTAGGATCAGTCGCATATCCTGCATCCTTGAGACCATATGCCCACGCTTTGTAGTCACTAGATGGAAAGTAGAATAGGAGTGCATAGCGTTCTTTCTTAGGGTTACTGAGAAATTCGCTATGTGCTACATATGACTCGTGTGCTGAGCTGAATACTCTGAAGCAGCTCTTAATTTTTTTGCCATTTTTGTAGTCATCATCATAGACATAATACTCTTGTCCTGTCCATTGACTTCCACATTTGATTCCAAAGTGATTATTCGCTTCTTTAGCTAGAGTGCTTTCTCCCCAACCTGACTCTAAGAGCCCTTGTGCTAGTTTGATACTTGCAGGGATCCCTGTACGCTGCATCTCACTGATGGCTAACGACTGGTAATTGCTGATATATGCAAGTGCCTTATCATTGACGTCCCTCGGGACGAATGATGTCAATAGGAGTATACATGTGACCAGATATGTAGGAATCAGCTTCATTGGAACACAAACATATTACAATTTTGCGTAATATGTAAAATAATTGGAATTAATTTTAAAATATTTTGCTTTATACAAGGTAAACGGCAGTAACTGCCATATTCTTATACATTATAATATTATCAAAAAATGAATTTACTAGATCTCGTACAGCAAGTCATGAAGCCAGAGGTGCTCACTTCACTCAATAGACAATTGCCACAAGCAGAACCACAACAGACACAGACTGCTTCTCAGCTAGTCATGTCAACACTTTTCAATGCCTTAGCGAAGAATGTACAGTCTGATCAAGGACTCCAAGGGTTGGTAGGTGCTCTCAATAGAGACCACGAACAAGGCAATATCCTTCAAGATTTATCAAGATTTGTCGTAGGGGACACAGCTCAGACTAAAGCAGCGGATGGAGTTGGTATCTTGAGCCACTTATTTGGTGGAAATATCTTTAATATTGTAGAGTTAATCTCCAAAGGGAGTGGACTCAATAGAAATAACTCAATGAATATGCTCGTCAAGTTAGCTCCAGTAGCTCTCGGATTGCTCGGAAATGTCAAACAGCAAAATAACCTACAAGCAGACGGGATCAGATCTCTGCTCATGAATACTGTCCAACAAGAGAGGCAGCAAAAACCAGAGACTAATCTGATAGAGAAGTTACTAGACAAGAACGGTGACGGTAATATCAAAGACGAAGTAATGCAGATGGGGATGAAAGCACTGGGTAACCTCCTCAGGAGATAACAAGCAAAGTATACACTAAATCAGATTAGAAAGTAGAATGAAAAAATATATCATCTATAGCATAGCAGTAGTACTGTCCATCATCAGCTGCGCTGGTGATCAATCAGCACCAAGTACATCAGGAGACTCAGTACTAGATGACTATAGTAGATTGATTGCCAAGGATTCCAGCAATGCCAAGCTCTATGTAGAGAGGGGAAAGTACCTCTATGAGCAAGAGTCATATGATGCAGCGATCAAAGATCTCAAGTCGGCGATCAAGATTGATAGTTTACAGCCCGCATTCTACTCTCTACTCTCTGATATCTATCTCGATTACTATCAAAGCAAGAATGCCATCGCAACACTGAAGCTTGCTGAGCAGACATTCCCTGATCATATCAATACCAAACTCAAACTGTCAGAAGATTATCTGATCGTGAAGGACTACGATAATGCATTGATCAATGCCCACAAAGTCCTCAATATCGATCCCAATAATGCTGAGGCCTACTTCATGATAGGACTGATCAATAAAGAGAATGGAAGAGAAGAGTTCGCAATAAAGAGCTTTATCAAAGCAACTGAGCTAGAGCCTGATCTCTTGGATGCTTGGATAGTACTCGGTGATCTCCATCATGCCAAAGAAGACCCGCGAGCCATTGACTACTATAATGCAGCACTCGAAGTAGACAGAGACAACATCTCTGCGCTACACTCTAAGGCATACTACTTGCAGAATGTCGGGAAGGTAGACGAGGCGATCACCATCTACAATAATATCCATAGACTAGACCGTCAGTATGAGCCAGCCTATCTTAACTCTGGGATACTGTATCTCTCCATAGACTCAGTACAAGCTGCATATGATAAGTTCAATATCCTTGTCAATAACAATCCGACAAGTGCTCCAGGCTTCTACTACAGAGGGATAGCTAATGAGCTGAAAGGCAACTCAGACCTCGCCTTAGAAGATTATAAAACTGCCTTAAAGTTTGATCCCCAATACGAAAAAGCAGCAAAGGCAATCGCAGCATTCAATTAGGAGAGCCTCACGGATCAGAACTCTAGAGCAAATCCAGTCGTCACAGTATAAGTATTGAGCCAATTCTCAGTGAAGCCATCAGAGACTTCACTCGTATCGTCAGATGTACCTACAGCACCGCCACCCAAGTATCTCAGATTGAGAAATGCATCAAATACTTCATTGATTGCCAAGGTTTGTCTCAGACTAGCATCAAGGATAGATCCGATGATTTCGTTGTCACTTCCATTGAGATAACTGACTGGAGCATACATTCCATCTACTTCTAATTGGATACTGAGGACTTGGCTCTGCTGGTATGATCCTCGGATCTTCAGAGCTGGTACTGGACCCACATTACGAGTGATTTTGCGTTGTTCTCCATTGGCTGATTCAAAGCTGATGGTTGTATTACGGATCTGGAGTGTACCGCCGATGGCAAGGCTTACTTTGTCATTCTTTATCCTGAGATGTCGCAGATAACTGAGCCTATAGAAGGGGAAGTTATACAAGAGATTGAGATTAGTCCCCTCTGCAAATAAGACGTCATCAATCAAGATATCTTCTCTTGTCACCACCTCTGTCTCCAACCGTAGAGGTTGATAGAGCAGTACCAAAGTATTTCTACTCTTCCAATCTACTTCTAACGACAATCTCGACGTAGGAAACAATGTGCTCTGTCCTCCTTGCTTGACATAATCAAATGATGTCGTATTCTGCCCGAGCTGTATCCTGTGAGCCGCCACTCCGAGGAAACCTATCTCTGCGATGGCTCTGAATTGGTAGTCAGGTAGCTTGTCCATAGAGCTACTCATGACTTGGGTGTGCCCCACTGACGTAAATATGATAAGGAATAAGAGACTAAGATTGATTTTCATGTTAGAGATTGAGTTGTTTATGATAATATACAAGTGTCATACAGAGGGAGTAAGTCTGAATGTCCGCCAATTGTTCGATGACTTTCTTGATAAGTGTAGAATTTACTGAGCAGTGAGTTGCTCATTGGTGCTCCGTCGTCTTCTGACTATCTTACGGAGCCAATTAGGTATGATGATCAGACCTATGATGAGATAAGGATAGTAGGTGATGAGTCTCCAGATCAGCGCTATCACAGTCGCAACCCCCTTAGGAATGTAATCTGCATAGAATCCGCCAAACATCCCTTCTGCTACACCAGCACCTCCGGGTGTCGGGCTGAATTGGGTAATGACATGCATCATTTCGGTCCGACCAAATAGGATTGCAAAGTCAAATATATCTTTGTCAAGTCCCTGTACTACACCTAAGATCACAAATACAACCGCTAAGAATCTGAGTATCCATGCCAAAAAACTATAAATCAGAGTCCGGATATAGAAGCCTAGAGACTGAGTCCTGAGCTCTTGAGATGTAATCTTGAACTCTTCAGCTGTAGTGAGCATACTCTCTTTGAATCGAGCCAATAACCGCCTTTGGGATAACCAGTCAATAAACTTACTGATAAATGCGGGTCTCAAGACTCCAAGTAACATCAGTACTCCATAGAAGATAGTGAATCCATAGACTATCCATAGCGTCCATACAAAACCTCCCAAATCTGGATCAGAGAGAGGTCTGACCACTCCTGGACCGAGTACCCCGACAAGGATAGGGATCGATATCACAAAGAATAATGTGTCCAAGAGTACAGTATAGATCACCATCGCCACCGACTTAGCACCACCTATCCTCTCCTGTGCCAAGAGGAAGATCGCTACAGCCGAACCACCAAACGAAGTAGGAGAGACCGTCGATGCAAACTCCCATATAAAGATCAGCTCTACACTCTTCATGAAGCTAAACTCACCATCCGAGACTTCTTTTAGCCTCAGCGAAAAAGCAATATGCCTCAGTACATAGCACAGTACTGCCATCCCAAAGAAGAGTCCAGTCTTGGCATTCCAGCTCAATGTCTTAAATGACTCAAGGTCAAATGTCATCCAAATCAAATAGCCGACGACACCTACACCAATCAATACAGGGATGATTACCTTCTTGAATTTTACACTTTCCTCTAGTGCTCTTTGCTGCTCTCTCTCTTTACTTGTCACTATCTGTGTATAATTGCTAGACTTTACTGATATTTGTGAAACATTCTACCAGGCGTAGAAGTTTATCAAGTATCATAACTTATCTTTTAAGAACTTTATTTTAAATACATAAAGATGGAAGGAACTACAGTCAAAAACCCGATCATGCTCTACACAGAGCAAACACCTAACCCGGAGTCATTAAAGTTCGTAACGAACAAGATGCTCTACAGAGGTACGGCAGATTTTAGAGAAGAAGCTTTAGCTCAGGAGTGGTCGCCACTTGGCACAGAACTCTTCAAACTTCCTTATGTCAAGGGTGTTTATATTTCTAACAACTTTGTGACGGTTACCAAGGAGTTCAATTATGCATGGGAGGACATCATGTTTAAGCTCAAGGAGCAGATCAAGGGATATATCGAAGATGGTAAGGTGCTGATCAGTGACGGATTTGCAGAAGCAATGGCCAAGATCGAAGAAGAAACAGGCATCTCTCAGGAATACTCAGAAGAGGATGCAGAACTAGTCAAAAAAATCAAAGAGTTGCTCAATACTTATGTCAAGCCAGCAGTAGAGATGGATGGAGGGAATATAGAGTTCAAGTCATTCAAGGAAGGGATCGTCACAGTCGTACTCCAAGGGTCGTGCAGCGGATGTCCATCATCAACAGTCACTCTCAAGTCCGGTATCGAAGGCATGCTCAAGCGTATGGTGCCAGAGGTCACAGAAGTGGTCTCAGAAATGGGATAATATGATAGACCCCAATCGCCTCGAGATACTCTCTGCCGAAGTCATTATGCTTGCAAGAGAGATTGGCAAATTTATTCACTATCAGATAGATCAAGTCTCTGCTGACGACATCGTAACTAAGGATCACAATAGCCTAGTGAGCTATGTGGACAC
>CALLAW010000059.1 GCA_938001865.1 uncultured Saprospiraceae bacterium | reverse complement strand
TCTTCCCATTCCGAACAGAGAAGTTAAGCCCCTCAGCGCCGATGGTACTACACTAGTGGGAGAGTAGGTCGCCACCTTTTTTTTAAAACCCTTTACAATCAGATCCTTATCTGTTCGTAAAGGGTTTTTTTATTTGCATATTTCTATTTATGATTTTATCAATTAAAAATAAAACTCCTCAAATTGCTGATTCAGCATGGGTAGCCGTACAATCTGTAATTACTGGTGATGTAATTATTGGAGATCATTCTACCGTTTTCTTTTATTCGGTGATTAGGGGAGACGTAAATCAAATACGTATCGGAGACAGAACAAACATTCAGGATGGTTGTATTGTGCATGGGTCGACAGGTAAACAAGACACAATAATTGGTAATGATGTCACTATAGGTCATAAAGCTATCATTCATGGCTGTGTGATAGGAGACAGAAGCCTGATAGGAATGGGTGCTACCATTCTAGATGATGTCGTGATTGAATCCAATGTTGTAGTTGCTGCAGGTAGTGTAGTACCTCCGCGAAAAGTTTTAAAATCTGGAAACTTGTATGGTGGAGTACCCGCAAAAATTATTAGAACTTTAGATGTGGACGAGACAGAAAAAATGATTTTGCAAACAGCAAAATCGTATGTTGAGGCTGGTAAGGTTTATAAACATGCTAATGTTTAAACACCTTTAGATATTCACCTAAACTTTGCCATGTGAAAGTAGATTCGCTACTTCTTTAGCGAAGTAAGTAATAATAATATCTGCGCCTGCTCTTTTAATACTTAATACAGCCTCTGGCATTGCACTATCATAATCTAACCAACCTAGCCTACTTGCAGCTAGCAATTGAGCACATTCTCCACTTACATGATATGCCGCAATTGGTGTATTGTACCTTCTTTTACACTTTGAAATTATATCTAAATAGTGAATTGCTGGTTTGACCATGATGAAATCTGCACCTTCAGCAACATCAAGGTCTCCTTCTAATAATGCTTCTCTACTATTGGCAGGATCCATTTGATAGGTCTTTTTGTCACCAGCTTTAGGTGCAGAGTCTAGTGCATCTCTAAATGGACCATAGAATGCACTTGCATACTTGGCAGTATATGACATGATACCTATGTGGCTATAGCCTGCTTCATCTAGTGCATTCCTGATATATGCTACTCTTCCGTCCATCATGTCACTTGGCGCTATGATATCAAATCCTGATTGAGCTTGGGCTACTGCCATCTTGGCTAATATTGGCAATGATTCATCATTGAGAATGTGTCCATCTCTTACGAGTCCATCATGTCCATCACTACTGTATGGATCCATCGCAACATCAGAAATCAGACAGACTTTTGGGTATTTACTTTTAATTGTTTTAGCTGCTGTGAGATAAAAATTATTGTCTTGATAGCTATATGTTGCAGTTGTATCTTTGTCTACTTCTGGGATGGAGGGAAAGAGTATAAATTGATTGAGTCCGAGTTTGATACATTCTGCTATCTCCTTGAGTATGGTGTCTATACTCATTCTATATGCGATAGGGAGTGAGATGATTTGATCTTTGACTTTTTCTCCTGGCACAAGGAAGAGGGGATACACTAGATCATTCACCGACAATTGTGTTTCTTTGATCATTCTTCTTATAGTGTCTGATCGTCTATTTCTTCTAGGCCTCTGTTTCATGAATTTTGTTTTTTTGGATTTTTTGGTACTGGGTCTGAACCAAAACCTCCCCATGGATTGCAACGAAATATTCTTTTAGTACCAATATACACGCCTTTGATTATTCCCCATTCGTGGATAGCGTCTATCATGTAGTGTGAGCATGTTGGCTGATATCTACACGATGATGGAAGTAGTGGAGAAATGAGTTGTTGATAGATCCTGATTGGTAGGATCACTAGTGTAGACAATATGCGTTTCACTTATCTACAATTTTGGTTGATGATTTTCTATTCAAAACGAAGTAATCTTTGGCACCATTTGCGTAAGTGAAGTAAATGAGATTTACTTGATCATCGAATTGTTCTATGAGAGTGGTATTGGTCACTATGTAGCTACTGGTATCAGAATTTGGATCTATCTCTTGGGTAAAGTAGATAAATAACCCTGTGAGGTCGTCTGAAATTTCCTTCCCTACGAATTGCAATTGCTGGTTAGTAGAGGATTTACCTTGAGTAATCGAAAGATGTGTATCAATGTAGAGATGAATAAGACTGTCTGCTGTGCTCAGCTCCTTGGAAGTGCCTAGATGTTGAAAAGGGTAGCCTAATTCTATAATTGCTGATTCTAGATCATCTATGAAGACAAATTGAGTGATTTCTAGACGCTGGCTCCTGTCATTGACAGTGATCTCTGTCTTACCCATATGATAGTCGTGGGCTAGGGTCAATGTAAATAATAAAAAGATCGTGCTTAACATCTCCCAAAGATATTGATAATTGAATCGTTAGCGGTGACTCATAGACGGATATCTTCTATATGGATGCCACTATGCTGTGAAGGGTCGAACCAGAATGCAGAGTCTTTGACTCCTAATGCTGTCTCTATGGAATCTACATTGATACTATATCTACTCCCGTCTTTATTAAAGATGACGATTGACTCTAAGAGAGGTATGCTACCATCAACTACGTTGACTCTAAGTTTGGAGTAATCAGGATTGTCTATAAGAGGTTTAAATTCTATAAAGTATCTTGTAGATGACTCGAATGGTTCCGTATTCAATATGGCATAAACAAAGTCCTCACTTTGATATGTTGCTAAGAGTTGAATCGGTGAGAGACCTAAATTATCATCACCATCTGTCACACTTCTTTCGTCAATATAGACTTCATTCTGTGAGATGTGATGAGTCCAAATTGTATCATTGAGTGCATAGATTGCTTGATCCCCACTCTTGAATAGGTAATTACTTCCTGACTGAATCAGAGTGCCTTTTTGTATTTCTGGTTGATAACCGGGAAATTCAACATTTACAGTGAATTGGACTTTGTAATCATTAGATTGTGAAATTGAATTATAGATCTTATTAAGTAGGATAGTTGCTTCAGCATCTGAATCTTTATAGCTACTATAGTCTACTTGAGCTGAGAGTGTAGAGGCCATGAAAACAATCGCTATAATCTTGCTTAGATAATTCATAATTCAATAATGTTACAAATAAAATAATATCCTCTATCAATGTTAAAAACACTGATCTGAAGTAAATGATTGTGGTACATTGGTTAAATCAGGGTTAAAGTAAATGTTCTGTATCAGTGCAATCGGAAGTTTGAGTCCTATTCTTTGATAAATAAGAGTTCTGTATGCGTCGGAAATGTGGCACTTCCGTAGTGTGAAAAACAGGTATTATTTACCTTAGTGAAGGAGTAATCTGAGATAAAATCGTTGAAAAAGGCTGTAAGCTCGTCGAAATCAATGTTTCGGCAATTTGGTTTGGGATAAAAGACAAGATTTTTTATAGATCCATCAGTATTCCAAAAAGCATTTAGCCACAGCTTAGTTCCTCTTATCTCAATATTTTGCTCTACGGCAAACTTTTCAATATCATGAAGCATCAGTAGCCAATGCTCATATGCTTCTTCCATCGAATCATCGCATACACTAAGCAGTATGTCAGAGCACTCTACCACAAGTGACTCGTACTCTAACTCGTGATCTCCAATCATAAATACTTGAGGGAGAGAGTCTTGCGCCATGCTAAATGCATAGGTGCTGAAGAGTAAAGCGCTGAGAAGTAAAGAGAATGACTTAAAATTCATTTCATATATTTAGATTCTTTCACAAATTGTGTCTATCATGGGAACGTATCTTTGGAGATATTTGTCCTAAAGAAAGACGTGTGAATCGAAAGTAAAACAAAACATCGCGGGAGATAATTTGATCCTGCAACCTTTTAATTTAAACTTAACAAATATAACCTCTTATCATGGTATTAGATATTATAATCATACTATTAATTGCGTTTGGCTTTTATTCTGGTTATGCTAAAGGGATTATCGAAACACTATTTGCTGTGGTATCTGTAATTATTAGTATTGCTGCTGCACTGAAATTATCGCCAATTGTTGGGGAGATATTGGTTGGTACCTTTGGAATGGAGGGTAATGTTGCACTAATTATCGCATTGATTGCTACATTTTTTCTTTTTTTGGTCTTTATAAGGTTTGTTGGGGCTCGTATTGAAGGTCTACTCAAGACGTTGAACATTAATTTTATCAATAAGTTGGCTGGTGGTCTATTGATGGCGATGCTCTACACGATTATGTTGAGTATGATTATGGGTCTAGTGAGGGAGTATCGGTTATCATCACCCGAATTTTTTGATGATTCAAATTTATTTTCAATCGTTGAGCCGTTAAGTGATCAAAGCGTAAAATTTGTGATGTCCGTGGCTCCTGATCTCAAAGAATATTGGCAAAAACTGATGGAAAACATGGATGATTTAAAAGAGCAGTCTGAACCATTACTTAATCAATAGCAATGGGCTTAGGTGATTTTCTTGGTAAATTGGGTTATAAAAAGGACGAACAAAAGTCAACTTGCGATGACTTTAGAACTGTCTATGATGACAGCGATAGCGGAGAGGTGATTGATCAGAGAAGTACTGCATTCTATGATTTTGAAAGTCAAATTACTAATCAAGTCAGATCTTATCTTACTGGTAGCGAAGTCTCAACTGATTACAGTATAATTGAGCAAAACGGTATTAGAGGTATAGCTCTGACCAACTTAGAGAATGTCTCTATAGAGCTCTTAAAAGCATATCTCTATAGGCTAAAAGAGAAGCACCTACAGGTCGGATACGTCAAAAAGTTGGCTGTCCACTCTTGTAAAAACGGGAAAGAAAATTACACATACTACCTTAAACCCAGTCTCAGATTGCAAAACACAATCCCTGCAGAACAGATCTATGGAAATATCACACTCGATCTAGAGGTAGTAGATAATAGACCGAAGCAGCTCAAGTGTACTGCAACATACTATAGTGATGCGAATTACAAGCCAGCTCGTACGAGTGATGAGTGGTTCAGTGTCATTTATCTTGAAGAAGAATTTAATCTCTAAATAATGCGTAAAAAAAGGGTTACAGGTATCGGCGGGGTGTTCTTCAAGAGTACTGATCCAAACGAGACTAAGGATTGGTATCAAAAACATCTCGGCTTTGACACAGATCAGTGGGGAGCCACTTTTGCATTTAGAACAGAAGAAGATCCGGCTCATCCTGCTTACCTCCAATGGAGTCCCTTCTCAAGTGATACTGCATACTTTGAGCCTTCGCAGAAGTCCTTTATGATTAATTATAGAGTGGAGGATCTAGTATGGCTAGTAGGTAAGTTGAAAGAAGAAGGTGTCACCATCTTAGATGAAATATCTGAATATCCCTATGGAAAATTTGTCCATATCTTAGATAATGATGGAAATAAAATAGAACTCTGGGAAGCTATAGATGATAAGTTACTCCCAAAAACTGATGAAGGCGGTTAATAACTGATTGTTAGATTGCTCCAACTTTTCCTTGTAAAAATGGCACAAATTCACATTTACCAGCGGTACGCTGAGTGAGATTTCCATCTTGATCTTTGTCCAATACTTGCATCTCTTGTCCATGCGTATCTCCCACAGGTATGACCATAGTACCACCTGGGGCAAGTTGCTCTACGAGAGTATGTGGTATCTTGTCAGCACCAGCGGTCACAATGATCCGATCAAATGGAGCCTTAAGTGGTAGACCTCGATATCCATCTCCGTGGTAGTTACGTATATTAAAAAGGGAAAGCTCTTGGAATATGGTATTGCTCAATTTGAACAGTGTATCATGACGTTCGATCGTGTAAACTCTATTGCATAATCTTGAGAGTACTGCACACTGATACCCCGAGCCTGTACCTATCTCGAGGACAGTCTCTTGGCCTGTAAGCTTGAGCAGGCTCGTCTGAAGGGCGACAGTATATGGTCTAGAGATCGTCTGATCAGATGGGATGGGGAATGCTTGATCACGATAAGCCCACTCTTCAAAGCCTATCTCGATAAAGAAGTGTCTAGGTAAGTCTAACATTACTTGGAGGACTTTGACGTCAGTTATTCCCTTGGACATGAGTTCCTTGATCATGCGGAGCCTGAGTCCTTTATATTTGTAATTGTCCCGCTTAGAACGCTGCATTTGTGTCATATGGATGCAAAATACATATTATATTTTATTTTAATATGAAATTTGGATAGATTTATGAGAATGGTATAATTTTGGCAATTGAATGCTGAGAAGATTTAATTTAGATTATCTTACAATCAGAAAACGTTAACAATTCTAAAATAAAAGACAAATAGAATAGATGCAACAAATCAAATTTGGGACAGACGGGTGGAGAGCAATTATAGGTAAGGACTATACTATAGATAACGTGAAGAGAGTGTCTGAAGCAACATGCCATTGGATGGCTAAAAAGGGGATGAGTACTGTAGTGATAGGGTATGACACACGATTTGGTGGTAAGATGTTTGCTGAGACTGCTGCAAGTGTATTTGGTAATTATGGGATGAAGATATACTTGAGTGATAACTTTGTATCTACGCCTATGATATCACTCGCTTGTGTGAAGCTCAAAGCAGATATGGGTGTAGTCATTACTGCGTCACATAATCCACCGCTGTACAACGGATTTAAGCTGAAGTCATCATATGGAGGACCTACAGTGCCCAATGAAATAGAGGAGATTGAAGCTCTCATACCGGATACTCCGCTAGGTAAGCTTAAGGATGTCAAAGCATTGCATGCTCAGGGTCTACTCGAGTATGTAGATCTAGAACAGCTATATATCGATCATGTCAAGGCTAACTTTGACCTTGAGTTAATCGATAAGAGTGGAATCAATATTGCATATGATGCGATGTATGGGGCAGGACAAAGTGTACTCCCTAAGATACTTCCCAAAGCTCATCTCTTACACTGTGACAATAACCCCTCATTCAAAGGTCAGGCACCCGAACCAATCCACCGAAATCTTGGAGAGCTATCAGCACTCATGGCAAAAGATGATAGATTGGCATTTGGATTAGCTAATGACGGTGATGCTGATCGGATTGGTCTCTATGACAGTAATGGTAAGTTTATAGATTCTCACCATATGTTGTTGTTATTGCTCTACTACATGGCAGAGTATAAAGAGATGTCTGGAAAAGTCATTGTGACATTCTCCGTTACAGATAAGATGAAGAAGCTCGCTGACCACTATGGTCTAGAGTTGGAAGTTACCAAAATCGGATTTAAGTACATCGCAGAGATTATGACTCAAGAAGACGTCATTGTAGGTGGCGAAGAGTCTGGAGGATTGGCAATCAAAGGTCATATCCCTGAGAGAGATGGTATCTGGATTGGCCTTACGATCCTTGAGTTTATGGCGAAGAGAGGCAAGTCTCTTGAAGAGCTCATAGAAGAGGTCTATGCTAAGGTTGGTAGTTTCTCCTTTGATAGGGATGATCTACACATCACAGAAGATATGAAACAAGCAATCATAAAGAAATGTGCTGGTGGTGGTGTCGATCTGATCGGTGAGAGGAAAGTAAATCACACTGAGAATATTGATGGATACAAGTTCTATATGCCCAATGATGAATGGCTCTTGGTCAGACCGTCAGGTACGGAACCAGTCCTCAGAGTCTATGCACAAGCAGAGGATCCAGGTAAGGTGAGGGCATTACTAGATGATGCTCATAAGACTCTTCAAGAAGGTCTATAGATCATACCACAACCTATCATCAAGTCTTATCCATCATCATGACTACAGCTGAGAGAACTCTATATATTAAGCAACTCTCACAGCAGTACGGATTTGATCATATCGGTATCGCCAAGGCTGAACTAATGACCGAAGAAGCTAAGCGCTTAGAGTCTTGGCTCAATGCTGATAATCATGGTAAGATGAGTTACCTTGCCAATCACTTTGACAAGCGAGTAGATCCTACCAAATTAGTCCCAGGTGCTAAGTCAGTGATCTCACTGATGTACAATTATAAGCCAAAGGAAACCCAGAGAGGGGATACATATAAGATCGCTAAGTATGCTTATGGTCAAGATTATCACCATGTCATCAAAGATAAACTCAAAGACATGATAAGGGATATCAGGACTAATATAGGTGATATCAATGGACGATGCTTTACAGATTCAGCGCCAGTCCTCGAACGAGATTGGGCTAAGCGATCTGGTCTAGGCTGGGTAGGTAAGCATACTTTATTATTGAATAAGGATAAAGGTTCATACTTTTTCTTGGCTGAATTAATCGTGGATCTTGAGCTAGAGCATGATCATCCAGTAAGGGATCACTGTGGTACATGTACACGATGTATCGATGCTTGTCCGACGGATGCAATCAGTCCAGAAGGATATGTCATGGACGGGAGTAAGTGCATTAGTTATCTGACAATTGAGTTGCGAGATGCGATTCCCGAAGAGTTCAAAGGCCAGATGGAAGACTGGATTTTTGGTTGTGACATTTGCCAAGATGTCTGTCCATGGAACCGATTTGGTAATCATCATGAGGAGCCACTCTTTGATCCTGCAGAGCCACTCTTGAATCTTACAAAGAGTGACTGGAATGAAATGACTGAAGAAGTATTCAAGACTCTGTTCAAAAAATCAGCAGTAAAGCGGACAAAATATCAAGGTCTTCAGAGAAATATCAAATTTGCAAATAGAGAATCTTAAGTTTTATTTACATTAAATTTATCAAAGCTAATACCCATATCAGTGAAGTTCAACTCTAAATATTTGCTAGCAATCATCCCTCTTATTATCGTAGGAAGTATCATCTACTACTTCAGCGATATCGTTAGTTATGTCATCATAGCGTGGATACTCAGCATGATAGGGGCACCATTTGTCAGGTTATTCACTAAGGTATTTAGCCCGACTGTGTCAGCAGGGCTTACGCTTACAATCTTTGCGATCATGCTGGGACTTGTAGTATGGATATTTGTCCCTACGCTTATCGACCAAGCTCGCAACTTAGCAGGGGTAGACTATACGGCTATAGCCAAAGGTCTAGAAGAGCCAATAGAGGATTGGAATCAATGGTTAATCAAGAAGGGATTTCTCGATGCTAAGGTAGAAGAAGATCTGCAGGATCAATATCTCAAACAAGTATCAGAGATCAATGAGATCATGTCGCCACAATTGGTCAATGTTGATAGTATCTTGATCGCTAATGGAGATACTACTCTTACTTCCAATATCTCTGTCTATATCAATGTCTTGCCTCCAAATCAAAAGGAGAAGGTGTTAGACTCAGAATCTTCGATAGATGAAACAGATGACTTCTTTTCGCGGATTCAAAAATCGATATATAAGTACCTCGATCCTTCAAAGATATCAACGGTGTTTGGAAGTATATTGGGAGTATTCAGTAATTTTCTAATTGCGATTCTTTCGATTTTCTTTATCGCTTTTTTCTTTTTGAAAGAGGTAGGTCTATTTGATAACATCGTCACCTCACTCGTGCCTGATGAGTATGTCGACAAGGCACTCAATGTGGTAGACAGTACGAGTAATATGTTGATCAGATATTTTATTGGTGTATTGATACAGATCACGGTGATTACACTCTTTGTGACTACATTACTCTCTATCCTTGGGGTTAAGAATGCTTTATTGATTGGGTTTTTCGCTGCTTTGATGAATGTCATACCCTATGTGGGTCCAATATTTGGGGCATCATTTGCTGTGCTGATCACTGTCTCGTCTAATCTTGATCTATCGTTCTACTCAGAGATGTTACCACTCTTGGGTAAGGTAATAGCAGTTTTCGGTATTATGCAGTTGATTGATAACTTTATCTTACAGCCCAACATCTTTTCTAAGAGTGTCAAGGCACATCCACTTGAGATCTTTTTGATTGTATTGGTCGGTGCCAAAATAGGGGGTATATTGGGAATGGTACTCGCGATACCAATGTATACGGTACTCCGAGTCGTAAGTAAGGAGTTTCTAAGTAGTTTCAAGATAATTCAATCTCTGACTAGATCTATCTAATTGGGCTAATATCAAATATTAGCTGACAATCTAGGTTTTTTCCTGTCTGTATTAGCAGTCAATCATGATGAAATGAAGATAGTATCATGGAATTGTAACATGGCCTTCCGCAAGAAGTACCAATCAGTGATCAGCACTAGCATAGATCTTGCAGTCATCCAAGAATGCGAAAATGATTCAATCTTGCGAAAATCCCTGCATCAGACCCAGTTTTCGGACATGATATGGTATGGTAACAATCCGCATAAGGGTCTCGGAATCATTGCATATCATGGTGCCACTCTGGAGCTATTGCCTGAGTTTGACCCAGACTATCAATATGTCCTTCCGATACGTTACACCCAGTCAGGTAGATCCATCATACTCTTTGCAATCTGGGCAATGCCTCATGCCACGCATCGATCCAAAGATTATATCGGTCAAGTATGGGGAGCACTTCAAGAGTATGAGCATCTTCTGGATCAAGAGTGTATGATCGTAGGTGATCTCAATAGTAATGCAATCTGGGATAGTAAAAGGAAGCACGGTAACCACTCAGATGTCGTCAACTTACTCATGCGGCATGGAATCTCAAGTCTCTATCACACACGATATAGTGAGAAGCACGGTCAAGAGTCTCAACCCACCCTCTATCTACTCAAGCAGCTGACCAGACCATACCACATGGATTATTGTTTTGTATCATCTAGTCTGATGAGTGACAAGTCTAGGATTACAGTAGGTCAGCATGGTGATTGGTTGCAGTTGAGTGACCACATGCCACTCTTTGTTACATTAGAGTAGATCTCTAGGATAGGATAAGGTAATCTCTGCAGTACAAGGTATTGCTTGCTTGAGAGTGAGTTGCGCTATAGAGTGAATTACGATCTTGAGTCACTGCTCTCTAGTCTAAGGAGATGTCTTCTTACTCTTCTTCTTCAGTATACTTGGCAAAGTGGACCGTGTCATCAAGATGCTTGCTCTCCTGATCGATAGCTTGCCAGATGAGTTCCTTTAAATCTTGAAGTCCTTCAGTACTTACAGAGGAGATATAGAGATAAGGAATGTCTATCTCCAGTTCTGAAGAGATCAATTCCTTGATTTCTTCGTCAAGCATATCAGCTTTGGTTATGGCTAGTATGCGCTGCTTATCCAGGAGTTCTGGATTATACTGTAAGAGTTCATTGATGAGTACTCTATACTCGGCATTGATATCATCACTATCAGCTGAGATCAAGAAGAGGAGTACGGCATTTCTCTCGATATGCTTGAGGAATCGATATCCAAGGCCTTTCCCTTTGTGAGCACCTTCTATGATACCAGGGATATCTGCCATCACGAATGACTGATCGTTGTGATAAGAGACGATTCCTAGATTAGGTACTAGAGTAGTGAATGGGTAAGCACCTATCTTAGGCTTGGCAGCGGTGATACTTGAGAGTAGGGTAGACTTCCCGGCATTAGGTAGACCTACAAGGCCTACATCGGCGAGTACTTTGAGTTCGAGGATCATCCAACTTTCGATACCTTCCTCGCCAGGTTGAGCATAGCGGGGTGTCTGATTTGTTGGTGATTTGAAGTGAGTATTCCCTTTGCCTCCTCGTCCGCCTCTTTGCAATATTTCGAGTTGTTCGTGTTCTTCGATTTCGAAGAGAAACTCACCGGTCTCAGCGTCTTTGGCGGTTGTTCCTATTGGTACTTCGAGATAGATGTCTGTGCCATCAGCTCCAGTCCTCCCGCTACGACCACCTCCGCCTCCATGTCCTGCCTTGATGTGCTTGCGGTATTTGAGTGGGAGTAGAGTCCAGAGTTGCTTATTCCCTCTGAGGATGATATGTCCCCCTCTGCCTCCATCTCCACCATCGGGTCCACCTTTGGGCATGAGTTTGTTCCTAAAGAAGTGTGCTGAGCCTGCTCCGCCATTTCCTGATTTACAAGAAATCTTGACATAATCTATAAATGACTGATCTGACATCCTCTGATCTAGACTGTAGTATTGACAGCTGCCTGTAGTCTGCTTGCAATCTCCTCTATCGAGCCTAGCCCTTCGATAGAGACAGCTTTATCTTGAGTGTTGTAGTAGTCATAGACTTCTAGAGTGTTTTCTTTATATACTTCGATGCGATTCTTGATGATCTCTTCATCTAAGTCGTCAGCTCTTCCAGATGTCTCACCACGAGAGAGGATTCGCTTTACGATTTCGTTGTCGTCTACTGTCAGTGCAAATAGACCATTAATAGCCTGACCACGTCCTGCCAACATCTCGTCTAAGGCTTCAGCTTGGGGTATAGTACGTGGGAATCCATCATAGATAAATCCTTTTGCCTCTGGATGAGCATTGACTTTATTATT
Source organism: uncultured Saprospiraceae bacterium (assembly GCA_938001865.1). Classification (GTDB taxonomy): domain Bacteria; phylum Bacteroidota; class Bacteroidia; order Chitinophagales; family Saprospiraceae; genus JAHDHH01. The sequence continues at coordinate 35,482 of CALLAW010000059.1, read as the reverse complement.
CAGCATTCCGATCGTTACAGAGTCTGGTACAAGTTCCCCTTTTTTGATGTATTCTTTGGCTTGTTTGCCAAGAGGCGTATCATTGCCCATCTCATGTCGGAAGAGGTCACCTGTGCTGATATGCACGAGACCGAACTTCTCAACCAACTTCTTCGCTTGAGTACCTTTACCTGATCCTGGAGGACCGAAGAGAATAATATTTATCATATCTCGATTTATACCTAATAATTTTTTTATTGCAGCAACTATATTCATCATTTCCAACTTCAATTACCCCAATATAGTTCTATTTCCTGGAGAGTATTACATCTTTAGCGAAGGCGTATCGAGAATTCCAATATTTGGACTCTTGGATGCACTCTTGGATGATGCCTTTGGAGGATGTACTATGTATGATATGTATCCCCCTCTTATCTATATGAGTCACGATTGCCACATGTTGGATTCGTTTACCACTTGAGAAGAAAACTAAGTCACCTTTATTTGGCTTAGACTTGCGTCTTCCTTGCTTAGCTATCTCAGTACTCGTTCGATTGAGATCAATGTCGAAGTGTTGGTACACATATTGAACAAATCCAGAACAGTCAAATCCATTTGCACTGTATTGCTTTGACTTGTATGGTGTGCCCACAAATGTCTGTGCAAATGCTACGAGATCGTTGCGTTGATTCCGCTTATCACGAATGATGTGTGTATCACAAGCTTCACTCTTATCTGCAACTAAGGTATTGAGTGCAACAGACTCTGTGTACCCATTACTGAAACTTGACAAGAGGATTAAAAAGAGGAAATGTATCATGATATATTACAATTTAATATAATATATCAATAATTATTCCAACCTCAATTGATTGAATGAAGTAATTGAGAACTCCTACTCAGCTGCTGCAGTTTCTTCCGCAGGAGCTGCAGCGGTAGTTTCTTCTTCATCAGTTGCAGTCTTAAGAGCTCTTGGAATCTCTACTGATGCTACTGGAGTGGCACCGTTATTCATGATTTCTATTCCCTCAGGTAGCTCTATGTCTTTTACTCTGACTGCGTATCCTAGTTCTAGTTCTGAGATGTCTAAGAATAATTCTTCTACAATATTCTCTGGAGTACACTTGATCTTCACTCTTCTGAGTGAAGGCATCAACTTACCACCTGCTTTCACACCAGGAGACACACCTTTGAACTTCACAGGAACAGTAACTTTGACAGTATGCCCGTCGATGAGCTCGAGGAAGTCCATGTGGATGATACTATCTGTCACTGGGTGAAACTGGATGTCTTGTAATGTACACTTAGACTTACTGCCATTGACAGATATCTCTGCAAGCTTAAAGTCAGCCGTGTAGACAAGGTGCTTGACATCAGCGTGAGTTACGCTACAGTGTTTTACTCCTTCTTTAGAGTAGATTACCGCTGGGATGAGACCTTCTTTTCTTATCGTTTTGTTAGATGATTTTCCAAAAGAAGTTCTTTCTTGTGCTTCGACGTTGACTATTTGCATGGCAGTTCTTATTTTTATCTTTTTCCTAAAGGACTGCAAAGATAGTATTATCGTAAAAAAAAAGCCACTTCTTTACAAAAAATTACTAAATCCTTTCATCCTGTCTCTCAAAAAATCTCAATATCAACCAAGCTCTCAGGTCTATTTCACTCTGGATCTTATGATATTGGTCACTTTGGTTACAGCGATTGTCTTTTATTTTGCCCAAGCCCCATTCTTCTGGGATACGATCCAGCTAGGGTCTAAGCATGCCTTCTATTACTATGAGAGTGGCTGTGGTCTTACACTCCTGCCAGAGGAGATCAATAGTGGTCATATTCCATTCTTTGGGTATTATATAGCTGTGGTATGGACTATTTTTGGCAAGTCTTTGATCGTCTCTCATCTCGCAGTATTGCCATTTGCACTAGCGATAGTATACTTTCTTTATTGTTTATTGGGTCGTTATATTCTTGATAGGAAGCTGCTCTTTGTATCAACTGCGATGTTGTTATTTGATCCGACATTATTAGCTCAGATCTCGCTAGTCTCACCAGAGTTGGTCTTGGTTGCTGGATTATTGATGGTGCTCGAGGGGAGAGAGACTAAGAGTGGAATACTGCAGATCGTTGGGTTGGTCTTGTTGAGTTTGATAAGTATTAGGGGTATTGTTGTAGCAGGATGTCTTGGGCTGTGGATGCTGTGGACTCGAGAGAGTATGAGACATCTAATCAAAGTAGGCATGCCGGCTGCTGCGTTAGTAGTGGCATATTATGTCTGGCACTATAGTGCAGAGGGGTGGATAGGGGTCCATGATGGGAGTCCTTGGAAGGCAAGTATCTCACTCACTTCGATCAAGGGATGGATCTATAATGTCGGTCTGATGATCTGGCGATTGATAGACTTTGGAAGGGTGATATGGATAGGCATAGGAGGATTACTCTTGGTAAATGTTGTGCGGTCTCAAGGTAGAAGCGTAAGAGTTGCTCTGACAGAGCAGTACTTCAAGTTACTTGTTGTTCTTTTTCTAGCGTTCGTGCTGTTGACAACACCATTTGCTGGGTTGACTGGGCATCGGTATTATCTCCCTGTAATATTAGTAGGCTTATTTTTAGTCTTACGTGGTATCAGTCAGAGTGATTGGTCGAGACGGACTCAATTGATCTTAGTATCGAGTCTATTGCTGTTGCAATGCATGAGCCACTTTATTGTCTATCCCAGAGATATAGCTCAAGGGTGGGATAGTAGTCTTGCGTATGTGCCGTATCAGACATTAGTAGATAAGATGGAAGATACTCTCAGGATAGAGGGGATTGATTGTAGTGAAGTAGGTACTTATTTCCCCTTGAGGGGTAATCGTAAATATCGGACCTTAGATGATCAGCATTGCATTTACCCAAGTGCTATGATTGGGAATGATCGATATATCGTCACTTCCAATATCATGAATACTGTATCACGGGAAGACTATCAACGGCTCGAGCAACTCTACGAGCAATCTCAGCGATGGCAGACTGGTGGAGTGGAACTGATCTTGCATAAGATCAAGTAATAGCGAATTGGGTAAGAGTAAAAAGCCTTCGTCTACAATATAGAGTAGACGAAGGCTTATATCTTTAACAATGCCTGATTTTGCATTTTTTATACTGTCATCACTTCGGTTTCTTTTGACTTAACTATCTCGTCAATTTTGGCTGAGAAGTTGTTGACTAGACCTTGGATACTGGCCTCAAGTTTTTTCCCTTGATCTTCTGGGAAACCGTCTTTGACTTCTTTTTTGATAAAGTTCATCAGCTTTTGTCTTTCATTTCTGATGCTGACTTTAGCTTCTTCGCCTGCAGCTTTGGCTTGCTTGACGAGGAGTTTCCTTCTTTCTTCGGTGAGAGGTGGTATTGAGATTCTAATGTTTTCACCGTCATTCATCGGAGTGATCCCCAAGTTAGCTTGGAATATTGCCTGCTCTATGACAGCTAGCATTGGTTTTTCCCAAGGTTGGATACTGAGTGTTTTGGAGTCAGCGATACTGATATTAGCGACCTGCGAGAGGGCAGTAGGAGTACCGTAATACTCGACCATGATGCCGTCAAGGATTGCTGGATTAGCCTTACCTGCTCTAATTTTGACGAGGTCAGCTCGGAGATGCTCTACAGCTTTGCTCATCGTTGATTCTCCGGACTTTGATACACTTTCTATTTCCATTATTTGTTACTTTTTCTCTTGATATATCTTATTTATATGACTGAGGTCAAATATATTACTCTGAACCCATCATTCTAAGGAAGAAATACAAAAACATTACGAGTGCTGAGATTGCAGACACAAGATATGTCATTGCAGCCCACGTCAGAGCATCTTTGGCTCCATCATATGCTTCACCTCTAGTATTGCCTGTCTCATCTAGCCAGAGCAGTGCTCTCTTACTTGCGTCAAACTCCACTGGAAGTGTGATCAGACTGAAGAGGGCAGTTATACCAAATGTAATGGTAAGTGCTATCAGTAACATGTTGCCAAAGGCACCTGACCCTGCACCAAAACCTACCATCATCCCCATGAAGAGAAATTGCTGGATACGGCTAGAAAAATTTACGGCAGGAACTATTGCGGATCTCATCTTGAGAGCAGCATAGGATTCGGCATGCTGTACTGCGTGGCCACACTCATGTGCAGCTACAGCAGCAGAGGAGATACTTCTTCCTTGGTATACCTCTGGACTGAGGCTAATAGTCTTGGATAGTGGATTGTAGTGATCAGTCAGCATCCCTTGACCCTGTACGATCTTGACGTCATGTATGCCAAAGTGAGTGAGCATCTGATGTGCTACCTCTGCTCCGCTTGCATTGCCACTACTCGGTATTCTGCTATAATGTTTGAATTTGGATTTCAATCTATTGCTGACTAGGAAGCCAACTAGACTAAAAAATCCTACAATAATCATGTATGTCATCATAATACGTTACTTTTTTCTTCTTTTTTAGTGTTTATGTTAATGTGTCAATAACATTATCTGTTAGTTGATCATATCGAATCCCGTATATGGTCTCAGTGCTGCTGGGATGATGATGCCCTCTGGAGTCTGATGATTTTCCAATAAGGCAACAATTATCCTAGCTAATGCTAATGCACTGCCATTCAATGTGTGAGCCAATTGTTTTTTGCCGGAATTGTCTTTGTATCGGAGTTTGAGTCTATTACTCTGAAATGTTTCGAAGTTAGATACAGAGCTTACTTCTAACCATTTTTGTTGAGCTGCTGCATAGACTTCAAAATCAAAAGTTAGTGCAGACGTATATCCCAAATCTCCACCACATAAACGTAATATCCTATAAGGTAGTTCCAATTTGATGAGGAGTTGTTCGACATGGTTAAGCATTTCCTCAAGTGTCTGATACGAATGTTCGGGTTTGGTGACTTGGATGATTTCTATTTTGTCAAATTGATGGACACGATTGAGCCCTTTGACATCTGATCCATATGATCCAGCTTCTCGTCGGAAACATGGAGTGTAACCTGTCATTTTGAGAGGCAGATCAGCCTCGTCTACTATGTCACCTCTATAGATATTTGTGATAGGTACTTCTGCAGTAGGCAGGAGGTAGAGGTCATCTCTTTCGCAGTAATACATCTGTCCATCTTTGTCAGGGAGCTGTCCTGTAGCTCTAGCTGTGGATTCATTTACCAAGAGTGGTGGTACGATCTCCTCGTATCCAGCACGTGTAGACTCATCTAAAAAGAAATTGATCAATGCTCTTTGTAGTCTAGATCCTTTGCCACGGAAGACTGGAAAGCCGGCGCCAGTAATTTTGTTTCCAAGCTCGAAGTCTAAGATATTATATTGTGTGCCGAGGTCCCAGTGAGGTTTTCCATCGACTACTGGTAGTGTTTTATCCCAATCTTTGTATACTTCATTGTCAGCATCTGTATTCCCTGAAGGTACAGATAGGTGAGGGATGTTTGGTACTGTAAGGAGCATTGCTTCTAATTGTGCTTCTGCCTCTTTGAGTTGGGAGAGATATGTCTCATTCGTCGCTTTGATGTCTGCGATTCCTTGCTTGAGATTTTCGGCTTCATCTCGATTACCTGATTTGAAGAGATCACCTATCTGTGTAGATAATGTATTGATCTTAGCAAGTTCGGCATCGCTTAGAGTTTGCATTTTCTTTCTCGTGTCATCTATGGAGATGATTTGGTCTAGTACTTCGGTTTTGGATGTATCCCAGCCTCGTTTGGCTAGACCTTTTTTCATGAGATCGATGTTTTCTCTGATGTTTTTTACTTGAAGCATAGTACGATTATGTCATTTATAATGTTAGAAAGACAAAGATAGGTTTTTGAAACTCAATATTTAAACATATATTTGCACAACGAAACACCCTTACCCAAAAGGATTTAGTGTAATTCACCCTTATTTATTTCATTATTCACCATTCTGCCACCTTTGTTGATATAACAAATTCCTCGGCACCCTTTTACACACTATATGTACGATATACTACAACTCAATGATATGCTTGTTCCTGAACTTAGAGAACTCGCAGAGAAAATTGGTCTCAAAAGTTATAAGAGACTCAGTAAGCAAGACCTCATCTATAAGATCCTAGACCAACAAGCTGTGATAGGTGTAGAGGATATGCCTGCTGCTCCCCCAAAGGTCGAAAAATCTAAGCCTGAACCGAAAGCAAAGTCTCAACCTAAGGCAAAATCAGAACCTAAGGCTCCAAAAGAAACTGCTCCTAAGAAAGAGCAAGTTGCAAAGGAGGCAGCTCCACCAAAGAAAAAACTCAAAATAGTCACTAAGAAGGAAAGAGAAGCCCTCAAAGCTGCTGAAGAAGCTGCAGCTGGTAGAACTTCAGAAGTGAAAGATGTCAATACAGACGAAAATGTGGCTGAACAGGCATCTAAGTCAAACTCTAGTAGTAAAACCGAAAGTTGGGACAGAAAAAAATCTCATGCTGACTCATCTAAAGATCAGACAGTAGAGAAGCAAGATAATCGCAATGAATCTTCTAAAGAGAACAGACAGGATGATCGTAAAGATCAAAGAAAAGACGATCGAAGAGACAATCGCCATGAGCATAAAAAGCAGAAACAAGAGCCTAAAGAGCCAATATTCAACGTAGAGTTAGAAGGGGTCATCGAAGGAGTAGGGATATTGGAGATGATGTCAGATGGGTACGGATTCTTGAGGTCAGGTGACTATAACTACCTGACATCACCTGATGATATCTATGTGTCACCATCACAAATCAAACTGTTTGGATTGAAGACTGGTGATACTGTAGTAGGGGCAATCAGACCTCCTAAAGAAGGAGAGAAGTACTTTGCACTCTTGAGAGTATCTAGCATTAATGGACTAGCTCCAGCTAAGATTAGAGAGAGGGTGCCATTTGATTATTTGACTCCACTCTTCCCAGATCAGAAGTTCAAGCTGACTACTCATCCTGCTGGTAAAGATTATGGGAATAGAATGATGGAACTCTTTGCCCCTATCGGTAAGGGTCAGAGAGGCTTGATCGTAGCACAGCCCAAGACTGGTAAGACATTTTTGCTCAAAGATGTGGCAAATGCTATAGCGACGAATCACCCTGAGTGTTACATGATCGTACTCTTAATTGATGAGAGACCTGAAGAGGTAACGGATATGGCTAGAAGTGTCAATGCCGAGGTAATTGCGTCGACATTTGATATGCCAGCAGATAATCATGTGAGAGTAGCCAATATTGTAATCGAGAAGGCTAAGAGGCTCGTAGAGTGTGGGCATGATGTCGTCATCTTATTGGATTCCATTACGCGATTGGCAAGAGCTTATAATACAGTGGCTCCATCATCAGGAAAAGTACTTTCAGGAGGTGTGGAAGCGAATGCCTTACAAAAGCCTAAGAAGTTTTTTGGTGCTGCTCGGAATATCGAGAATGGTGGCTCGCTTACGATATTGGCGACAGCGTTAACCGATACAGGGTCTAAGATGGATGAAGTTATCTTCGAAGAATTTAAAGGTACGGGTAACATGGAACTCCAATTAGATAGATCACTTGCTAACAAGCGAATGTATCCAGCTATCGATCTCGTCAAGTCAAGTACTAGAAGAGAAGAGTTACTCTACGATGATACTACACTGAGCAAAATGTTCGTCCTAAGAAAGCATCTTGGTGATATGAAGCCAGACGAGGCGATGAACTTCATCAAGAACCATCTCAGAAGTACTAAAAACAACGATGAATTCCTTATTTCAATGAATAGTTAGAAGAAATTAGGCAATAATTAATAAAAAACTCTACTTTTGCATTCCCAAATTAGGGAGAGCTATATTAATGTAATTCGACTATTATGAAACGTACGTATCAGCCGTCAAAAAGAAAAAGAAAGAACAAGCACGGGTTTAGATCTAGAATGGCTAGTAAAAACGGCAGAAAACTCCTCTCAAGAAGAAGAGCTAAAGGAAGAGCTAAGCTTACAGTGTCTGACTCTACTTATACTAAGTAATCTCATGGCGATACCCTATAGTGTAGTATGATTATCATCTAATCATACCTACTCTATCTGCTCTACTGTACTCATGTAAATCATAGCGATGGGTCACAGCAACTGCTCACTTGGAATCTCTAAAAAGATCAAGAAAAGTGAGACAATATCAAAAATTTTAAAGACAGGAAGGCGGAAGTCTTCTGACCCACTGAGGATACACTATCTCTGGGAGTCTAACGATTATCATACAGTGAGGTCCAAGTTTGTAGTGGGCTTCATTGTCCCGAAGAGAGTCTATCGCCTCGCTGTACGTCGCAATAAGATCAAGAGATGGCTGAGAGAGGCTGTAAGACAACAACAGCACCTTATCTCTGCAAAAGACAATCAACACCTCCAACTCCTAATAGTAGCAACACGAGTAGAGATCAAAACTTATCAAGAGGTAGAAGACGCTGTAATCTACTTACTCTCGTATCTGTCCAGCAAGTGACTGATGGCGACATGATAGCCTCTTATCCCTTGGCCTATGATGCTATGAGTACAGACATCAGTCAGGTAACTCACTCTTCTGAATGGTTCTCTGCTCTTGATATCAGAGATGTGTACCTCTACAAATGGTACAGTAATCGCATCGACACAATCTCTGATGGAAATACTCGTATGAGTCAATCCACCTGGATTGATGATACCATAAGTATTGTCATCAAATCCAATCTCTTGTAACTTGTCTATGATATGCCCCTCATGATTAGACTGAAAGTATTCAATTGTGATCTCAGATGATTGGAAGTCGTTCCGTAACTGAGTAAGAGTCTCATCCCAAGTTACTGATCCGTAGATACTCTGATCTCGTATTCCCAGTAAGTTGAGATTGGGTCCATTAATAATCCAAATATTCATAGAGGTTAGTTGGCAAATTCACTGAGGTATTTGAGTCTCACTACTTGGATTTCTTCAAGGGTGATATCATCTTCTACGAGTTCGTTGTATGCCACCTCTACGGAGTCAGATTCTGCATCATCAAAGTATTCATATATCTCGTCTACTACTTCTTCGTCTAAGTTGTCTTCGATATAGTAATCTAAGTCAAGCTTAGTCCCTGAGAGTACAATCATATTCATCTCTTCGAAGAGTTCGTCGAGGTTGATCCCTGCTCGACCTGCGATATCTTCGAGTGGCATTTTGCGATCTGTGCCTTGTATGATTGCTACTTTGGCCTTAGACTTGTCAGCGACTTGCTTGATGACGATATCACTTGGTCTTTCGATATTATGTGCTTCTACATAGTCAGCGATGAGATCGATGAATGGACTGGCATACTTGAGTGCTTTGCCTTTGGATACACCGCTGATATTGAGCATGTCTTCTAGTGAGATAGGATAGTATGTAGCCATATCTGTGAGAGCTGGCTCTAAGAAGATTACCCATGGTTGGAGTGATAGACGCTTAGCTTCTTTACTTCTCAAGTCCTTGAGCATCTTGAGTAGTGTATCATCTAATGCTCCACCGGCTGTATTGCTGATGACATTACTTTGATCGACGTCTTCGTAGTCTCTATTGATAGAGAGATCAATCGTTGTTGGTTTTTTGAGATAGGCTTTTCCGTTTTCTGTAATTTTGAGTACTCCATATTGCTCTATTACTTTGCGGATATAACCCATCAGCATCCCTTTCCTGATGACACTAAACCAGAAGGTATCATCATGGTCTTTTCCACTGGAGAAGTATGAGAGTTTATCAAAGTTCTGCTCTCTGATATCTTTATTCTTGATACCCATGAGGAAGTCGACAATGACTTTGATGCTATAGTTTTCTTTGAGTTGGATGATTGATGCGAGAGCAGTCTCCATTTCGTCTTTGATCTTGACGATTGGCTTTGGGTGCTTACAATTGTCACACATTTTGTTACACCGGTCAGCATCGAAGCTTTCTCCAAAGTAGTGTAGGAGGTACTTCCGTCTACAATCGCCAGTTTCGCAGTATCCCATTACCTCATCCATGAGTTGGAGGCTGAGTTCACGTTCTGCTACAGATTTGTCTTTGAGGAATTTTTCAAGTCTTTGTACATCTTTGTAATCATAGAATGCGAGGCAGATTCCTTCCATGCCGTCTCTTCCAGCTCTGCCTGTCTCTTGATAGTAGTTTTCGATACTCTTGGGGATATCGAAGTGGATCACAAATCTGACGTCAGGCTTGTCTATACCCATCCCGAAGGCGATTGTGGCAACGATCACATCGATCTCTTCCATAAGGAAGTTATCTTGAACCTTATTACGCAATTTGCCATCAAGGCCTGCATGATATGGTGCTGCATTTATTCCATTTACCTGGAGTGCTTCTGCGATCTCTTCGGTGGACTTACGTGACTGGACGTAGATTATGCCAGATTTGTTGGCATGCTGTTTTATGAATTTTACGATTTCAGTTATCGCATTTTTTTTCTTTATTTTGGGTTTGACGATATAATAGAGATTATCCCTATTAAATGATGACACAAATGTATTGACGTCGTTGAGTTGAAGATTCTTCACGATATCTGACTGAACCTTAGGTGTCGCTGTGGCAGTCAATGCAATGATAGGAATGTCCTTATTGATCTTGTCGACCATAGACCTAATCTTCCGATACTCGGGTCTGAAGTCATGTCCCCACTCTGAGATGCAGTGAGCCTCATCTACTGCTACAAATGAGATAGTTACGGAGTTAAAAAATGCAATATTCTCTTCTTTGACAAGGGTCTCTGGTGCTACATATAGCAGCTTAGTCTTACCGTCAGCAATGTCTTGCTTGACTTGAATGATTTCACTTTTTTTCAAGGAGGAATTGAGGAAGTGTGCCACACTATCTTCCTTACTATACCCTCTGATTGCGTCGACTTGGTTTTTCATCAGGGCGATCAATGGAGAGATAATGATGGCTGTCCCATCGACCATAAGTGCTGGCAGTTGATAGCACATAGACTTGCCCCCTCCTGTGGGCATTATGACGAAGGTATCATTACCTCCAAGTAATGATTGTATGATTTTTGCTTGTTCGCCTTTGAACTTTTTGAAGCCAAAAAAATCTTCTAGATTCTTGTGTAGATCTTCAATAGTATTTCCGTTCATGGTTTTGTTTACTTTTGTGGTTGTCATTTAAGTATCATACTTCAATGACTATAGACACACAGCATCTGATACTGAGAGATTAGGAGTTGTCAGATGCGCTTCAAAATGAATAACTTTTGATTTAATTGTTAAAATTGAACCATTAGTATTTACATAAGTTGAATATACAACAAAGATCGAGATAAGTTCATGAAAGTTGAGATTAAAATTAGAGCCAAAGAAGTCATAGATGCAGAGATTAACAGCCTTGTAGCTTTGAGAGATTTGGTCAGTGATCACTTTGTTGAAATTGTCAATACGATACATCTCAGCAACTCTCAGATAGTGGTATGCGGTGTGGGTAAGAGTGCTATCATTGCACAGAAGATTGTTGCCACATTGAACTCGACTGGGAGTCCTTCAATGTTTCTCCATGCAGCAGATGCTATCCATGGCGACGCTGGGATGATTAGAGCAGAAGATGTCGTAATCATCTTATCTAATAGTGGGGAGACTCCAGAGGCTATAGCTGTAGGAGGTCTGATCAAGAGCTATGGTAACTACTTAGTAGCTATGGTATCAAGGCCACAATCTAGTCTAGCAAGATTAGCGGATGGTCTCCTACTCATCCCACAGAGTCCAGAGGCTGATCAACATGGGATCGTGCCTACGAGTAGTACTGCTGCACAGATGGCCCTCGGTGATGCTCTTGCTGTAAGTCTGATGGAGCTCAAAGGGTTTACAAAGGAAAAATTTGCGAAGTTCCATCCAGGTGGCAACTTGGGTAAAAAGCTGTATCTAAAGACTAATGATCTCTATCAAGCGAATGCAACTCCTGCGATCAAGCCAAATGCTACTCTGAGTCAAATCATTACCAGTATCTCTGATGGTGGGCTTGGTGCTACCACAGTGATAGATCAGGATAATCATGTGATCGGTGTCATCACTGATGGTGACCTCCGTCGGATGCTCCTCATCGGTGGAGATCAAAGTCAGACTCAAGCAGTTGATATCATGACTACAGACCCAGTTACACTCCAAGCAGATACGCTAGCGGTGGAGGCTGTTGCACTAGCTCAGAGTCACAATGTCAGTCAGATCATCGTGGTTGATGACGGTAAATATGTAGGTATGATTCATCTCCATGATTTGATTAGAGAAGGGTTGGTATAGAAAGATGTAACAATGTGTGTTATTGCAGCGTTAAATACGTCTACCTTAAAGAAATATTGGTTTAAATTAGGGTTGTACTTGTATTGGAGTTAAGAATTTATTTAAAATAAGAGTATGTTGAGAATTATCATTATTGGCTTATTGGCAGTTTGTACTTATAATGTATCAGTAGGACAAGCAGATTACAATAGTAAGGAAAAAGAAAGTGCAATCATCGAGGCAGTCTTAAAGTACCTAGATGTACTTCACTTCAGTCCGAAGGAGATCAATGATAAGTTTTCTCAAGAGGTCTATGGAGAATATCTGAAATCGATCGATAACTCTAAGAGATTTTTACTTGCAAGTGAAGTAAAAACATTAGAAAAGTATGAAAGTGATCTTGATGATCAAATCAAAAATAGAAGTTTGAAATTTTTCGATGAAAGTCTGCTGATACTCGATGGTGCTATCGAGAGGTCTAAAGGTATCTACAATGAATTGCTTGAGTGTGAGATGGATTTCACGATAGATGAAAATTATGAAACAGATCCTGATAACAGAGAATATTCCAAAAACGAAAAAGAACTCAAAGAGCTGTGGAGGAAATCTATAAAAATGGACATCCTCAATAAAATAGACCTTAAACTCGATGAGCAAGAGAAGGATACCACTGGCACAGCACCACTTACTTTAGAATCTCTCACAGCAGAAGCAATAGAAGAGACTCGCAAAAACTTTGATGACTGGTATGAGAGATTAGGTCAGATCAGAAGGTCTGATAGATTTGAAAATTATGTCAACTCTATCACTCACGTATTTGATCCACATAGTGATTACTATAACCCAAAGGAAAAAAAGGACTTCGATATAAGAATGGGCGGAAAACTTGAAGGGATAGGAGCTAGACTCTCACCAGATGGAGAGTACACTAAGGTCGTATCTATCGTACCAGGAGGTCCAGCATGGCTTGGAAAAGAGTTAGAAGTAGATGATCTAATCACTGCTGTTACACAAGAGGGTGAAGAAGAAGTAGATATCACTGGGATGAGACTAGATGATGTAGTCTCTAAGATTAGAGGAGATAAAGGCACTACAGTCATACTCAATGTCAAGCGAGCAGATGGATCATTTCACTCTATCAGCATAGTGAGAGATGAGGTGATACTCGATGAGTCATTTGCTAAGTCACTCATCCTTGATATCCCAGATGTCATAGAGAATATAGGGTATATCAAGTTGCCAAAGTTCTACAGTTCCTTCGAAGGTAATGCAGGGAATAGCTGTGCGGTGGATGTCGCAAGAGAAGTAGAAAAATTAAAGGCAGAGTCTGTCAATGGCATTATCCTAGATCTCAGAAATAATGGTGGAGGATCACTCCAAGATGTCATCAAGATGACAGGACTCTTCATCGAGGATGGTCCTATCGTCCAAGTCAAAGCAAATGGAAGGAAGCCAAGTGTCTATAATGACAAGGACTCAGACGTGCAGTATGATGGTCCTATGATTGTGATGGTCAATCAGTTCAGTGCATCGGCATCTGAGATATTGGCAGCAGCCTTACAGGATTATAATCGAGCAATCATCGTAGGGAGTACATCTACATTTGGCAAGGGGACCGTACAGAGATTCCAGAATCTTGATCAGTATATCCAAGGGATGGATGATATGAAACCACTCGGGGAGATAAAGCTGACCAACCAGAAATTTTTCAGAATCAATGGAGGATCTACTCAGCTCAAAGGTGTAGAGTCAGATATCGTCCTGCCTGACACATATAGTGATATAGAATACGGTGAAAACGAATATGACTTTGCACTGCCTTGGACTCAAATAGAGAAGCTAGATTATAGTCAATCAGTCTTCCAGATTAAAGACAAGGATAAGTTGGCTAAGTTGAGTCAGGACAGAGTGAGTAGTAATCCCAAATTTGATCTTGTGCAAGAGCAATCCAAATTGGTAAAAAAGTTTAGAGAGGAAAGTGAGTTTAGCCTCAATCTTGACACATACCGTAGCTATCTGGATGATAAAGAAGAACAGTCTAAACAATTCGAATCAGTGATGGACGAAGATATCGAAATCCTTCAAATCAAAAATCTATCAATAGATGCGGAAGCGATTGCTAAGGATGAGGCAAAAGCTGAACGAAATACCGATTGGATCAAGGGAGTTAAGAAAGATTTTTACCTAGAGGAAACTTTGTTCATCATGAGTGATTTGCTCAATGTTAAATCTTAAAAATACATTATAATTTGGCCAGTCAGACTCGCTTAGGATTGCTCTTATCTGTCTTGATGATGCTCTCAAGCGTAACAGTGCTATCTGCTCAGTCTGACACCGTAGATACATCGATACTTGGGGAGATAGATACCTTGGAGTTGCTGACTCTTATTCAGCAAGAGGTAGTCAATAACCTTGATCGTAATCACATCGATCCACCGAAGATAGATGATCAGTTTTCAACTATTTTGTTTTCTAACTGGATTGATATTGTTGATCCAGATAAGATATACTACTTTGAAAGTGAGATGAAGCAGCTTGGTCTATCACTCTATGACCTTGATGATCAATTAAAAGCGAATGATTTTTCATTTTTTGAACAAAGTTATGCTTTACTGCAAGGTGGTATCCAAAGGAACTTGAGACTGCTCAATGCATTGATGCAGTCAGATATGGACTTCTCTATCCAAGAAGACTATACAATCTCAGGAAGTAATAATACTTACATCAAGGATACGGAGGAGCATAGATTACGCTTCAACAAATATGCTAAGTATGAAGTACTCCAAATCTTTAACTCCTTGTTAGCCGAAGCATCTCAGGCTGATAATGAAGCTGCTATCTCTAAGGATACGCTACTTGAGCTCGCCAAAGAAGAGTTTTATAACCTTGAGAAAGGGCGGTTCAAACTCTTAAGTATCAAGGACAAGATTAATTACTACGAAGACTATCTAGATGCAGTTGCTCGATCATATGATCCGTATTGTGAGTATTACTCAGAGTTAGAAAAGCAAGAATATGACGTGAATCTAACAGGTAAGGTAGTAGGAGTGGGTATCTATCTGAATAGTGTACATGGAAAAAATACAATAATACAAGTCGCTGATGGAGGTCCAGCGTGGAACACGGGACAAATAGAGGCAGGAGATATTATCGTTGGTGTCACCTCACAGAATGACGAATATTATGATGCTACAGATGCCTCCACCCTAGAGTTAGCAAGCAAGATTAGAGGAAGAGTAGGTACTAACCTCACGATGCATCTCATCGGTCGAGACTCAATCGCCAAAGATGTCAGAGTCTATCGAGAAGAAGTCATCACGTACGGTGAACAAGTCAAAGGGCTAATGCTCAGTCAAGAGACTGGCAAACCAATCGGATATATCGATATCAGAAAATTCTATAAGTCTAAATCACCTGGCAAGCATAGTAGTAGTGCCGAAGATGCAATCAATCACTTCAAAATCTTCGAGAATACTGGAGTCAATTCTGTGGTCATAGATCTTAGAGACTGCGTAGGTGGGGCTCTAGAAGAGTCACTTGCCATCCTAGGAGCATTGATCGGCGAGGGACCACTCCTCCAATCTAAAGATCGGCGAGACAGCCTCCACATCTATCATAGTACATCCGATGAGAGAGTCTATACTGGAGATATCATAGTCTTGACCAATCAAAATAGTGCATCCGCTGCTGAGATATTAGCATCTACTTTACAGGATTACAATAGAGCAATTGTAATGGGTACACGGACATTTGGCAAGGGTACAGTCCAGCGGTTTGACAACCTCTCAGAGCATGCAATGACACAACTCTCCGAGCCTAATCATTATGGATGGTTGAAGTATACATTCTCCAAGTACTATCGAGTAAATGGTGATGCTACCCAGCTCGTAGGAGTAGAACCAGATATCATGTTGCCAGGTATCTTGGACTCTGTAGCTGTCATCGAGACACAAATGAAAAATCCAATTCTCTGGTCTCAGATAGATCCTGTAGTCTATGAGAAGTGCCAAAGCTATGATAATGACCTCAGGATGTTACAGATTATGAGCAAAATCAGAGTTACTTCTAGCTTAGACTTCAAGAATGTAAAAAAAGCTGCAATTGATCTCAAGGAACTCTACTCACAGACTACAATCCCACTGAATATGTCAGACTATCGTGTGTACGATCATATGCGTAATCTCAAGTTGAGGAATGCCTCAAATGCTCCGTATAGTGACAAACCTCTCATGGAAGTAACAACTGCATCACTGACACAGAAACTTTCATTGTCTCTTGAAGAGTCAAGATGGATGGCTCTAAGGAGTCAAGATATCTATCTGAATGAAGCAATCAATGTGTTCGCAGATCTCCAATCTACACGCTAGGTAATCTCAATACCATGGCAAGTCCAAAAATAATCAAGAAAGAACCCGAAATAACTGAGATATAATGCAGGTGCCTCTCATTGAGCTTGCGACTGATATACTGAGCAAGAAATACCTTGGCAGAGTCGGATAGAATAATGACACCCAGTATTGATCCAAATAGGAGATAAGCTTCTGTCACATTGATCCCTTTACCGATGACATAGGTCGACACTAGACCCAACCAGAACACTGGAGTGAATGGGTTGAAGGTATTCACGGCAAATCCTTTAACAAAGTACTGTGCTAAGTTCTTGGCAGTAAGTTTGACTGTCTCATGACTGAGAGTCTGTTTCTTAATCATCTGGAAGATTCCGAAAAATATCAATAAACCTCCACCAATAATGCCTACCCACATCTTGAATAACGGGTCGTTGATCGTAGTCTCTATGGACTTGATAAACTTATAACTGCAATACACATAGATGATGTCACTCACCCATACTCCTATGCTTACAGATAGCCCTGCTCTCCAACCTCTCTCTATAGCAGTCTGAGTAAGCATGATGAATATTGGTCCCATCGCAACCGCCAAAAACAAGCCCAATCCTAATCCTTCAATGATATATTGCATGATAGGGCAAAAGTAATATTATTTTACTTGAAGTGAACAGGTGTCAGATTGTTAATCTATCGCTTAGCTCTACACATCTCATTGAAAATCAACATCTCGGATTGAATCTTCATCAAGTCATCACATTGTTTTTTAACTTTTTCATATTGAACTGTTTGTGGTTTTTACTGTTAGCTCTCTTATTGTCAACAAAAGATATAACTCTATGAAACTATTGAAGTGGATCGTCGGAATACTACTCTTCTTAGCAATAACAATGATTGCTTGTACTGCTACTCTGTCCAAAAAAATGCCAGAGACTACTGCGGGAGATGGTGATGCACTTGCTGATCTGATGCTAGAGGCGACGAATAAGGAGGCATGGGATACGCTTGGATATCTCCAGTGGACATTCATGGGTAATCATCACTATGCTTGGGATAAGCAAGCTAATATCGCAAATATCCAATGGGGAAGCAATGAAGTGATCTTGGACCTAGACCAAGTAGATGGTAAGGCATATAAAGATGGTACTCTTATCACCGACGAAGACAAAAAGCAGAAGCTGATCTCTAAGGCATGGAATTTTTGGTGTAACGACTCATTCTGGATGTTTGCTAACTTCAAGGTATATGATCCAGGTGTGACTAGAGAGGTAGTGGAGCTCCCAGATGACTCTGGTCAGCAAGGTCTCAAGGTGACATATGACTCAGGTGGTGTGACACCAGGTGATACATACATCTGGGCTCTTGGTCCGGACTATGTGCCTACTGGCTACTATATGTATGTCGGTATCCTTCCGGTAAAAGGTGTCTACACCTCATGGGAGGATTGGGTGCAAATAGGTGGGGCCAAGTTGAGCACTACCCATGCTAATAAGCTCTTTGATATGGAGATGAAAAATCTCAAGGGAGGTCACGAGATATCTGATATCAGTATCACCCGAGAGCAGCTTACACTCTAAGAGAGCAGAGCTACCATGAGAGTAAATAGGAAGAGCTTAGTGATTTTTCCTCATGAGATCTTTGAGATAAGAGATAGTCTCTTGATCAGATGGTGGAGTGAGTGCCAGTGATCTCTTGGCTGACTTGATGGCTGTCTCTCTATTGCCCAGTTTAGTGTGGAGTACAGCTAGAGTCTTCCAGTAAGTAGGTTCGGAGGAGTTGATCTTTATTGCATCTTCTACAGCTTTTACGCCTTTGAGGAGTTCGTTTCTATTCTTACTTTCTTTGGCAATGAAGTGTCCATAGAGATTGAGTATTTTGGCATCCTTTACTTCTGCGTAGAGCATGTAATCTTTGAGATGTGTGAGTAGCTCATCTTTTCTGTTTTCGTCTAAGAGTCTTTTGATATAGTATTTATATGCTCTTCCTTTGGGATCTGAGACTGTAGTAAGATTGTATAGGCTGATTGCTTCTTTGAGATCAGGCCTCGGTATACCTTGATTCATTCTTGTATAGACTAAGATTTCGATGCTGCGATCTACATTTTCTTTGCCTATCAGCTTATTGAAGGCATCTCTGTTTTTGATGATGTAGTTGAACTCTTTAGTATTGGTATATCTTACAAAGTCAAAGACGAATCTCATGTTTTTTGGCGACGACCAATTGGCTTGAGTCTTGAGATATTGGTCGGCGTAGTACCAATGGCTACCATCCATCATCTGCATGCCCATGTAGGCTTCTTGATAGAGGATGTCAGGATTCATATCTTCAGGCTTGAGTATGCTGAGGATTTTTTCTTCTTGGGGAGTTGTAGCTGGCGGTGTAGCTGTCCTTCTAGTCGTACCGCTGCGTCTCACTGGTCTAGTACTTGCGGTAGTAGTACTAGCTGATGCTCGCGTTGTAGCGCCTGATGCAGACTTTGTCGTTCCTGCTGGAGGATTACTATATGTCTGTCTAGGTCGAGAGGTTGTGGTCGTCTTTCTGGTAGATCGAGTAGTCTGAGTATACGTCGTGCTTGGCGGTGCTGTCGATGTCGATGCGAATGTAGACTTTCCTATAGCTGCATTTGCGTAAGCGATCAACTCATACTTAGTCAGTACTCTGTCTACTTTGATCTTATTGTTACCAAGATGGTCTAAGAATAGGAATGTAGGTAGGAAGATGACTCCGTACCTTGCTTGATACTCTTTACCGTAAGGTTGGTCCATATTGACCTTGACATTGATAAAGTTATCGTTGAGTACCTTGGCTACTTCTCTGTCTCTGAATACGGCGTCCATTTTCTTACAAGGGATACACCACTTAGCATAACTATCGATGAAGAGAGGCTTGCCTTGCTCTGTGGCTAACTTGATGGCCTGGTCTAATGGGAGTATCTTGAATTGTACACTTGTAGGCTCGCCGCTAGGGAGTTGTCCTGTAGCAGCATAGATACAGAATAGAGAGATAAAATATGTGAGGGTAATTCTTAGCACTAGTATTGTATAACTTGATTGGGGGGTGTGATCTTATTTGAGTCGTTGCTCGAGAGCCTTGAGATGTTTTTTGAGCTGAGTGACATCTGTATCGTTTTTCTCTAATGCTTTGATGGCATCCTGAGTAGTCTGATATGCTTCGTCGAATCGTTTCCTACTTGTGTAGTAAGAGACGATACTTAAGTAGGCTTTCTCAGTAGGCTCTATATCGACGATTGTCTGTAAGTTGGTCAGTAGGAGCTCCTCAGTCTCAGGGTGATCGACAAAGTAACTGCTCAAGAGTTTGTTCAACCTATAACAACCATTGACATCATTCTTTGCTATTTTTTTGTAGTAAGTCGAGTATGTATTGGCGAATGCCTTATGATTTTTGTAGGCTCCGTCATATTCCATATTAGCTTCCATCTCATATTTGGCGCCTATTTTTTTGTCGTATTGTTTGAGCTTAGTTGTCGTCTCATCGATGAGGATTTTGTAATCATTATCGATCGCTTTGGTTGTGGTCTTTGCAGCTGCATCTAAGATTGCTGTATCGAACGCTTCTTGTCCATGCTTAGCTACGATTGCTGTACGCATCTCCATGACCATGTCAAATATCCTAGAGTCTGCATCAGTCAGCCCAGCGAGCAAAAACTCCATGAGTTGGTCGTCAGTCATCTGATGATCGCTGCTGAGGTAATCGTTAGCAATCTTGAGGCATGGTTTGCCAGCTTTGCTGAGTGCATTGACATACTTATACACAGTGTCATAGTCTCTTGCTCCTTCTTGGTAGAGGACGGCATACTTGGTGCTAAAGTCAGCACTCCCAAGGGCAGTCTCTCCTAATCCGAGTAGCTTGGTTACATCTTTGAATCCTGTCGTCTTCTTGACCACATCGCCTTTGCTATCTATGAAGAAGAGAGTAGGATATGCACTGACAGGGTAGTCTTGGCCAAACTGTCTGCCCATGGGCTGCTCCATATCTATCTTGAGAGCAATGAAGTTATTATTGAAGTAATCACCAACTGTCTCGTCAGTGAAGGTGTTTTTTGCCATTTTCTTACAAGGGCCACACCATGTAGCATATGCATCTACGAATATGAGTTTTTCTGTTCGTTCGGATTCGGCAAGTGCCTCTTCCCATGAGCCATCAAAAAAATCAATCCCCTGGCTCCTTATAGATCCGAAGCATAAGATGCTCAACCCTAATATTATTCCTAATCTCATCGCGACTATTTCTTGTCTGTACTTTAGATGATCACACGCTGCTTTCGCAAATGCAAAAATAAAAATACAATATTAATTCTTAAAACTTTGAAGTAAAACGTACGGATAATACGTGCTCATATGGAATGGAAGTATAAATATGAGGAATTAAATGCTCAATTTAAATTTATCCAAAATGTTTTAACTAAAACGTAACAAAAATTTGACCGCGATCACGATCCATCACAGCATATCAAAGAGACTTGAGAGTGTGTATCTTTGTGACTTAATATCATAGATCATGCCATCACTCAGAGAACTCTATAAGCAATCAGTAGGTCAGACTAGCGAATATTCACTCTGCCTAGAGGTAGACAGAGCAGAAGGCTGTTATATCTACACCACAGATGGCAAGGCCTACATTGACTTCAATAGTGGGATCTCGGTATCATCTCTCGGTCACTGTAATCCTGTCATCCAACAAGCGATCACATCTCAAGCGAGTAAGCACCTCCACACGATGGTCTATGGTGAGCATGTGCAGGAGTCCCAAGTGAGACTGGCAGAGTTGCTTACTCAGCAGTTAGATCCTAGTCTCTCTGTAGTCTACTATCTACTCACAGGCAGTGAAGCCATAGAGACGGCCATGAAACTGGCTCGTAAGGCTACGGGTAGGGCCGAGATAATCGCTGCACGACTCTCTTATCACGGAAGTACGTTAGGTGCTGAGAGCCTCAGGAGTGACCTCGGATATAAGATGCATTTTGCACCAGTCATCCCTGGAGTGAAGCACGTGACATTCAATGAGGTGAATGACTTACAAAAGATCACACACAAGACAGCCTGTGTCATCATAGAACCTGTACAAGCTGAGAGAGGCGTCTATCCGCCAACAGATGATTACTTATCAAAGGTAGAGGCAAAGTGTCGAGAGACTGGAGCTCTATTCATCTTAGATGAGATCCAGACTGGATTTGGGAGGACTGGACACTTATTTGCCCATCAGAAGTATGGTGTGACTCCAGATGTGATGTGTATCGGTAAGGCGATGGGTGGTGGTCTGCCACTCAGTGCAGTCGTGAGTAGTCCAGCACTGATAAGTAGTTTGGTCAAGTATCCAGCTCTTGGGCATATCACGACATTTGGAGGTCATCCACTAAGTTGTGCTGCTGCATACGCTAGCTTACAGTACCTCCAATCTAGTGGGGTGGTGGATACGGTCTCTGCCAAAAGTCAAGCACTCCACTCAGCTATAAGTGCTCATCCTATCGTCAAAGAAGTCCGTCGGAGTGGGATGCTGATGGCAGTAGAAGTCACTAAGCGGAAGTACCTTAAGTATGTCGTCAGCCAAGCGATGGAGCTAGGGGTGATTGTAGATTACTTCTTGTTCAACGATCGGAGTTTTCGGTTGGCGCCACCATTAGTCATCGATGATGAGACACTGAAGCTCGGGATAGATCGGCTGCTCGCAGCATTGGATTATGCTCAGGGCAAATACCAATAAGATGTACTATCTTTAGGATATCTGTATGGACTCCATTTTTGTAATGCAAATGGCAAAACACCTCAAGTGATTGAGATGAGCAGAAGTAACCAAGTATCAAATATCTCCTCATGACCTTAGAAGATAAGCTGGAACTCAAGGAAAAAATCAAACAACTGATCAAGCAGTATGAAGCTGATGTCAAGTCCACTGAGGCAATGACTCAGCCTATCAAACCTGAAAACTCATTGGGCAGAATCAGTAGGATGGATGCGATCAATAATAAGGCAGTAATGGAAGTCTCATTGCGTAATAAGAAGGCCAAACTCTCTAAACTGAAGATAGCCTTAGATAATATACACAATGAGGGCTTTGGACTCTGCACCTCTTGTAAGCGACCAATACAAGCAGGGAGACTGATGTTCATGCCTGAGAGTACACGTTGTGTGAGGTGTGCAGGGAGGTGAGGAGTGTGGGGATGGGAGTGAAGAGAGCAATAGAGTCATGTCTCTCCAACTATCCGCTTACCAAGTCTAACTTGCTATGTCCTTGAGTATTTTTGCTCAGCACTATCTTTGTATGGATTCGTTCTTTGATAGAGTCGATATGACTGATGACCCCGATCGTCTTATTGGATGAGGATTGGAGTTTTTCTAGTGTCTGCATCGCTGTATCTAATGTCTCAGCATCGAGAGTTCCAAATCCTTCGTCAATGAAGAGTGACTCTAGATGGACATTCTGACTGGCGAGATCGGAGAGGCTAAGGGCAAGGGCAAGGCTCAGTATGAATGATTCGCCACCTGATAGTGAACTAATGCTCCGAGTCGTACTCCCTTGATAGAGGTCGATGACTTCTAGATTATCACTGCTCGTATCATTGTTGAGTAAGTAGCGATCGTTGAGATCACGAAGGCGAAGATTCGCTAATGCGATTAGATTCCTCAGTGTGATGCTTTGAGCAAAGTTAGCATACTTGTTACCTGTTGCATCTCCGATGACCTCATTGAGTTGACTCCATTGTGTAGTGATTTCTTTTTGTCTATTGTATTGATTCTGGTAAGTCTGATGTTGGTTTAGCTTAGCATTGTTTTCGGTAATTTTCTGAGTGATGACGCCTCTAGATTCGGAGAGTTGCGCCATGGTTGTGTTAAGCTCAGTAGCTTCTCTGTTGAGTTCTGTTAATGGTTTATTTGTTGACTCCGTATTGAGTGTTTTCAACTCTTGAGTGATTGATTTGCGGAGTGTAAGGAGGGATGTTTCCTCATGCTTAATTGCTGCGATTTCATGCTCTATCTCTTTGATAAGCGCTACGCTGAGTTGATGACTCTTCAAGACTTCGAGAGATGAGATATGGTGCTCTGCTGCCAATGAGAGGATATTTTTTTCTTTCGCTTGTTGGATTTGTTGCGTCTTAGCGAGTTCTCTTTCAAGAGTGGCGATGCTTGATTGAGCTTCTATTAACTGTTTTTGATATGTCTGTACACGTGATGTAATCGAGGTGAAGAATTCATCAAAATCAGAGCTCTCTTGTTGATATAGAGATTTCAGTTCCTCTTGTGTTGTGTAGTATTCGTCTAGGAATATTGCACTTCTTTTGAGGTATCGATGTGCCATATTGAGCCCTTTGAATTGTGTTTGCAGATCTATTAAGCGAGTGATAGATTGGATTTTGGCATCGATTTTTTCCAATTCTGTAGGTGAGATGGTGCTGAGATTGGTGTCTGTACTCTTGAGCTTATTATCTATCGTGCTGATTTCGGTTTGGAGTATTGAGATTTCTTCTGAGTAAGTTGAGAGTTTTGTCGATGCAGTATCTTTTTGAGAGAGTAATATTTCTCGTTGTTTTTGGAGTGATTCACTCTCTTGTAAGAGGCGGTTGATAGTTTGCTCCCATTGATTGGTATGTTTTGGTGCATCTAAGGTATAGGGATGGTGGGTTGATCCACAGAGAGGGCAGGGTTGATCATCTTGGAGATGTTGTCTATGTTGTACCATATCCATCTCTCTCATTTCGACTTCTTTTTGGACTTGAGCATTGAATATCAACTCCTTAGATGTTTTGATTTTTTCATCCAAGTCTAGGAGTGCTTGTTCGGCCTGTTGCAAGAGGTTCTTGATTTGGTCTGATTGAGTTTGTTTTGCGACAAGATTTTTTGTTTTTTCTGTTTTATCAAGTTTTAATTTCAGGACTTCTTTTGCTGATTCTCTCTGATCGCGAGTAGTATTGAGCTCAGCGGTAGGATTGGAGAGTTCTTGGTATTGTGATGGGATTTGAGTTATCTCGGATTCGAGTTGATCGATTTGCTTAGTGACATTGATGAGAGAGATTTTTTTGTCTTTGGTGATTAGCTTATCCCAATCAATTGACTGATAGTCTCTTTGGACTTGCTTGAGGAGTTCTGTCTCTTCTTTACCTGCTTTCTGTATGGTCTGCAGTCTCTCTTTTTTCTGGTCGACGTTTCTTTTGAGTTGATTGATGTCATCTATTACAGTCTCTAAGGTTGTACTTGATTGTGTGGCCTCTTGGTACAGATTGATTGATTCTAAGAGAGCTTTATTGGCTGTGGATTGTGTTTGTAATTGATGTTTTAGTGAGAGGTGATATTGATCTATTTGTCTTTGTGCATCTTCAATGATTGCAAGATCTGGGAGTAGCGGAGCTATTACTTTGTGTTTCTCGAGTTTGAGTTGGTTGAGTTGATTACTTTCTTTTCGTGCCTTGAGTGTTAGACTTTCTGTATTGATTTTTTTGAGACTGGTTTCGAGTTTGATTCGCTTCTCTTCAGAGTTAATTAGGACTTGGAGTTTTTTGGCTTGCTTGTCAAGTGTTGTATGTTGTTGATCGATCTCTTTGAGTTCAGTCTGCCAGTCATGGAGGATTTCTGGAGTTGCTAATTGTATCCGTTCGATATCTCGGAGGAGTTCCTCTAGGAGTTTGGCTTGACGCTTATATTGACGGTAAGTTGCGATCCCCAGGTCACGATAGAGATGTGTACCTGTGATCTTTTCTAGGATTGCACCTCTTTGATTTTTTGATGCTTTGAGGAATTTTGCAAATTCTCCTTGAGAGAGTAAGATAGACTTGATAAATTGGTCATAATTGAGACCTATTATTTTTTCGTTTTCTTCTGGTACTTGCTTTTTTTTGAGATCAAGGGGTATCCCTGTATCTAGGTCTACAATAGAGATTTCATGTGGTTTCAAGTTGCCAGATTTAGCGACTCGACTTATAGACCACTCAGAGAGGTAGTGCTTACCACCTACAGAGTATTCTAGTTTTACTTTTGCTTCACTTTCGTATTTGGTGAGTATCACACCTTCTTTGTCGATGACTGTATTTGAGATATTCCCTATTCTTGGGACTTTATTAAATAGGGCTAGAGTGATCGCATCTAATAATGTGGATTTGCCTGACCCGGTTGGACCGATGATTGCAAATATCCCACAGTTAGAGAGTATCGAGTCATCGAAGTCTATGGTATGCTCACCTCTGAGGCTATTGATATTTTTGATATAGAGCTTATGCAGTCTCATCTAGATAATCTTGGTAGTTTTCTGCTAAGTCTCTATAAGTTTTCATCAGAGTATTACGTGATTCAGTGTCTTGACTCTGAAGAGTGAGCAGCTCATTGAAGACTTCGGTATGCGTAAGGTCATCGATCTGCTTGCTAGGAACGAAGAGTGACTCCAATCTGCTTTCTTCTTCGGCAAATGTAACTTTGTATTTCAGGATTTTACCTTGAGTAGAAGTCTTATTGAATTGGTCTATCATGTCTTCTATGAGTGGATTGAGAGTAATGTCTCTGATCTGTTGGTTGATGTTGACCTCTAAGAATGCTGGCAGTGGGCACTGTGTCTTGTATTTGGCAAGAGCCGATTGTACTTCCTCTAGTGAGCCTTCTATCGTACTTAGCTCCCTGAATTGGGGTAATTGTACGACGTCTATCTGATCGATATTCCCGTCTGTGAGTGTTATCTTGATCACTTGCTTATGATCTGACCTTTCGGAAAAACTCAATGCTATCGGTGATCCAGAATATCTGACGGTATCTAACTTATCCACGCGTTGGGGTCGATGGATGTGACCAAGTGCCACATAGTCATACCCATCAAAGAGTGTGGATGAAACTGCCCCTTGATTGCCAACTTGGATGTCTCGTTCGCTGTCAGAGAGTTGGGCTCCAGTTGCATAGAGATGTCCCATCCCGACCAATGGCAGTCTAGGGTAGTGGGTCTTTGCAAGATCAAGTACGGTTCTATAGTGCTTAGCGTAGCCAGCTCTGATTTGACTTGGTCTATCTTGATCTGTGTCAAATGTCTGATTGATGAGGACATCTTTATCTCTGAGATAGGGGATTGCAGCGATGACACACTCTTCATCATTGGAGAGTTGGATATGGATGAGTTCATCCTTGAGATCATCCGGAACTCCACCTATGACTGTGATATTCAACGGCTCGAGGAGTGGTGTTGCAGCATTGAGTACTGCAATAGAGTCATGATTGCCACCGATAAGTATGATGTGCTTCACGGACTGAGAGATGAGTGTCAAGGTCTGATAGTAGAGAGCTCTATCCTCTGTCTTGGGATTGTAGCTATCAAAGATGTCACCCGACACAAGTAAGATGTCGTAATTTTCATCTTTGAGAGTATGCACTAACCATTGGAAGAAGAGCTTAAGTTCTTCATTTAGCGATTGTTTTTTGAGTTGCTTACCGATGTGCCAGTCTGCTGTATGTAGTATTTTCAAAAACTAAAGTTGTAATTTAAATCTGATTGATAGAGAATCCCTCAATGAAGCTTTCAAAGTTAACTATTGGTGTCGGATTGTCAAGCACTAAGGTCAGAATGACTAAAAAAAAAGCTGCCTTGAAATGAAATCAAGGCAGCTAGTAACTTATCTATTTTATAGTATTGTGATATCTAGTGTTGGATACTAGTCATCTGTATGGTATGATTAGCACCATTTTGAATCTTGACGATAAGCATCCCACTCGGTAGATCAGTAGCTTCGATATGATGCATTACTGAATCGTCTATCGCTATACTCTGATTGTAAAGTGCCTTACCTGTCATATCAAATAGGCTGATGGTAAAATCTCCCCTCACCTCACTATTGATCGCAACTGTCAGGTAGTCACTCGCAGGATTGGGGAAGACATCTACAGAGTAGTACTGATAGTCAGTGTCTTCTGTGCTTGATAGGAAGTTATCTCCTATGACTAGCTCATAATCCGTAACTGGGATCCATCCTCCTTCGCCATCTTGGACTACAAATGAGAATCCATCTGTCGTCGCTGTACTGCCATCATGCTCATATCTTACTCTGCCTTGCTCGATATCTGACTGCGTAAACCTCGAACCGACGATCACAGGCTGACCACTTACTGACATCATCCCTGATACTGGTGTTGTAATGATCGTATACTCTAACTCATCTGCACTATTATTAGCATCTGTAGTAAGTAGCACGTCTGAGTTCAATCTATTAGCACCATTAGTCGGTACTTCTAGAGGGTTATTATTGACGATTGTTGGCCCTTCGAGTACAGCATTAGAGCAGACCTCTAACTCTAGATTGATGAACTGACCTCCATTTCCTGCTGCTAAGTCTTGGACTTGCATGATCCAATCTCCGACAATCTCTTCTCCCAAAAATACTGAGAGTGGTTGCTCTGGGACGTAGACTTTGAGATCGTTGAGTGGGCATGCTATCTCAGATGCTGCCGAATCATCAAATCCACAATTGATATCTTGATTAAAGTTACACTCTCTGTTAAGGAGTACTGCTTCTGTACCAGTAGGACTGATAAGTGTCAGTCTCACATCATTTGCATTTTCATGTCTGATTTTGATATTCTGAATATTTACATCAGTGACTTGACCACTCCCCGAGACAAATGCCGTACTCTTAATCGTAGGTGTTGCAGATTGGGAGATATTGATAGGTAGATCATCGGTAGTGATCGTTCTACAACTCAATGCCTCAGTGGCAAATGTATTTAGAGAGGATTCGAAATCCGAACATTTGTTTTGAGCAAAGAGCTTCCAGTAATAGACAGTGTTTTTTTCGAGTGTTACAGTAGATGTATAGATAGGCTCTGTCAAGTCTTCTACTATAATATCTGCTGTAGTACCTAGTGCTGGATTAGTTCCGATCTCTATTCGATAAGTTGAAGCATTGATAGCATCTGTCCACTCAAATGTAGGAGCTTCGGATACTCCGCTTGATTCATGGACAGGTCCTACTGTGCTCAGATCGTCAAAGTTAGTACTCGTGAGTTGTACTTGGACAGTTTGAGTTCTAGAATCAGCACCATCAGCTGTACCAGTTATTGATACAGTATAAGTGCCAGTGGCATTGACATTGTTGAAGTCGAGTGTCAACTGAGCAGTACCAGAGTCTGGGTTGATTGTAGATTCGCTGAGGGTCACAAGTGAGCCTTCTGGCAAGTCAGACGTCACCTCAAGGTTGACCATACTCGCAAAGTCAAGAAATGCAGTAGTGGAGATGTCTACTGTAACCACATCAGGTGTACAGACATCAAACACCATATCAGAGACATCTATGAAGAACGATGGTACTGTAGGTGGATTGATATCAAAGTCAAAATTGCTTACATCAAAGAAGATATTATCACTTGATTTGATCTTGATTCTTCCATCATTAGTGATATGATTAGGTACTATGATGGTATGACTACCATCATTATCAGTCTGAGTTGCAATCGGGATATCAAAGTCAGTACCTCCATTTGCGGATAGCGTGATGTCTACCTTACTACAATTGATAGGTGCTTGATCAGTCCCAGCGACATCCCATCTGATTTCATACTCTTTGCCGACTTCTAACTGTTCGTTATTATTAGGTTGCATGACGAAGAATGGTCCAGCTGCACTATTGGACTCAAACTCTATTTCCTCCCAAGTCACACCACCTGCTCCAGGATGATTATCTCTCACAGTCAACATGAAGTTGTATTTCCTTGAGATATCTTGGAGCTTTTCGGAGTTAGATCCAGTGTTAGCTAAGATATTTAGCATTCTTGGGAAGACTCGAGTTGGACTCGCTGTAGGGTTAAACGATCTGAATGCTGGAGCATTTCCAATCGGGGATCCTAAGACAGATACTGGTCCCAAGTTGAATTGTTCCCAACAGTATGTGACATTGTCATCTTCTGCGTCGACAGACCTTCCAGTCAACTCAAATGGAGTGAACACGGGGATACTGAAGCCATCCTCTCTATCAATAAATACATCAGGTGCTGAGTTATCTGTAGCTACGATCTCTCCACATGTAGATCCATTGCCTTGAGCAATCAAGCTATACATCTGGATGAGAGCCGAGACGTGGAAGTAATCATCATTAGTCCCTGCTACATTGTTGCTGCTAGCACAGGCACCAGCATATGACATATGTGTAGTACCACTTCCTGGCTCAAATGCAGTCCCCGAGGAGAGCTGATCAGCCGATGCGTCACTACAATTACTCCAAGTATGACTTGCCCCAAATTGATGGCCAATCTCATGAATCGTTGTCTCTACCATGAAGTTTACCACATTCTGACCGCCGACACAACTGAGTCCTGATCCTTTATTACTGGTACATACAGATCCCAATGAAGCGACACCTGCGATCCCATCAGTACAACTTCTCGTAAACACATGCCCAACATCATAGCTATTGTTGCCTATTGCATTATTTATCACCGAAGTATTTTGTCCTAGTACTTGTCTTCCAGGATGTACACCATCAGCTTGACTCGGTACGACAGAGTAAGGATCACTAATTGGATCTAGGAATATGAGGTCATCATTATTCGCTATCAACTCGAAGAATACTGCAACTTCGTTTTCGAGTGATTGGTTCACTCTATTCGTCGCTGCCACCATCTGCTCCATGACTTGAGTCTTATTATTGAAGTTTTGTCCCCATTCTCCTGTACATGCTAAGGCAAATCTATATTTTTTGAGGAAGACATCTTCTCCAGCTTTGACTGCAACTTCGTTATGCTCAACCACAGCAGCGAGTTCTTCAGTGGAAAATTCTGCACCACATGATGCCTTGGCATAGTCTGCTGGTGCTGGATTATCTTTAGTAAAGTAAGAGATATATACTTCTGTAGTCTCAGTCCCATATGGATCGATATAGACCTCTCCACCAGGATGTCTGATGACAGCATTGAGACCACTATTTGACATTCCTATTCTACCGTTGATATAACTGTTGTCAACAGAGACGATTCGGTAAGTCTTTATACTTGGATATTTTTTGGCAAGATCTGGATGCATCACTGGTGAGTACCACACCTTGAAGTCAAGCACTTTCCCATCTGGCATAGGGAGAGTTATTGTCCCCGACTTCTCTTTGTTTGATCTAGTATCCAATGGAGACTTATTGAGATCTTTCCTCAGACGAGCCTCATCTAGAGTATTCACCGTGTATGCATTGGGGATTATTTCTCTTTCTCCTAATTGTGCATCAGATAGAGCTGCCTGATCTATTGCAGTCCAGTGTTGCTGACCGTAAGAGCTGCTAGATGCAAGCAAAGCAATAGAGAGTGATAAAAGTTTTATTAGTGTGTTCATCATTAAAATTATGTTACTGTGATAAATTATCGGATACATAGCCAACCAAAAATAGTAAAATTCAGATTACTGACCTGATGATTTCTATACTGTTGGCTCACATCTGACATATTTTATGTTTGATTTTGATCTCTAGAGAGTTTATTAGCCAATAACCAATTTCGTTAGTTTGTTTGCATTACCTGGTTTGATTAACTGTAAGAGCATTAACATCATTGATGGATAAAGGTTAGATGAGAGTTATGTATTTGGACATTATTGATCAATTATTTCGACATACTGTAGGGGAGAGGACAGTTGCTACCCACTTGCGTGAAAATATGTGGCAGGAAATATATATAAATTTACTTCATATTTAAGCTACCCAAAATCATTGATTTGTCTCCATTGTTGTCCTCTCTCAAGAGGGGTGATTAGTGTCCCTAAATGGGTAGGATCAGATCGCAATTTTCGAATTCAATAAAGCGAATGATTGAAAGAGAAATAGTAGCCACTGAAATTATTTAATAAATTGATAGGCAATTAATTACACTTTATGTAAATTTGTAATATATATTTGTGGTTAAGTGAGATTTTGAGTAAAGAATTCACAGTTGAGTTAAAGAAATATTATCTCACTTGGAGTTACGTTAGTTTGGCGTTTAATATCTATATTTGCGTTGTGAACGACTAGCGTAGAACCCCGCTAACACATTCGAATATACCGTATAATGAGTTTTTTGAGCAGGATTATTTTTGTTGGATCGATATTGATTACAATTTTCTGTGGGACTAATATCGCATTAGCCCAAGAGAGTAGGTCTATAGATGGGACTAGGAATAATCTCTCTAATCTGAGTCTTGGATCTGTAGGGCAGCAATATTCTCGTATTGCAGCAGCAAACTATGCAGACGGTATCGGAGAGATTCAATCAGACTTACCCAATCCAAGGGAAGTAAGTAATATCCTGTTTGACCAAGAGTCAAGCATCGAAGACCAAAACAACTTAAGTGATTTCAATTGGTCTTTTGGCCAATTTATCTGTCATGACATTGATCATGTAGAATACAATACTGACGAGCAAATAGAATTTTCTGTCCCAGAGGCAGACAACTTCTTTGATGTAGGATCAACTCTCCCTTACAATAGGAGATTCTATGATCCGAATAGTGGCAATGCCCAGCTCGGTCCGAGACAATATCAAAACCTTACTACAGCATTCATCGATGGATCTGGTATCTATGGCGCTGATGAGCAAAGAGCTAGCTGGTTGCGTACCTTCGAAGGAGGTAAGCTCAAGACATCTGATGGAAATTATATGCCTTGGAATACGGAGTCTGGTGAGTACAATAGCCTCAAAGATATCAATGCACCGATGATGAAGCATCAGCCAGGAGAGAGTAATCAAAAACTCTTCGTTGCTGGTGATACTAGGGTCAATAAGAATCCTGCTATCATCGCATTGCACACAGTATTTTTGCGAGAGCATAATCGACTTTGTGATGAGTTAGCAGATGCCAATCCCAACTGGTCAGACGAACGCCTCTACCAAAGAGCTAGAAAGATGGTGGGGGCTTACATCCAGAAAATTACATTTATGGATTGGTTGCCTTCGTTGGGGATTCTCTTAGAGGACTACACTGGCTATAATCCATCGATAGATCCAACGATAAGCAACGAGTTTTCTGCGGCGGGTATCGTATTCGAAAATACACTCATGGGAGCAGAGATGCTTCGATTAGATAATAGTGGCAATTTGATTCCCAAAGGAGGTCTCCAAATAGGGGAGGACTACTATTATGAGCCTACAACACTGTTCCTAGATGGCATCGATTGCTATCTCAAAGGGATGTCAACTCAAGTCCAACAACAATTTGACACTAAGGCAAGTACAGTGCTGCGTAATTTCGATTTCTCAGACGATTCAACACTTGCTTATGATCTCGTAGCAGATCGGATATACTCTGGAAGAGATAGAGGACTACCAAGTTACAATGAGGTGAGAAGAAATTTGGGTTTACCTTCATTTTCAACATTTAGCAATCTTACAGGAGGTAACTCTGACGTAGCCGATAAGCTCGAAGCAATGTACACTTCTGTTGATCAATTAGATCTCTGGGTAGGCTTACTCGCAGAGAAGAAGCTAACGAATAGTATCATGGGAGAGGTAATCTCCAATATCATAGAAGATCAGATGAGAAATCTTCGTGATGGTGATAGATTCTATTACCGTAATGATACACAAGTATTCTCCCTATACGACATCCAAGAAATCGAGAATACAACTCTTCACGATATCATTGCTCGGAATACGAATATTACGATCATGCAGGACAACGTATTCTCAGCGGCGGATCATAAGGATATCGCTAATGGTCCAAGTCTTACTGCGATACACCTGGAGGCTGCGATATATCCCAATCCTACGAGCAATGGATGGATCACTCTCAAGCTTCACTCGGACTTCCAAGTAGATTGTGTATTCACTATCCTAGACATCTTAGGAAGGCCGTTAGTCACTGAGCAACTAGAGCTCAGATCAGGCGATAATTTCATCAAGATGAACCTCAATCTGCACAAGATTACAAGAGGCTACTACTTGGGTAATATCGAGTCTAACAATTACTCTAATACGATCACTTTTATCGTTGAGTAGCACTTGGTAATCAGTCGATTACAATTTAATTTCACTTTTTTTTAAGACATTTATTTTCACTTACCTCCCGTAAGATAGAGAGTACTATAAGGTTATACATTTGACCTATTTTACATGTGTTTTCTACCCCTCTGTTAGGTCGGACTTTGGCATATCATTTGCATTTTCTAGTGTACATAACGACTACACAATTACAAAACGAACTGCGAATTTTTAGAACCTAACCGACCTGAATAGATGATTACAGTGAATATACTTATGGCAGATAAGCAACAACTTTTCTGCGAAGGGATGAAATCCATACTCTCCCAACACCCAACTTACAATTTTTCAATCGTATCAGAGGTGACTAGCTCTGATCAAGTAATCTCTATCGTCTCAACACAGGAGATCGATCTGATAGTGATGGATCTCAATCTCACCGGTATAGATGGACTCGAACTCATCCCCAAGATAAGAGAGTTCAATAAAGAAGTAAAGATCATCGTACTCACAGCATATACCGATTATAGTATCGTGAAGGATGCGATGAAGGGTGGTGCTGATGCCTACCTCCTCAAAAGACACAAAATGACAGATCTCTTCACAGCGATCAATACTGTCATGAAGGATAAGACATATCTCGGACCAGATGTCAATATTACTCCTCCTAATGGTTTCAAGATAAATAGTAAAGCAAAGACAAAATTTGAAGATAGATTCCTGATCAAAAGGAAGTTGACTAAGCGAGAGAGTGAAGTCCTCGGATTGATCACACAGGCCAAAAACAATAAGGAGATCGCAGAAGAACTCTTCATCAGCGATCAGACTGTCGGAGTACATCGCAAAAATATCATGAAGAAGTTTGGAGTACGAAATACAGTCAATCTGATTAAGTACGCCTTTGACAATCAGCTTTTTAGCTAGACTATATATTATTTAAGATAACGAAGTTTTTACATTATACAAACCGATTTTTTACACATGAGAATGGTTAATTACACTTACAAAACATTGCAGAACTTATCACTTAGGGCTCAGCTTCTATTGATAGGATTGTTTGCATTTTCTTTCACAGGATTTGGGCAAGATTGTCCGATGGTCTGTAACAATCTTATTCAGATTTCTCTTGATTCAGATTGCTCAGCTACGATCACTCCAGATATGATACTTGAAGGTGTCGATATGGAAATCGAAGATATGAGCTGTGAATTTTTTATTGTTCTCTATGATGAGAATGGTGATGAAATATCAAGAACCACTTATGCCCCAGAATCACTTGGTAGTACAGTGCTTATCACTAAGCATCCTATGGTGAGTGGCGATTACGTTGGTCAAACCATTGAGATCGGTATTTGGGCTGATAGCAATATTGACTTCTTAGTTGACCCTGAAACAGCAAATAATTGTTGGAGTAATGCTCAAATAGAAGACAAGATACCTAACATGCTGACATGTCCTACTGAGGCCATTGTGCTTCCATGTTATGATGACTTGGCTATCGCAGAGTTAATGGCTGCGCAAACAACTCAAGAATATAATCAATTTGAAGCTGGGGCAGGTAATACAGTGATTGTAACAGGTGTGAATAGTGCTGAAGGTTACGAACTCATAGAGACAGTAACTTTGGACTTTACTACCACTACTATTGAAGATGTATCTGTACAAGATAATGAGTTATCTATAACACTCACTTCCCCTGATGGAAGTATAGTATCCATAGCTCAAATGCCTACAAATGGCTCGATTATTTTCAATGATTTCTTTGGAGCTCAAACTACTGATACATTTATGTCTGGTGATTGGGTGGTTACAATAACATATACAGGTGCAAGTGCTGCTTATGCATTTGTTACAATGTCGTTAGAGTTTGAATCACGATCAGCGTTGAGCAATGCATTTGACCAAGATAACTGTGAGGATGGAGAGATTACGATTATCAGAGATGTCTATCTCGACTATGATTGTAGAGATGAAGCTCAGCCATACACAATGCGAAGAGAACTCACATACGGTACTGACGATGGAGGTGCTGAGTGTACACTCACGATCAACTATGAG
>CALLAW010000058.1 GCA_938001865.1 uncultured Saprospiraceae bacterium | reverse complement strand
AAAATCACTGCAATATGTAAGACCACAGCGGCCAATACGCCATCCTGTTCTTCTTGTTCCATATTTAATTGTATGCCTTCCATAGTCAAACACTGGTTTAATCTTTTGTGATAAATCATTCTCAGTACTAAGGTTGGTATGTGGTAATACATTTTACGAAAGTAAAAAATGCATAATAGAGACGTCACTAGTCTATCTTGGATCGACCAAAGTGGCATTGATCCCCCATCGATAGGCGACATCCATGACAGCCACTACACTTTCGTTAGGTGCAGATCCGTGTGGCGACAGTATCAGGGTAAACTTCCCCTTGGTTTTCTTCAAGTCTCTGACCCTCCGCTCGATATCTCCTGCACTGACTGCACTACCATTCCAAGTATATTTGCCACTACTGGAGACTGCCACTACATTGGGCTGTTCTGTACTTGGTGGGGTATTCTTACTGCTTTTACCTGGTAGCTTCAGATTGAGGGCATTAGGGATGACCATCGATGATGTCAGCATAAAAAAGATAAGCAATAGAAAGATGATATCAGTCAATGACGACATGCTAAACTCTGGGTTCACCTTACTTCTTTTCTTCAGTCCCATCTGATATTAATTTTTTCTTGCTTCAGTGGCGATGATTGCCTTGATCTGTAACTTGCTTGCTATTGCCATGACCTCGCTGACCTTCTTCCACGGTACTCCGAGCTCTGCGATTATTGTAACAGTTGCATTTTCATTATTGGTCTGTCCGATTGCTGTTTTGTAGATTTGGCTCTCTAGAGACCTCATATCAGACTTCTTCCCATTGAATGTCACTTTACCGTCTTTGGTCATCATCACTGCCAGATCCACTGGAGCTACAGTCTTACTGTCTGACTTAGCAAGTGGCACATTGATATTGACCATAGATGAGGTCAACATGAAAAAGATCAATAACAGGAAGATAATGTCCGTCAATGACGACATACTGAACTCTGCACTGACTTTATTTCTCTTTTTCATTGATTAATCTATCTGATGATGGGAGTTACACACTACACTTTAATGACTGTGACAAGACTATGTTGGCTCTTGGAGGAGGTCCATGAAGTCAGTTGCAGTCCTTTCCATCTGGTAGATGACCTTATCAACATTGGCGACTAAGATGTTATACCCTACGAATGCTAGGATACCGATAAAGAGTCCACCTGCAGTCGTAAAGAGTGCTTGATAGATACCACCTGCAAGTACATCAGGTGTGACATTTTGCTCTGATGACATCTTATAGAATGCGAGAATCATCCCCGTCACTGTCCCGAAGAATCCAATCATCGGTGCAGCACCTGAGATATTTGCCAATGAGCTGAGTCCCTTCTCTAGCTTGAAGACTTCAAGGTTACCTACGTTCTCAATCGCCGCATCGATATCTCTGAGTGGCTTACCGATCCGTTGAAGTCCCTTCTCTACCATACGAGCATACGGGCTATTCTGTGTCTTACAGATGGCCTTTGCTCCTTCGAGGTTGCCAGCTGCTACTGCTGCTCTGATATTATTGATAAACTGCTCGTCTATCTTACCTGCCTTCTTGATGATCAAGTATCGAGAGATGAACAAATATGTCGCCAAGAGAGACAACACAAAGAGAATCGCAACGATCACTAGTCCAAGGATATCACCGAAGCTACCATCCTTATAGAGTAACTTCATGACGCTGATTTTTTCAGCTTCGTCACCTGCCTTTGCTTGTAAGTAGAAGAATAAGTTTAACATGAGTCTGTAGGTTATTTCATTTGAACAAACGAACCTTAATTCAAGATTCGTATGATTTTACTCACAAAGTTAATATTCTCAGTGTATATATTACAAATAATTGTTATTTGTTTTTATTCTGTCTCTCTCTGACATTCCTTAGTGCAGGCTTGTACTCTAGGTAAATGTGACACATGTTATTAAAAGACTTCACTCTGGTTAACTTCAAATTTTGATAATCATCCTTGCTATCCAATAAAACAAACTCACTCCACTACCTCAAAGCAATAGACTCCGCACCATTCAAAATTATTCGAGCCATTGCCAAAATAATGAGTACGCAATTGAAGATCAGTTGATCTCCATTGGTTCCGTCCTATTGTGTAGACTTGTTGTAAAAACTCATAATCTGCATCACAAATATTTCTTCGCCTCCCGCTCTATCACTCTTGGCCAATCACTCTTCGATGCAACATACTTAGCGACCTCATCACGATAATATTTACTCGCTTGGCGAAGTGCCCAACCATTTGCTTTCTGAATGAAAAATTCTTTGGACTGATAGGTTTGATCGATGAGTGGGATGAGATATTCCAATTGTGTCTCTTCCCTGTACTTCAATTGCGATAAGATACATGATCGCTGAAGCCACACATTACCGCTAGCCATCCATCGAGTCGTAACACTCTCTCTGACATTTACATCAGTGAATAACTTGCCTACCAAGTGTGAAGCAATCGCATCTACACTATCCCACCATGAGTGAGTGACAAGCATCCATTCTACTAAGGCAATGTCATTGGCAGTCAACTTTTTCTTTTGCTTGACTAAGAGATCGATAGCACAGTAGTGGTATTCCCGATATTCTAGACTATAGAGAGCCTTGGCTGTGGCTCGCCATTCATCTAGAATGATTGATTTGTACGTCTTGTACCATTGCCCAAAGACTGACTTCCGGGCAGGAGATGGCACGCCTAAGAAGGTATGCTTATTCTTCATGTAGGCAGACATTTGGCTAGACCTGTCTTGATTGGATAACTTAGTCAACTGCTCAGTCAGTGGAGAGATTAACTCTTGCATGAGATGATGGGTTTGGTAGAGAGTTTTGCCTCTTTAATCTATTACTTGGATTCCTAACGCTAAGGATACTTAAATTTATTGAAAATACGCAAGACATGACTGTATTAGAGACACAGAATCTGACTAAACGCTACGGCAATCTGACTGCTCTTAACTCCCTTAACTTCAGAGTAGAGGCTGGACAGATCATGGGACTCCTAGGACCAAATGGCAGCGGGAAGACGACTACCCTAGGGATCATCCTTGGTGTAATCAGGCAGTCATCAGGCAGCTTCGAATGGTTCGATGGCCAGTATGGAGAAGACGAAAGGCTCAAGATAGGATCAATCCTAGAGACACCCAATTTCTTCCCATACCTCGATGCAGATAAGAACCTAGATATCGTCAGGCGGATCAAAGGATTACCTAAGCAAGATTACGATGAAGTCTTAGATTTTGTCAAACTCAAGGATCGACGCAAATCACAGTTCAAGACTTACTCTCTTGGTATGAAGCAACGACTCGCAATCGCAGCTACATTGATTGGAGATCCCGACGTCGTCATCTTTGATGAACCGACCAATGGTCTCGACCCAGAGGGCATCGCCGAAGTCCGTAAGACGCTAAAGGACATTGCTAACCAAGGTAAGACTGTCATCATGGCAAGTCACATCCTAGATGAGGTAGAGAAGATCTGTACACATGTGACTATCATCAAGAGAGGAAATCTCCTTGCTTCTGGGCCAGTAGGATCTATCCTCAATGATGACATGACCTTGGAGATTGCAGCAGAAAACAATGCAAATCTTATTGAATTCCTCACTCGATATCCAGGGATCAAAAATATTACTCCGCAAGGCATTTACCTAGAGTGTGCTGTCGATGCAGCATTTGATATCAGCAAGCTCAATCTCGCAGCCCTCAATCAAGGGATCAAGCTCAACAGGCTCGTAGCTCGTAAGACAAGACTCGAAGAAGAGTTCCTCCAAATCACACAAGGCAAGTAAACCAAAATTACCATGTTACATTTATTAAGAATAGAGTGGGCCAAGTTTAGCGGGAGTTTGATCATCAGGCTATTGGCACTCTTCTTTATGCTCTTCTTCCCTATGCTGATGTATCTCGGTATGGAGATGCCTAAGATACCTGCTTTTCTTCCTGGGAGATCAGTCTTCTATCAGTTTCCAGGCGTCTGGGACTATCTAGGATATGCAGGCAATTGGATGGTCTTCTTCTTCCTAGGTGTGATGGTGATCTATATCGTCACTCTAGAAGTCACACATAAGACCATGCGACAGACGATCATCAATGGGATGACGAGAAGATCATTTTTCATTTCAAAGCTTTTGGTGGTACTGATCTTGAGCCTAATCGCTACGCTTTACTATACGATCTCGGCTTGTATCTTTGGGATAATCAACTCACCATCAGTGTCGGTCACCGAGGTATTTGACAATGATTTTGCGATCCCTCGCTTTTTTCTGATGTCCATCTCTTATCTCTCTTTTGCTCTTGTGGTTGGGTTTCTACTCAAGCGATCAGGTGTCGCTGTATTCGTATACATCTCATATATCATGTTTATCGAACCGATGCTGAGGAGGATTCATGGATGGATCTTAGGTGGCAACCTCTCACAGTACTACCCGATGAATGTCACCGAAGACTTGGTGCCAAACCCATTCTTCAAATATGCAGAATTTTTGGAGCAGATGGACGGACCAAAATTTTCTCTCAACTCACCGACTGAGGCGGTTATAGGCACAGTGATCTTTGTGGTGCTGTGGACTATTGGAATCTACTCTATATTCGCTAAGAGAGATCTATGATACTCGTAGGTAAATGTGCAGAGCCTTTGAATTGGATAAATGTGAATTAGATCAATCTCACAAAGTAGTCTTGCATCCTTTCAATCACTGCTCGAGGTACTGCATGATCTTTTAGTCTACGTACGAGTTGCTCACTACAAGCTTGGACTTGCTTCACGATTCCAAGTGGATTCTTGATTGTGAAGTCGTCTGCGATTTTCAAAGCATCATCAAGTGTAATCTGACTTCGCTTACCATTAATCGATAAGGCTCTCCTTGGTTCTTTAAAGTTAATCAATGGATTGAGAGCAAAGGTAACATCGTAGGCTGGTGATAACTCCCACCTCTCATCTTCTCTATTATAGATAAAGGAGTGATTCTTCAAGTGATCATCGATATTACCATAGCAGACATTAAAGACCATTCTCTTGTATAATTCTTCTACTTGAGCATGAGGAATCTTAAGGAAGGAACAGAGCTTGAATAAGTTATCGTAAGAAGAGTTTGTCGGATTCTTATAGTCCCAACCTGTCATCCCAGTTGCGGTCAATACGTGTTGCTTCTCTCCTCCCTGTCTATCATATCTCATTGTAGCAAAGTGCTTATCTTCAACTAACTTACTCTCCATCATCCTGACGCCAAGCTCTATCAAAGTCTGAGCATAACAATATTCGATAATCTCTCTTGGATAGTCTTCGTCTTCGATGGCAAGCTTGACTAGATAGTGGTGATAGGCATCTGAGTATTCTACATCTCCAGGTATCACTCTACCTGTCTGCTTATGTTCTGAGATCAAGATCTTAGGTCTGGCACCTCCAGCAGATGATCCGATCTTGAAGATATTGATCAAGGCTTGATGATCAAGACTTTGTTCAGAAGCGGATTGTTTGAAATTCATCACTTCTCTGAGCACTTCGATGATCTCGTCTAAGTCTAGAGTTACATCTTCGGTAAGTGAGATACTTGGTCGATACTCTAGAGCACCCATTCCTCTATTACCTACATAGGCGAGTTGCTGGAGTACATTGATCTTAGACTGTTCCTTGGTCTCAAGCCAAGCCCTGAAGATTATCGAACCAAACAAGTCAGGCAATGAGTCAGCAAACTGTGGAGGGATTCCTTTGAAGGTCTGACTATCAAACTGGCTAAACATCTGGACATACTTCGTAGGCTTGATGATACCAGTACTAGGGAAAATATTTCTGAGTGTATTCCCTTCAAGATATTCGGGACTGTACTGAAATGATGATCTCCTCTCATCCTCTTGCAATCCGATCCTTCCGATCTCTCGTCCAAAGAGATTGACGTTGATGATACGATTAGCTGCCATTAGTACATTGATTTGGATTGAATCACTTGGGCTTTAGCTTCACTGACTTCCTTCATCACTTGTGTGAGCAGGTCCATCTCTTTCATGACTTTGAGGATTGTGTCAACAGTAAAGTTGTTTCCCTTCTCAAGGTTTTGGATCGTAGTCCTAGAGACATCTAGTGCTGATGCGAGTTGTGCTTGTGACATCTTACGTTGCTTTCTGAGTGCCTTTACGAGCAAACCTAATTCACGCTTGACATCTTTTACTTCTGTAACTTCGAACATATTATGACCATTATACTATACAATATAAGCTAATAATCGCAATAATGCAGGATATAGTGGTCACAATAGTAACATTTTCATAAAAAGAACACTTTACTGATCATAATAGCATATGAAAGACATTATTGACCAATTAATTGGTCAATAAAACAAAGGAAAATGATAGAGATCGCAGTTTGTTCCAACCTAATAAGTTGACTGATTTGCACCATTCCAGCCATCTCTAATCATCTAGGGATGGAGCCAGATATCGTTTGCATTTAGAGTCATCAACAGTAATTGATGTTTAATTCAATGGAGTTGGAAAAATCTTGCGCTGAAGAGATCAGTGTGAGCTAAGAGATTACCAACCATTACTAATCAATCTTCTCGTTATCACTCGATACGACCTTTTCAGTAGAGGGAAGACTATGGAGTTAGATCGGATATGCACTTGGGAACTTATCTAAGAAAGAATGGCTATAGTTCCTTATCAGCTTTACTGAAAAATGGCAAAAAATAAAAGCTACAGGATTGAAGTACCTCAATTAGACTATTTTTCAGATAGATTCGAATTCATTACTAACGAGACCCTAAAGACCAATTTATCCATTTCCTTCCAATACATTATTTTTCTAATCAAGGTTGAAACAGAACTCCATACAACTGGAGCTGTTGAG
Organism: uncultured Saprospiraceae bacterium; assembly: GCA_938001865.1. Classification (GTDB taxonomy): domain Bacteria; phylum Bacteroidota; class Bacteroidia; order Chitinophagales; family Saprospiraceae; genus JAHDHH01. The sequence goes on along the minus strand of CALLAW010000058.1, from coordinate 46,339 downwards.
TATTCAATATTCAAAAATGTAATTCAATACACCGCATCAATTGTTGAAGGGGTTATGCACTATGGGTTGGAAACTGCAATTAAAAATAAGAAAGTTTCAGAGAATTCAATTATGCCCAAGACAGAGTCTTACAGTTCTAAGAAACTACTATATAGAATTGATAGTCAAACAGAAATACTTGGAGTAACGAAAAATATTTCGTCTGAGAAATTCAAAAAAAATACTCAATTCAAAACTAAATGTGACGCTTACAAGAGAGGCAAACTGATAGATTCAGATTTAATTGAGAGAGTTAATACACTTCGAGAAAAAAGAAAAAAGATACACTTAGCAGGCTTAAAGCAAGTCGAAAATTATTACACAAAAACTGACATAAACTCAGCCTTCCAAACTGCGAATAAAATTATTGAAGCAGTAAGGGGAATCACAACAGATAACATCGTGTGATCACAGCATACCTTTCAGGATACGCTAGATACTTACTCTTTCAATTCACCATTCTTCACATACTTATCAAACCAATTGAACTGCTCCCAGATAACATGCTCGATGGACTCCTTAGCCCTATAACCATGATCTTCAAATGGGAGTAAGACTAACCTCGCTGTACCTCCTGATCCTCTGACTGCCTCGTAGAAGACTTCTGATTGGAATGTCAATGTTCCTGGATTAGAATCATCATCTCCGTGGATAATGAGGACTGGTTCGTTGACCTTATCAGCATAGAATGTTGGCGAGAGTTCGATGTAGGCTTGGGTAGCTTCGAAGAGTGACCGTCTCTCTCCTTGGAATCCAAATGGTTGATTGGTCTTATTGTATGATCCACTCCTTGCGATCCCTGCGCTGAAGAGATCGGTGTGAGCTAAGAGATTAGCAACCATTAATCCTCCGTGACTGTGTCCGATGACTCCTATCTTGTCTGGATCAGCGATTCCCATATCAATAATTTTAGCGACAGCTGCTTCTGCATCTGAGACTAACTGTGGGACAAACGAATCATAGACTGTCTCAGGATCTCCAATCATGGGCATAGCAGTATTATCTAAGACAGCATAACCTCGCAGCAAAAAGTAAAGATGCGATGGACCATACACTCTCACAAACTTGTTGGACGAACCGCGAACTTGACCAGCAGTGCCAGATCCTCCATACTCAAGTGGATAGGCATACATCACTGTCGGGACTTGAGTACCTTCTTCATATCCAGGTGGGAGCATCAGTGTGAAACTCAACTCTACCCCATCATCTCTTTTGTACTTAACGATCTCACTCTTAATTTTTCTCAATTCAGGACTTGGGTCTTCGAATGCTGTGATCGGTTGCTTTCTCAATGCTCTTGTCCCTTCTCCTTTGACAGCTTCAAGCTGTTTACCTAGAGTGGCAAGATAAAAGTTAGGTACTACATCATTGGACTCAGAACTCATGATGAAAGAATTGGTATCTTGATAGAAACTCACAAAGTATTCATACTTGTCTTTGTCACATCTAAAGATTCTCTCGACAGCTCCCGATTCGATATTGCGCTTATCTACGAATGGTCTATCTCCCTCTTCACTGCCACCTCTACCTCTGAAGTACATATTTCCATCTTCGACCATGATTGCTCTACGACCATTGTTCAGTCGTGTATAGAGTGGCGATCCAGGATCGTTATAGCGATCACTTTCGTCTAAGTCAAACCAGAGTTTGGATGTACCTTGATTCACATCTACGAGATAAGTGTATCTCCATCGTTTGATGCGTTCTCTCTCGGTGACCATCAACATCCCATCTGAGTCAGCCCAATTTGCAGATCTAATTCGATGTTTGGCCTTATAGATTTCTTCTTGCTTCCCATCAAATGGTGCTTCCCACCTGACAAGTTTGTCACGATGATCTACTTCTGCGAGAGGATCACCACCATCTAATGCCTCTATCCAATATAAAGAATGTGGTGCTGTCGATTGCCATTGCACTGACCTAGGACCAGTGATCACTCCACGATTCAAGACATTATCAGCAACTGGATGATTATGAATTGTCTTAACCAACTTACCCTTCATATCCCACACTTCGATATCGTTAGCGAATCTCCAATAAGCAACCTCATGTGACCAAGGCGCTTTGAGTCTTTCGACTAACAGGTAATCTCCATCTGGTGAAATCCCACTATAAATATATGATGCCGCTTGACCGATGACCTGAGACTTCTTCTTCTTAGTATCGTAGATTACAAGTTCTGCTTGAGTATAATAGGAGAAAAGCTGATCATCAAAATCTGTTTCTAATAGATTACGTGCTTCATAGGTCGACCTTGCCTTGGCTCCAGCATCTTCAAGAATCTTTGGACCAATAGGCATCTCAGGTTTGACGGGAGCTGCTCCTCGGTCTGGAATCCTCCTGACAAGTAATCGTTGTTGGTCAGGAAACCATTTCACCGCATTATCCATCAATGGATTGAGTTTGGTATTTGGTACTTTTTCTACTTTACCAGTAATGTCTCCCATCCAGAGCTCAACACCATCTTGCACTGCAACAGCTAGAGCAAATCTCTCTCCATCATTGGACCAATAGGTATTAAGCACTTCTGCACCATTTGGAATATTGAGAGCTGTAGTGAGACTTCCTTCGATCGCCATGATACGAGGATTGACTCCACCATGTCGACCGTGGTAGTAATTTGTTTTAGGATTTACTCTGACACCAGCCAACTTCAGCATCGGACTTCCCAACTCCGACAAGGTTGGATAATAAATCGGATCTGAGAGCAGCATGTGTGTCTTCTTTGGAGATATAGAAATCCTTGGCAGCTGTGGTGCATGGACAATATCAAGAACATCTTGCTCTGGAGATTTCCAAGTATTGTCTTGACCGATTATTGGACTCTCTAAGAGGAGTAAGCATGTTACAAAGCAACATGCAGTGAGTACATTTTTCATCATCAGGTTGTATTTGAACACTTAAGATAATGAATAATACTCAGTCTTAAGTGCAACACTGATTAAAATTCGGCTTGCTCCACAGTAACTGTATAGATCCCTTGGTCAAACATCCATTCATTTCCATCCAGATAATCTCGAGAAGAAACTATGCTATCTTGATTCATCACTGTTATTCCTTCTAGATCAGTGTTGATTTTATCTTCAGAGTATGACAGATTTTGGCATGCATTGACGATTGCACCGCTTGTCATCAGTATAGACCTTGTCTCACCAGCTTCAATGGTAAAGAGAGATTCGAAAGTATTTGCCTCTAGCTCATTGGCATCAATTTCTACAGTAATAGTTGTCTCAGAGTTATTTGTAATCAGGTAATCATACTCAGCAACTTTGTCACCAAGGCAGCAAGAAGAGAAAAAGAGAATAGAAAAGAATAAGCCGCAAATTAGAGTTTGAGTTTTCATCATTATTGTTTTTAATTAGAAAGGTTTTTGTTTCAATAGGATTACGGATTCTAGCTGGATATGCTTTGGTTGATTAAGAAATTGGGGAGTGATCACTCAGTAACACCTCTATCAATGTAGACTCTTATCCACCTCATCAAGAGGTGCAAGGAATCTGCTTAAACGAATGAAGAAAAGAGAGTTGAAAATTAGACATAAATTTAATCTTAGACTTGAGTAACTTCGCAGTTAATGAGACCACTTGCAGAACGGATGAGACCACAGACTCTTGATGAGTACATGGGTCAGACCAAACTCCTCGGAGAAGAAGGCAGTCTCCGACGTGTACTCAAAAGTGGAAGGATGCATAGTTGCATTTTTTGGGGACCTCCTGGTGTGGGCAAGACGAGTCTGGCTAGGATATTAGCACAGTATGTCAAGGCTCCATTCGATAGTCTCAGTGCAATCAACTCAGGTGTCAAAGATGTCAGAGAGGCGATCAGTCGAGCTAAACGGAGTACCTTCTTTGACAAAGCATCTCCTGTACTCTTCATTGATGAGATTCATCGCTTTAGCAAGTCGCAGCAAGACAGTTTGCTCGGCGCAGTAGAGTCTGGTACCATAACCCTCATCGGTGCCACCACTGAGAACCCATCCTTCGAAGTCATCCCCGCCCTCTTATCAAGGTGCCAGGTCTATATCCTTGAGTCATTGACTAAGGATGACCTCCAGACTCTCTTGGAGAAGGCAATCAAAGAAGATGAATACCTTGTCAAACAAAATATAAAGCTCAAAGAAACTGAAGCTCTCATTCTCTATTCTGGTGGTGACGCAAGGAAGCTGTACAACAATCTAGAAATCACTCTTCAAAGCATAGAGGAAGAAGAAAAGATCATCACAAATGAGAGAGTAGAAAAGTCTATCCAACAGCAAATCATCAAGTATGACAAGCAAGGTGAGATGCACTATGATGTGATCTCTGCTTACATCAAAAGCATCAGAGGGTCTGATCCAGATGCTGCCATCTACTACTTAGCTAGGATGCTAGTCGGTGGTGAAGATCCAAAGTTTATTGGCAGGAGGCTCATCATCGCAGCATCAGAAGATATCGGTCTCGCAAATCCTAATGCCTTGCTGATCGCCAATCAATGCTTTGACATCGTCCATAAGATAGGCATGCCTGAGGCGAGAATACCATTAGCTCAAGCAACCATCTACCTTGCATCAAGTCCAAAGAGCAACTCTGCTTATGCGGCGATCAATCAGGCAATGGCAACTGTCAAAGAATCTGGCAACCTCCCTATCCCACTCCACCTACGCAATGCTCCCACACAACTCATGAAAGATCTCAATTATGGAGCTGGCTACAAGTATGCTCATGACTATAAGGGTGGCCACACTCAGATGGACTGTCTCCCAGATCAATTGGTTGGAACACAATTCTACACACCAAAGCTGCTAGGCAATGAGAAGGTCTTAGCACAATATCTGGATGGTTTGAAAGAAAAATGATTTGATTGCAATAAAGTACAATTAGGAGATAAAGAAATCGTAGTAAGTGCAAGGGAAGGACTGCGACACTTGACTTATAAGACAAATGTCAGTATATTTACGTCAAAGGACATTATGACAATTCAAGTATTATTCAATAAAGAGACGTTACATCAAAGAATCGACCTTATCAAATTGACTCGGAGAGGGATACCTACTGCATCGCTTGACCAGATAAAGACATATACATCACTCACAGATTCCGAGCTGAGCACACTACTGCCAATCTCTCAAAGGCAGCTTGTCAGATATCCAAAAGATCATAAACTCAACAAAGAGATTACATCACATCTCATCCAATTGATTGAACTCTTCAATAAGGGTTACAGTCTTTTTGGTGAAGAAAAATTTCAGCGTTGGTTAAGAACACCGAATAAGGTATTAGATGGGAGTATTCCTATGACAATTCTAGATACATCTATTGGTATCGATATGGTTGCAGATATCATTGGTCGAATCGAACATGGAGTCTATAGTTAGTAATGAAGATATATCGAATTACTGCCTCAAAATATAGTGATGACCTCAGCGGAACTGGAGCAAGACTCTATGGTGGTCGATGGAATAATAAAGGAACTCCTCTACTTTACTGCTCGCAAAATGTCTCTCTTGCGATCTTGGAGATACTGGTACACTTTGATGGTTTGACTGTACCCCTCGATTTAAGATTACTCCAATTAGAAATTGATGAAAAACTCATAGAGACCTATCCAACGTCAAAATTTACAAAAATAAAAAAGTCCAAGGATGCCGAATTTCAATTTAAAAAAGAGGGACAAAATTGGATTGAAAAATGCAACCAGCTTGCTCTCAATGTTCCATCAATAATATCACCATATGAATACAATATCCTCATCAATCCAATTCATCCTGACTTCAAGCAGGTGGTGATCCTTAAGAACGAAAAATTAGACTTAGATAACCGGTTGTTTAAGATGTAACTATCATGCATAAGATCTGTCATGCTAGACCAATCCTCTACTACAAATTGACAACTTTTGCGACATCAATCACATTTACACTAGTGCAACAATTAAGAGAAAAGAATCAATGAAGGTAACTCTCATCGGCGCAGGGATCGCAGGGATCGCATCTAGTATCAGACTCGCAGTAGCTGGTCATGATGTGACAGTGTATGAGGCCAATTCTTATCCCGGTGGCAAGCTTTCGCAATTTGAGCAAGATGGTTATCGGTTTGATGCGGGGCCATCACTCTTTACGATGCCAGAGTATATAGAATCTCTCTTTGCACTAGCTCAGCGAGACATGAGTGATTACTTTTCATATCGAGAGATGGATACACTCTGTCACTATTATTGGAACGATCAGACTTATTATAAGATGCCATCTGGAAGGTCAGCGATTGCTCAGAGTCTTGCTGACACTCTTGGAGAATCAGTGGATGTCGTCACTCAATACTTAGAGACAAGTGAGGTCAAATATGAAGCAACAGCTCCAATCTTTTTAGGTCAGTCGTTGCACCAGGCTAAGACCTACTTGAGTCAAGAGATGCTACCTGCTCTCAGAGCCATTCCACGTCTAGGGCTCTTCGACTCACTGCATCGAATCAACGCTAAGACATTCAGCAACCCAAAGACCGTCCAACTCTTTGATCGATTTGCAACTTACAATGGATCATCGCCCTACCAAACACCAGGAATCATGTCGATGATTCCTCACTTAGAGATGGGGATTGGGACTTATTTCCCGACAGGAGGAATGATCTCCATCACAGAATCACTCGTCAGTCTAGCTAAAGATCTTGGCGTAACTTACAACCTCAATACACCTGTAAAGGAAATTGTAATTGAGAATAACAAAGCGAAAGGAATCGTACTGCAAGATGGAAAGCAAATCAATAGTGACATTGTACTCTCCAATATGGATGTCTTCTCTACTTATCATCACTTGCTGCCTCATCAACCTAGACCAGAGAAAATCCTCAAGCAAGAGAGGTCAAGTTCTGCACTCATTTTTTATTGGGGGATAAAAAATGAATTCAAAAATCTCGGCTTGCATAACATTTTTTTCGCAGATGATTATGCTCAAGAATTTGATACGATATTTGACAAAAAAACCATTGTGAATGATCCAACTGTGTACATCCATATCTCTTCAAAAGAGAATCATAGTGATGCAGCTGATGGTTGCGAAAATTGGTTTACAATGATCAATACTCCGGGTGACTTTGGTCAAGATTGGGATTCCCTGATAGCAACTGCTCGCAGCAACATCATCACCAAGCTCTCCACAATCTTAGGAGAAGAGATAGGTCCATTGATCCAATCTGAAGGAATCCTTGACCCTAGACTCATCCAATCCAAGACACAATCACATCGTGGAGCCCTCTATGGTACATCAAGTAATAATCGCTATGCAGCATTTCTCCGACATGCTAATTTCAGTAAGCAATTGAAGAATCTTTACTTTTGTGGAGGTTCGGTACATCCTGGTGGCGGCATACCGCTCTGCCTCCAATCAGCCAAGATCGTTACTGACATCATCAATGCTAATCACTCTAGGTAAATGCGCAATTTTTTTATAGATCACAAAGTAAATCTATCGATATTCATTGTTTGGCTCTTTGTCATTTCGGCATTGATCGGCATGGCACTTGGATATGAGGCTTGGTTTATTCCTAAGACACCTCTCAATCTATTGATAGGATTTGGACTCCTCTTATGGAATACTGAGATCGACAATATCAAGGTCAGTGCAGCACTGGTCATTGCATTTGTGGTTGGGATGGGAGTTGAGATACTTGGTGTTAGTACTGGGAAAATATTTGGCACCTATGCCTATGGTGATCATCTTGGACCAAAACTATTGGATGTCCCATATATGATTGGAATCTATTGGGCAGTCCTCGTTGTGATTACATCATTCATTGCCCGGAGTATTGTTAATCATTGGATGATCATCTCTGTTATCGGGGCTGGATTGATGGTCTTTCTTGATCTCTTCATTGAGCTCATGGCACCGCGGTTTGATTTTTGGGAGTTTGCATTACACCCTGTCCCGATTCAGAATTATGTGAGTTGGTTTGTCATTGCATTTGGATTGCACTTGCTTGTCGCAAAATGGGTGACGGTAAGTTCTAAGCAATACAGTTTTCACTTGTATCTTACTCAGTTGGTGTTCTTTATTGGCAGTTACTTGATACTTGTGTAATTGAGCTATCTGTGATACTTGGGTAATAGGAATTGCCAAAATACCTTTAGTTACAATATTCTATTTCTTCCCATCTTATTAGAGACCTGGGGCGGTTCTAACATGTCATGCATTTAATGACTTCTATGCACACTCTTAGACATTAAGCATTATTTACAACTCGTTTCTAAATTGGTTCTTACATTTACACAAGTACTTTAACAACTCAGCCAATTATGACAGCAAGGAACCAAACAACCTCTCATCTTCTCATCATACTCCTCCTTCTTGTCCATTTTACACAAGTGGCATTTAGCCAGACTACGGCAATACAGAACAGTTATAATCGACCAAGTACATCACTCAATGGTAAATGGCAAACGATCGTTGATCCTTACGAAAACGGATTTTACAACTACAGATATGAGCCCTTCGAAAATCAAACCAATCCAAGTCGCAGTGCCTTCTTCATGAATGCTAAGGCAAAAGATGAAGCTGATTTGATTGAATATAATTTTGACGAAAGTCAGACACTTGACGTGCCAGGAGACTGGAATACTCAAGACGATAAGCTCTATTACTACGAAGGGACTGTGTGGTATAAGCGATCGTTTGATTACTCAAAACAAGAAGAAAATAATCGGGTCTTTGTTCACTTTGAAGCAGTAAACTACGATGCAGATGTGTACTTCAACGGGACCAAAATAGGTAAGCACATCGGTGGGTTCACCCCATTTCACTTTGAGATCACTGACTTACTGAGGGAGACTGACAACTTCCTCGTCGTCAAGGTCGATAACAAACGAAAGAAAGAAGCTATCCCCACTCTCAACACAGATTGGTGGAACTATGGAGGGATCACAAGGAGTGTCAAACTCATAGAGACTCCAGCGACATATATCTCGGATTACTTCATCCAGCTAGACCCAAGTGATGACAAATCTATCAAAGGGTCGATCGTACTCAATGGTAATCTAAGAGCAACTCAGACTATGAGGCTGATCATCCCAGAATTGAAAATTGAAGAGACTCTCAAGGTCAATGAGAATGGAGTTGCTTCCTTCGAGATCAAGTCAGACAAAATACAGTACTGGTCACTTGAACATCCCAAACTCTACACAGTAAGTATCTTGGCAGGAGATGATCAAATCACCGACCAAATTGGATTCAGAACAATCAAGACAGATGGCGCTGACCTCTTACTCAATGGCAAGTCAATCTTCCTCAAGGGAATCTCAATCCATGAGGAGAGTCCGATCAATGATGGTCGTGGACACTCCGTAGAGGATGCTAGACAGCTCTTAACCTGGGCACAAGATCTGGGATGTAATTATGTCAGGCTAGCACACTACCCTCACAATGCCCATATGGTCAGACTTGCCGATCAGATGGGTATCTTAGTCTGGGAGGAAAATCCAGTGTATTGGACTATTGATTGGAAGAATCCTGCAACATACGCTAATGCAAAAAACCAACTCACAGAACTCATCCATAGAGATAAAAATAGAGCATCAGTGATCATCTGGTCGATGGCCAATGAAACTCCACAAAGCGATGCGAGAAATACTTTTCTCAGTAATCTGGCAACTCATACTCGCAACCTTGATCCGACTAGACTCATCAGTGCAGCCCTTGAGCAGAAAGACTATCAAGGCAATCCCAATGTGAGGACAATAGATGATGCATTTGCTGAGATCGTTGACATCTTGAGCTTCAATCAATATATCGGCTGGTATGATGGAGGAATAGAAAAGTGCAATCGAATCACTTGGAATATCACACACGACAAACCAGTAATTATCTCAGAGTTTGGTGCTGGTGCTAAGTATGGACTCCGTGGCAGTAAGACTGCAAGATGGACTGAAGAATATCAAGATCATCTCTATCAAGAGACATTGAAGATGATAGACAAGATAGACCAATTGAGAGGAGTATCTCCTTGGATCTTAGTTGACTTCAGATCTCCGCGAAGAGTGTTACCTCAGATTCAAGATGACTGGAACCGCAAGGGTTTGATCTCAGAAAAAGGAGAACGTAAGTTAGCCTTTGAGACATTGAGAAAGTATTATGAAGGCAAGTAAGTCATCGTACATGCTCTCTCCTCTCCAAGAGTTTGAACCGAGCAAAGAGTTCTTCTTTATACCAATTCAGCTCTCGGGTCATCATGATGGCAGTACTATGTTCCTTGCTCTGATAAGCGAAGCGTTTGATCGCATCAAGATTATTCCAAACACTAAAGGTTGCCATTTGTACAAAGGGGGCTTCGCCGATTCCTTTGGTATAGATAAGATCTTTATTTAGCTTCAACGGTGCTTTTGAAGTCGGGACATACTTCCAGAACTTTCTCATCTTAGACCATCTGATCGTAGCTCTTGTGATGACACAAATCTTATCATCAGACGCAAGCTCTAACTCTGGATCTACCACAAACGGATTGACACCTGACCACTTACCGTGTGACTTGATCGGTTGCAAGAGATAGTGAGTTATTGATTGGGCATGACTTTGATACAACCCTAACAAACTTGACCCAGCCAAGAAGGTCTCAAGGTCCACTTGCGAATCCCAGACAGTCAAGACACTATAGGTCCCCCAATCAGGATATGGATTGAAGCCATCACCCTTACCACTTCCCATCAACTTATAGAATTGAAGTCCTTGAAGATCAGCCATGTGCTTATGACCAAACTGCATCATACCAAATGCCCAGACCTTACTACGAAGATTAGAGTAATTAACAAAGGTCAAACACGTAACTTGGGACATTCGCTACTTAGGCTTTACTGCCCTCGATCGCCATACTGATAGAGAGTATATCCTTATCGAAGAGATACATACCACTCTTATCGTCACCGATTAACTCGAGCTTATCGTTCATAGATCTGGCTAATGCTTCTTCTTCGATCTGCTCAGCTACGTACCATTGGAGGAAGTTTATGGTTGCATAATCTTTCTCTTCGAAGGCGATTTCCATGCACTTATTGATGCTTTCTGATACATACACTTCGTGCTTGAGCAAGGCCGCAAAGGCATGCTTGATCGAAGGAAATGTCAATGATGGTTGAGGTAATGCTGGCACTGTCGCAAATCCACCTCTTTCGTTGACAAAGTGGATCAGCTTGAGCATGTGCTCTCTTTCTTCATCACTATGCTTATAGAAGAATGAAGTGACATTGTCTATCCCTGGCTGAATCTCTGCCCACGATGCCATAGCAAGGTAGACATGAGATGATTCTGCTTCTATTTTGATTTGCTCATTGAGAGCAGCTTGCATTTTCTTTGATAACATACTGTTGATATTTTGATCTTATATGATTGTTAACTGATTACAATCCATTAGAGTTTTGCAATCGTGGAGAATCTCTCCAATTTAGATTTAGTCTTAGTCCGCCTACATGGATGACCTTCGATGATTATTGGAACTTGAGCTCTGAGATTCATTGGTCTTTGATTAGCCTATCTTTAATTAGAGTTGTCATATTTAGAGCTGTCTTCTCTTCGCTTCTTTGAGACCAGCGTTTATCTCTTTTTTGACATCAGCAAATGACCCAAACTCTTTACGGTAAGTGATACCAGCTCCATAGCGTTGCTCTCTTTGGAATGTACCCCCTGCGACAAGATCAAAGTCATTTTGGCCATAGACCCGCAACTTGAGCCTGCGATCCTTCGTAATAAAATACTCAACTGTGAAATCATTCGTCGTATAATCATCGAGGATAAGGACTCCTGTATCTCTCACATAGCTCGTACCGATATCTATTCCCCACCTATCGTTTTTCAGTCGAGAACGAAGATTGACTTCTATCTCATCTGGTAGCAAGTCTTGCTGAAATTGCAAGTTATTACCGATTGCAGAATTATTAGCAAATGCCAATTCAAAATCGATACTTGATAGATACTTATTGTCCACTATCGCCTGCTGCAGCAATGAGGATAATTGGAAGGAAATCTGACTCGATATGAACTCACTCAAGGTATTGATACCACTATAAGCAAGATTATTACCATTAAAGAATGATGACCCTAACGCATTATTGCTCGGGATGAAGCTTTGAAATATTAGCAATGCAGCAACTTGGTCATTTATCGCTGCTTCATCTTGGCTAAGTGTCCTCATTTTAGTATCAACGAATGATCGGAGATCAGTGGGTAGATTGGGAAACGAAAGATCAAAGCTCACTTGAGGACTATAGAGTTGTCCAGTCAGATTGAGCTCAAGATCAACATCTGTCCTCTTCTTAGACTCTATCTCTTGCGGTGAAGGATCACCATTGATATTAGGAGGGAGATACTCTTGGATAAATGTATAGAGTGGAGCCCTCACATTGTTCAATACCGCTTCGATATCTAAGTCAGCGTTGAATGGATCCCCCGACCAAGTAATCGTACTTCCTCTACTCACGGTAAATGGCTTAGCCAAGAATCCCCAAGCAGTGAACAGATATCGACCGCTTTCGATTTCGTAGTTACCATACATATTGAACTCCCCATCTTGCTTAGCCAGCACTTGGAGATTACCTCTTCCATTTGCTTCTATTTTATCATTCAACCTTTCGTTGAAGATGAGGTAGACCGTTGCAGAGGGAGTCACTGTGATATTCATCTCGATATTAGTCCCAGAGATCAATGGTGCATCTACAATCTCAGTCGTATCGATGATAGATCTGATCAATTCTTCTTTCTCCACGAAGGTGATAAAACTTTCCTCAAATCCATCAGTTGAAGACTCTACAGGAATATTTAAGACAGTACCTGGAAGAGTCGTCCCATTCACAGTAATATCTACAACAGTGGCAAATGGACCAGAGAAGTTCACCTTCATATCACCTATCGCTTTACCGTAGTATGTTGGATTGATCTCTTTAGTAGTGTTCAACCCTACGAACTTATCAGAGCTCAGTGTAGCATCTGCCACGAAATCCTTGAGCAATGTATGTCTCAATCCTCCATCTATCGTAGCGATATTACCTGAGGGATCTGTGATCTGTACACCAGTGAGATCTACCATGGAGTTAGTGATCCTGATTGATTGATCATCGAAGAATATCTCCGCACCAAGATAATCAACCTGTGTACGACCATCTTTGAGTAGAGCACTGCCTTCTAGGACAAAGTCATCGAGTGTCCCTGAGACAGTAGCTACGACATCCATTGTCCCTCTCGTACCAGACGTACCATCCTTGATGATATACTCAAATAGACTCAAGTTGACATTGCTGCTCTGAAGGAATGCGTTGAATACATTACTCTTCTGATTGTAATCAAAGTTGGTCTCTATTCTCTGATTATCTGTGTCTCTCACTATCTTTATTAATCCCTCAAATACATTGAAGTCTCTTGTACCCGTATTGACATATACAGTCCCATAATCTTCTTCATTGAGATAGAGGTTGGGGATCTTGACCTCTGACCAGAAATGATCTCTAACAAATACGTCTTTAACAATCACTGAGACATCACCTGCTCCACTGAAGTAAATATTTTCATAGTTAATCAGACCATTGAGGTAGTCAAGATTGAAGTCCTTAAGTGTCATCTTGACGCCTTTCCCTTCTAGGTCGTTGAGCACGAGTTGACGATTCCCATCTTCAAATCTAAAGTCTTCTATTTCAATGCTTTTATTCCCGAGTTTGACTAAGTTGTTCTCTGAGAATACCCAGTCACTCCCCAATATCTGCATCTTATTTGACTCAAAGTGGACGTGTATCTCATCACCCTCTGGGTAGCCGTACACATTGAGATCTATGATGCCGATAGAGTCCAATAAGTCAGAGGTCCGGATATCTAGTTCGATATAGTCACCCTCTAGATCACCGGTCATTATGATCTCTGGAAAATACTTCTCTCCTTGCAGCCAATCTGCAATTTTGAGAGTGGTCTTGCCTCTCCCTTTGAGATAGACCAGGGAGTATTGCACCTCATTGAAGACTAATGAGTCGCATGTAATCTCATCGATACTTGACTCTATATCCCATCGTGTCTCTTCGCTATTGATATATCCCGAAGCAATGAGATTCTTCACATTGACACACCCTATATCGATCAGATCTGAGAAGTCAGCACTATCATTAATAGTTAATTGATATTTGAAGTTCTCACCAACAGTTGATGTTCGTTTTTCTGCTAATTTCAGATCGAGTTTATCCCACCAGAGCTCATGATTAGTCGCAAGAGTCTGAGTAAAGTAATAAGGCAGATTGGTCGGGTTGAATACTCCATCGACTTGCAGATTGATATAGTCAGAGGCGAGATCAAGCATACGGCTTCCATTAATATCTACGCTATTAGTCAAGTTGATCGTATCAAAGTGATAGAGTTTACCTCTATAATTGAGTGAGACACTCCCTATCTGGGCAGTACCTTGGAGATCTTCCAATCGAGTACCTGTAAGATTGAGATCAAATGCTCCTTGAATCACAAATTCCTCATCACTGAGGTTAAGTTTTTTGAGATCTAGCTTATCAGCAAATGCGGATAACTCAGTTGTAATCTTTCCATCTTTGACATTGACAAGACCATCAAAGTTCAAGTCAATATTACCATCATCGATACTGAAGTCACCATCAAATTGGTTCTCGTTGAATGCACCCACCAATTCAATATTGGAATAAGAGTATCCACGATAGTCAAACTGAGTCAATGAAGCATTGAGGTCAGCGGAGAGATAGTCAATCAGTAATCCTCTTCCATTCTTAACTGTAGATGTGGCTGTTACATACCCAAACTCAGCATTATCAGTCCAAGTCTTCAAATCAAAATTCAATAGATCAATCTGACCACTGTACTTCGCATTGGCTCTTCCTGGCTTGAGATCAAGTCGAGTATCTAGGATGGCTTGGCCTAGCGAGCTCTTTAACTCTCCATTCGCTACAAAGTCATAAGTAAAGCCTGAGAATGTACCACTATAATCGATCTCTCCTAGCTTGTAGTAGTTCGATGGAGGGTTAAATCCAGGAATTATCTTCGTCAGTTTGCTGATACTTGTCGTCAATCTCTCCGTACGGATACTCAAGAATGCCTTGTCTACATCAGTGATATCTTTGATCCTGACAGCACCAGAGAATTGGACCTCATCTGGGATAGTCAGATTTATTTCCTTAGAGGAGAAGTTATTGAGTCTCCCTTTGATGAGTCCTGAGAGACTAACCACTTTATTGATATTCTTGTCTATCGTAGGGGTATTACTCAATCTAGGCAGAAAGTATGCAATGTCCTTAAATGCAATATTTGATCGTTTGAAATTTAAATTCACAAAGACCTTATCAGCAAATTTGGAGAAGTTTTCTAATTTGTCATAGATCATGATGACATCCGTCTCCACTGCCGAGCTACCAGCATTGATACTCATCCCATCTATGCTCCCCTCTTCACCATCCATCCTCATCTCATCCCATGCAAATGCATAAGACTTGTTATCCTTATCAACTCTCCCACTCAGCTTGAATGACTTGAGAGCAGCACTTCTGTCTAAGATTGTTTCAAGATCTTGAAATTCCAAGTTGACTTTAGAGATTTCAAAATCGTTATAATCGATATGTTTGTGAGGATTATTATAGACGATGTTGCTCTTCATCTTACTTTTAAAATCTCCATCACTGAGGTTAAATGCATCTATAGATACCGTCCAATTTTGAGGAATATCGTCCTCATCAATAGAGCCATCTGATCTCTGCTCAGTCAGAGCAGCCTTACCTTGAGTCACAAGAGGATTACTACTTACTCTCGTAAATGCAAGAGATGGCTCGTTCAATTCAAATGTACTTATACTGAGCTCCTTGGATATCAAGTTCAGTTTTTCTATCTCTACGGATAATGTAGCGATCTCACCTATGATAGATTGAGTGGTATTCTCATTATAGGATGTGAGCTGGATTTTGTCAAGTGAGATATTATCCAAGTCCAACTGCATTGGAGTTGTATTCTTTTGTCTGAGTCTTGAGGGATTCTGTTTGTGACTACCTACACTTGAAGTGAAATGGGCTGCAAAGCGTTGGAGATTACTCAGTGAATCACCAGCAGCTGTGTGGATATTCAATTGGGCATTCTCTAATGTAAGTTGACTTAATGATAGTTGATTACTGAAGAGAGACAGGAGATTGTCTGTGAGTCCAGAGTAGAACCTCTCAGCATAGAGCAAGGTATCTTGCTTATAGTCCTTAATGAGTAGATCATTGACAACAGCACCTTTTACTGGATGGAATGAGACTTCTGAGATTTGGATCTGCTCCTCCATCTTGTCATTTTGATTATTGAGGTAAGACTTAATTAATCTAGTCTGAAATGGTGCAGATATCACACTCAATACTACTAACCCGATAATCACTAATAACATCAAGAGAATCGCCACTAAGACAAATTTGCCATAGCGTCGCTTTTTTGGTTGAATATCTGGAGA
The DNA here is from genome assembly GCA_938001865.1 of uncultured Saprospiraceae bacterium. Lineage (GTDB taxonomy): Bacteria > Bacteroidota > Bacteroidia > Chitinophagales > Saprospiraceae > JAHDHH01. The sequence continues at coordinate 29,882 of CALLAW010000058.1, read as the reverse complement.
ATTGGGCAATTCTATTTGTTATTGATTTGGATGAATCTGTGCTGCAAATGTAACGATAATACCTACGATAGATTTGACTTCAATTGGTTAAATACTTTAACGATTTGTACGGTCTCTTTGACATCATGTACTCTCAACATCCTTGCACCACTCTCTAAGCCCAAGAGGGCAAGTCCTAGCGATCCTGGGAGGGCTTCGTCAGGTGTCCCATCATTGAGAGTATAGATCATAGATTTGCGTGATACACCTAGCATGATTGGACAATCAAATATACCGAAGGATGAGAGTCCATTAAAGAGCTCATAATTATGCTGCAGTGACTTGCCAAATCCAAATCCCGGATCCAATACTACCTGATTTACTCCCGATTGCCGCATGACATTTAGCCTCCGAGCAAAATAATTCAATACATCTAATGTCACTGACTGGTACTGAGGATTGAGCTGCATAGTCTGAGGATTACCCTGCATATGCATCGCAATATAGATGCAATTATAGTGAGCAACTATCTCGTACATCTGATCATCTGAGGTCCCAGCTGAGATATCATTGACCAGATGGACGCCAAGATCTAGAGCTCTCCTAGCAATCTCAGCTTTCATTGTATCTATGGAGACTATTGCACCTAAGTCTATCGCTGCCTTGAGAGGTTGTTCGACTCTACTCCACTCCTCCTCTACGGAGACTTTGCTGCCTCCAGGTCGCGTAGACATCCCACCGATATCGATACTATTAGCTCCTTCATCTATCATGGTTGCAATTTTTGCCTTTATTGCTTCGGGATCGACATGCTTCCCACCATCATAGAATGAATCAGGGGTGACATTTAATATACCCATCACGTGAGGAGTACTCATTGCAATAATTTGCCCTCTCGATTGATAGTAAATCTCTCTCTCTTCCATATCTATTATTGTCTAGATGTTTTTGATTTACTCAAGGTAAACAAATTGCGGATATATTAAAAATATTGGTAATATCCTTAATAATTTGGAATGATTTTAAGGGTTTATTATTAAAGAATCTGAACCAGTTTGTATCTTTATTTTTTTTTTGGACCGATAGCGTCATTAGTTCCTATTTTGGATACGAAGAATAGTCGTGATGTACAGTGAACTATTATGAATTGTATCAATGTAATCTTGATATTCCTAACTAAGATAAGACACTAAAAAATAGATGAGTTGCAACCCACAACCTGATAAGAGAAGAATGAGCTATACTAAACCAAACCATAAAAGTGGAAATGAAGAAATCTTACTCCAAAAATTTCCAACTTTAATTCTAATTGTACTTGCAGGTATCTTTACCTCAGCATTCTTTTCTCATGGGAAGCAAAGTGAGCAAGATACCGTATACCAAGAAGAGGTAACTGAAGAAAAGAATGTTATTTTTGGATTTGATACGGAGGACTATCACCTCGAGACTATGACCATCAGTCCCAATCAATTCTTAGCCAATATCCTCGAAGATAGAGAGATCACCTATGCTCAGATCCAATCACTCGTAGCTAATTCCAAAGATATTTTCTCCGTAAGAAGCTTCAGATCTGGCAAGAATCTTACATTTCTAAGAGAAGACGAGTGCCAAGCTCCCAAGCATATGATCTACGAGCCCAATCCACTCTCATATATCCAATACACATTTGACACGGATAGTGTCTCAGTCAAAAAAGTAGAAAGGGACGTATATATCTGTACAGACGAAGCTTATGGACGTATCGAATCAAATCTCTCTTCTACTCTATCAGGACTAGGACTAGGGATGGGTATTATATCTAAGATGGAAGATGCACTTGCTTCTAGTGTTGACTTTTATCATTTGCAAAAGGGAGATGAATTCAAACTCATCTATGAAGAGATCTTCATCGATGGGGAGAAAGTGAAGGAAGGAAACATCCATGGTGCTTATTTTAAAAATGCCCAAGGAAGCCACTATGCAGTCTACTTTGAAAATGAAAAATATTCTGGATTCTATGATCTAGAAGGTCACCCTACCAAAGGAGCATTCTTAAGAGCTCCCGTTAAGTTTTCGCGGATATCATCAGGTTACAACCCAAGGAGATTCCACCCGATCAAAAAGCGTACAATACCTCATCTCGGAACAGACTATGCTGCACCTCGTGGCACCCCGATCATGTCAGTCTCTGACGGAGTCGTAACCAAAGTGAGCTATACAAAAAACAACGGCAAGTATGTCAAAATAAAACATGACAAAACTTACGAGACTCAATACCTCCACATGAATGGATTTGCCAAAGGGATCAAAAAAGGAGTAAAGGTCAAACAAGGGCAAACCATAGGCTATGTAGGAAGTACCGGATTAGCTACTGGACCACATGTCTGTTTTAGATTTTGGAAGAATGGTCGTCAAATCAATCATAGAAGAGAAAATTTTCCCCCAGCTGATCCATTACCACAATCAGATATGGTAGAGTTCAATAGTCAAGCTGATAGTCTCAAGACACTCTTGGACTCTATAGACCCACTCCTATACGTCCCGCAGTCACAGACAATTGAAGAATGGGGAATGAACTAACTCTAACAAGATAGCGTCTCCGTACCTCATCAATTTTTTAGATATTTGAGGCGAGATGAATTTAGATTCTTTAAGTACAATCTTTAGATTTTTGACCGATTTAGCTTGGAAGTAGGTTGATATGATTGATCCTTCCTGACCTCTTAAACCATGCATACCCTGCAGATTACCGTCATATCCTCTACTACGGATGACTCAGATCAACACCTCTACTTGCAATAAAATATTAAAATATTGTTTTGTACATTGATAGCAGGGTGCTATCTTACGCAATAATATTTTGAAGACAAACGAAAACTAGATGTCAAGACCAATTACTAAGCTGCTCGTAGCTAATCGAGGAGAAATCGCCATAAGAGTATTTAGAGCTGCTACTGAACTCAAAATAAAGACTGTGGCAATCTATACACACGAAGATAGATTTTCTCTACACAGATATAAGGCAGATCAAGCCTTCCAAATTGGCGCAAATGACGACCCACTTAAGCCTTATCTTGATATCGAGAGTATCATCGCTATTGCTGTAAGAGAGGGAGTTGATGCTATCCATCCTGGCTATGGATTTCTGAGTGAAAATCCTGACTTCGCTAGAGCTTGTCAAGCAGCTAACATCATCTGGATCGGACCATCACCGACTGCAATGGAGCAATTGGGTGATAAGCTAAAGGCAAAAAAAGTAGCACTTAAAGCAAACGTCCCAATCGTAAAAGCATCACCAGAACCCCTAAGCACCATAGAAGAAGTACAAACCTATGCTCAAGAAATCGGCTTCCCCATCATGGTGAAAGCTGCAACAGGTGGCGGCGGTAGAGGTATGAGAGTTGTCCATGATCACGATTCACTTCCCACTCTCTATACTGAAGCATCAAGAGAAGCGATGACAGCTTTTGGCAATGAGAGTGTCTTTGTCGAGAAGTATATCGACGACCCAAAACACATAGAAGTGCAAATCCTTGGAGACAACCATGGCAACCTCGTACATCTCTTTGAACGAGACTGCTCGGTGCAGCGAAGATTCCAAAAAGTAGTCGAAGTCGCTCCCTCAATTGGACTAAAACAGGAGACAAAAGATGCACTTCATAATCATGCAGTGGCGATCTGCTCGAGTGTAGGCTATGTCAATGCCGGGACTGTTGAGTTCCTGGTGGACAAGGAAGAAAACATCTACTTCATTGAAGTCAATACCAGGATACAAGTAGAGCATACGATCACCGAAGTCGTGACAGGCATAGACCTGGTCAGAGCACAGATACTCATCGCCACAGGCATGGATCTCTCCCACGAGACTCTAGGTATCGGTACTCAGGATGATATCACATTTAGAGGATATGCGATCCAGTGTAGAATCACAACAGAGGATCCCAGCAATGGATTTAAGCCAGACTATGGTAGGCTCGTAGCGTATCGGAGTGCCAGTGGATTTGGTATCCGACTCGATGCAGGCAATGCATATGCTGGAGCAATAGTCTCTCCATTTTTCGATAGCATGCTCGTCAAGGTAACTGCTTGGGGGCACAGGATACAAGACTCAGCGGATAGACTTGAGAGAGCTCTCAGAGAGTTCAGGATCAGAGGAGTGAAAAACAACATACCATTTCTCCTCAATCTTCTCAATGATGACAACTTCCGTAAAGGTGCTATCACCGTCAACTATATAGCGGATCACCCTGAATTGATGGCTCCTGCTAACTTTAAGAATAGAGGGACACGGATACTCCGATTTATCGGAGATATTATCGTCAATGGCAATCCGGATGTCAAGAAGGTTGACCCTACAGCTCTCCTTAGGCAACCAAGATTACCCAATACTGCTGCATCACATTTGCCAAGAGGCACTAAGGATATCCTCCATGAAGAAGGCAGAGATGCACTCATCTCATGGGTCAAGAACCAAGACAAAGTACTGTACACTGATACGACATACCGAGATGCACATCAGTCACTCCTAGCCACTCGTATGCGGACAATCGATCTATTAGCTACGGCTAATTCGTATGCCAAGGATCATGGAGCCGACCTCTTCTCTATGGAAGTCTGGGGAGGTGCCACCTTTGATGTGTCAATGAGATTCCTCAAAGAGTCCCCTTGGAAACGCCTAGAAAAACTCAGAGAAAGGATCCCTAATGTACTCCTCCAGATGCTACTGAGAGGATCTAACGGTGTAGGTTACAAGGCTTACCCCGACAAGGTAATCAAGGCATTCATCCATCAAAGTGCCGATAAGGGAATTGATGTCTTCAGAGTATTTGACTCACTCAATTGGATCGAAGGTATGCGGATGTCAATCGAGACCATCAATAAAGAAACACAAGCAATAGCACAAGCATGCGTCTGCTATACGGGTGATGTCACAGCAGGAGGCGATAACAGGTTTGGGCTCTCCTACTACACTGATCTTGCCAAGCAACTAGAGGATGCTGGGGCTCATATGATTGCGATCAAAGATATGGCTGGTCTACTGACTCCCCAAGGGGCCAAACTCTTAGTCAGTGCTCTCAAAGATGCTGTAGACTTACCAATCCACTTGCATACTCATGATACATCATCTATCCAATGTGCCACCTACCTAAGTGCCGTAGAGAGTAATGTAGATGTCATTGATGTGGCAATCAGTTCTCTATCAGGACTGACATCACAGCCCAACTTCAATAGCGTGATCAAAATGATGGATGGCAATCCAAGGCAACGGACTGTAGATCAAGTATCACTCAACCGCTATGCAGATTATTGGGAAGATGTCAGGACTCTCTACTATCCGTTCGAGACAGAGTTGAGATCAGGGACTGCCGAAGTCTATCACCACGAAATCCCAGGAGGTCAGTACTCTAATCTCAGACCACAAGCAAGAGGACTGGGCTTGGAAGACCAATTTGGCACGATCAAAGAAAATTATAAAGCAGTTAATGATCTCCTTGGGGGAATTGTAAAAGTTACTCCATCGTCCAAGGTAGTCGGAGATCTAGCGATGTTCATGACGAGCAATCAACTTACTCCACAGGACATCCTAGAGAATGGAGAGAATATTGACTTTCCAGATAGCTTCAAATCACTAATGAGAGGAGACCTAGGCCAGTGGAGCTTTCCTTGGCCAGAAGGATTACAGGCGATGGTGCTCAAAGGCGAAGCACCATATACTACTCGACCCAATGCACAATTAGCTGATATTGATCTAGATGATGCTTACGCTAAATTCAAAGAAACACACCCTGAGTTTGACTCTTATGCAGACTTTCTATCTTCACTTCTCTACCCTAAAGTATTCGAAGAATTTTATCAACATTGGTTACTCTATGGAGATGTAAGTAAGATCCCGACGACGGCATTTTTCTATGGGATGGAGAAGAATAAGGAAATAATCGTCTCAATTGCTAATGGTAAGAACATCATAATCGAATACCTCAACACGAGTGAGGCAGATGATGATGGTCATCGGATGGTGATGTTTAGGATCAATGGAGATATCAGATCTGTCAAGATCAAAGATAAGTCAGCACTCACATCAACAGTGATTACTGAGAAAGCCATTGCTCACAATCAGATCGGATCACCACTCCAAGGAAGCCTATCAGCGCTACTCGTGAAGGTAGGTGACTCTGTCAAGAAAGGTGATCCACTCTTCGTCATCGAAGCAATGAAGATGGAGAGCACAATCACTGCCCCTCAAGCTGGGATTGTCAGAAGATTGCCACTTCCAGTCAAGAGACTCGTAAGCCAAGATGACCTAATTGTGGAGTTAGATATTGATGAGTAGAATGGAATGATTGAAGCTTATGATTGATTAGGCATGCCTATGCAGTCTAGCTAAATGCAATAGAGACTGTATCATTCACCATGAAATTGCAAGATGAGAGGTAAGCTCCGATCACCCAACTCTCATGACCATTGATAATCTGGCTTTAAAATCACCTCTTTTGCTCTTCTCTCTTACGCTGGAGTCAATTGGATACACATCCAGTCACCCCTTTGCATGACATTAGCCACTCCAAATCCAGCTTGCTGATAAAGGAGCTGTATCGACTCGGCCTTCTCACTGAGGATACCGGAGAGTAATACTACCCCATCGTCAGCCACGAGAGCTCTGAGATCGCGAGGCACTTGACTCAGGACTACAGTATTGATATTAGCCAATATCACATCAAACTGCTGTGGCAAGACCTCTGATAAGTCACCATGAATAAGAGTAATACTGGCTTGACAGTGATTGATCAGGTGATGTTCTCTGATATTATCCATGGCTTCTGCTTGGATATCATTTGCTACGATGGATTTTGCCCCGAGCATACTAGCCATTACACTCAAGATCCCTGTTCCGGCTCCAAAATCAAACACAGACTTCTCTCCGAAGTCTATTGACCGCATCGCATCTAGCATCATATAGGTGGTAGCATGATGACCTGTACCAAATGCCATCTTGGGTCTAATCGTAATGGTATGATCACAGTCAAAGTCATCATCATGAAATTCTGCTCTGATCGCTACAAAATCATGGATTACAATTGGCTTGAAGTTTGACTCCCATACTGCATTATAATTCTGATATGGGAGGTGCTCCGCTGTAATAGCATCGGCAGCTAATCCTAGACTTACAGCTAGGGCACTTGTGAGACCCTCTGTCATCTCATCCTCTGACACGAATGCAATTACGTTGTTTTCTTTTATTTCAAATCCTTCAATATAAGGATACTGTGCAGTCAATATCTCAATGGCAAGAGATGGGATGATGTCTTCACTTTGGATATTTATTTGAATATAATCAGCCATCACTATTTTGGTCTATAGAGTTGGGCAGCTTTGAGAGTATTCATCATAAGAGCAGCTACGGTTAGCGGTCCGACACCTCCCGGTACTGGTGTAATGAATGAACACTTATCCACGACATTATCAAAGTCCACATCACCTACTAATCGATAACCACGTTTTTTTGTAGGATCAGGGATACTATTGATCCCTACGTCTATGATGACTGCTCCTCTCTTGACCATATGCTCTTTGACAAAGCGATCTCTACCGATTGCCGCAACGATAATATCAGCATTGCTGCAGAGTTGATCTAGATTTTGAGTTCGACTATGTGCCAGAGTGACGGTAGCATTACCCACTTTTGCATTTCTCGAGAGGAGGATAGACATCGGCGTCCCTACGATATTACTCCGTCCCAATACGAGCACAGACTTACCTTCTGTAGAGATATTATATCTGTCTAATAATGTGATGATCCCGTATGGTGTCGCTGGGATAAATGTATCCAACCCCATAGTCATCTTACCTATATTGACTGGGTGGAATCCATCTACATCTTTCAGAGGACTGACTGCTTGGATTACGATATCATTGTCGATATGTCTGGGGAGTGGGAGTTGTACGATATAGCCATCTATAGAGTCATCTAGATTGAGCCGTTTGATCTCTGTGAGGAGTTGCTCTTGCGTCGTTGCTTCGGGCAATTCTATGATACTTGATTGATAGCCTACTCTATCGCATGCCTTGATCTTGTGCCCTACATATACCTTGGATGCAGGATTAGCCCCCACGATGATCGCGGCAAGATGAGGAGGTCTCTCGCCGTTAGCTAGCATTTGATCTACCTTGTCAGCTAACTCTCGTTGGATAGTTACTGAGAGTGTCTTCCCATCTAGGATTTGGACTGGACCGTACATATGCTTATTGATTATGGATAAATAACGTTGAGTATTAAATTATTTGCAGTGCAAAGGTATATCAATTCGCTGTCTACAAAGTTGGATCGAGTAAAAAATCTATCTGAGAAAAACTAGAATAACACTCCAATTACTCAAGTCTGAGCAATGGGCTCATGGGAGAGCAATGGGAGGCAATACTGTCTGTAAAGGCGAAGCACAGTATATCCTAATATGCTCCCTAAAAGTGCTCCACAGACGATGTCTATTGGATAGTGAACACCCACATAGACTTGACTAATCGATATGAGTCCAGCCCAGAAGAGACAGAGCCACCTGAACCATCTCTTGGTCACACCTAATAATATTGGCAATAACCAAGCAAGTGTAAAGTGATTAGTCGCATGAGAAGAGGTGAAACTATAACCACCTCCACAACCAACTCTGACGATGGTCTCAGGAAACTGTTCAACGACTTGACATGGACGTGGTCGTTTGACTGATTTCTTGATAAGCTTACTACTGAGAGTATCAGATACAGTCATCGTGATAGCGATAGCAAGCAACGGTATCCATGCTTTAGATCGATTGCGATAGATGATCCAAAGTATACAAGCAAGATAGACTGGTATCCATGTCTCTTTGTGTCGCATGATAGGGAGGATCACATCGAGTACTGGATGTGTAAGTGCTTGATTGACTATGTCAAATAAGATCCGATCATACTGCAATAACTGGTCAATAACCATAATAATATCTAACAGTCTTTATTATCCTCCAAGCTCATCTTTAGAATCAAAGTAGATTCCAATAAGTATAACGACTACGCCACCGAGTAGTATCAATCCTATAGACATAAGTTATGTTGATTTTTTGTTTGAGTATAGATGTCTACTCAGCTTAGTTAATAATGACAAAGTTACCTCTATATATCTGAGATTCTGAATGTAATACTGTAGTATATGTACCAGATGGGAGTATATCACCACTTAGGTCGATTGATATTTCACTCTGGGACCATTGATTTCTCTCCGTATATACTTGCTTACCAGTGCTATTGTAAATCACAATCTGATTGACCTGCTGATTGGCATCATCGGGAAGACTGATCGTCAGTTGGTCAGTAGCTGGATTGGGATAGAAGGTCAATTCTCCACCTAATCCAAGCTCATCAGTTGCAACAGTAGTGCCGAATACAGCTATAATTGTATCGGGCTCGGAGATTTGGACATTGGTGATAGATGAGAGATTATTATCAAATAGAGTCGTACCAGCAGTAGCTCTCCATCCACCAAATGCAAGATTACCTGTACCTTTTACTTCTATCGTATTCTCCATATTACCGAAGTAATCACCACTCCAAGGGAGTTGGTCTACTTTGATTGTATTGAATTTGATCTCTCCTGCTCCAGGTGGGTCTGTCATCACTACTACGTTGAATGGTCCAGTGAGATCGTAACAATCGACAATACCATCATCAATCAGTCCACAACGGTCGTTGACAAAGGTTTTGAGTCGAGTGACGTTAGCTTCCCACGTAGCCATACTTCCACCCCACCTAGCGATATGTCTAGGCATCTCTGCTCTAAATGTATTGAGCATAGAGTCTAGTGTGGTGTTCATATTTTCACAGCTGAATATCGTATTCATATGGTCAGCAGATCTCTGATAGTAGAGTTTTTCAAATTCGTCTGACTCCTCTAAAAGTTTCAAAAAGATCTTTTCGTGTTTACCTACATCAGGGACTTGGAAAAATGTATCTCCATCCCATACATTGATCACTGTATCTAATCCAAAGAAAGAATCCATAAAATCTGAGATCTCTTCAATGTCACATGGCACAGCATCGGGATCAGTATTGGGTACTCCAGAGTAATTGATATAATAGTCAAATGTGGCATCATTATCCCACATGATATAACCCCACTTCTTGTGATCACCCTCAGGATTGGTACCTCTCCACCATCCAGTATTATAATTGAGCCAATCCGAACTGACTGCCATCAGGTTAGTTGTCATGTAATCGATGAGACTCTTCAGATTGAGCTGGCTTGCAAGCTCTTCATAGAGGGCTGGATCTGACATATCATTATTGAGTGCAAGGTCTCGTGTCACAGCCCAATCATCAAATGTCTGTTGACCTCCATACTGTGCCCAAGTCTCACCCCAAGTCTCAAGATACTGCAGATCATATTTGCCTTGATCATAGTATTCTCCAGTGAAGTCATGTTCATCTGGTTTTTCTCGATGAGCATAGACACCCCAGTACTCCCCATTCAGGAAGAGGATACTTCTTTCCACAGCTCTTTGATCTAGGGACATATTACCTTTTTGCGTAAGCTCATGGACAAATTCATCTCTAATATGGCAGCTCCCTTCGTGTTCAAAATCGGTAGGATCATCTGTCGCTGGATAGTTGTCATCACCACTAGCTCTAAACATAAACCGCTGATATTCATCTCGTTTAGAATAACTGAAGAGTTCTGCTTCTATCGCAGAAGTATAGCCCATCTCATCTCTAGTAATCCAATCTAGGCTTCTTTGCTTATTGACCCAGCTATCTTGTCCGTGTCTATTCAGTTCGCCGTAACCTTTAGCTTGGAGAGTACCGTCAGCGGAGAAGTACTCCAGCGATCCTATGGGAATCAATTCGCCTTGTCCATTTGCGAGGTTTATGATATCTGTAGCCACGATAGAGAAGACTGGTAAGGTAAACTCTTCATTGATAAACAACGTGCTAAAATCAATCAACCCTGGTTCTATCAGCTCTTGATCTCTAGGAAAAGCTCTCAACTTGATGACTGTAGTCTCTGTGAATGTCATCTCATAAGGAAATCCCAAAAACTCGGGATCAGATGCAACAGGATCATCGCCATCAAGTGTATATCTATAGATGTAATTGGGATCATAATTGGCAATACCAACAGAGACGCTATCCTGATAGATACCGCCATCTCTACTCAATCTTGCAGGGGGTGCATATCCGATAATCATGGATTGGACATCATTGCTTGTGCCAAATGTCGGAGACATACTTATCATCCAATCTCCAGCTCCATCAACTGATCTTGCCCAACTGTGACCAGTCTGAGTGATACCGAGTGGCACCATCTCTACGATCGTACTATCAGGATTACTCAGGACTACTTCTTCTGTATATTTTGTCTGCTTGAGCTTAAAGTTAGTGTGATAAAATCCATTACTAACTTCATCTCTGCCATTAGCGAGAAGGATAATTGTCCCTTTACCGCTGATCATAGAGTTCTCTGGGAATATCCACTTCATCGGTTTGTTTTCATTATCGCTAATCCCCCAACCTGCAAGGTCAAAGTCTTGATCACTTGTATTGTACAGTTCTATCCAATCCTCAAAACGACCGTAATTGTCCGGAAAATCAAGAAGGTTAGATGCAGAAAACTCATTGATAACGACTTGGCTGTAGCCAAATGTCACTAGCATAGATAGTATTAGGGTGATGAGTAACTTACTGTTTGAATTCATAATTTTGGTTTTGTATTCTTTATATTATTCACTGATGCGATATCAAGATTTAAATATTTACATAAATATACTATTCCTTAGATTGAATACACGAATGATAGTCCTGAAACCCAATGACTCCAAGAAGACAATAAGCATCTTTTAGGGTTATTCTATCGTAAGAGAGCTAGCATTTGCTTCCAAGCTTGATCTAATTGTGTATCATACAATTGAGGACTAGATTGATCTGTCTTGATTTGCTTCAGATAGAGTAGCTGACTAGGAGAAAGATACTGATCTGGGTTTCCTCCATTTTTGATTGTACTATTGATCCGTGTCCGCTGCAATGGACTCAGAGGAATAGAAGCATATGCAGATTGCTTGAGATAATATTGAGGATCTTTATCTATCCTATAATCATCTTTGTGCTTGATAGACTTACAAGCATTCTTATCTGCTATCTGATCGAGTTCATCCTGAGCTACTTGAGTGGGGTCATAGACAATCTTGACGACTTCCCTTCCATCCATCCAGCCAGGCTGAGTCTCTAATACACCGTGTGTATCACCAAATGCCGCCTCACCTGACCAGAAGCAATACATCGAATAGTAAAGGGTTTGAGATTCTTGAGACTGCTCAGATGCCAATATCTCTAGATATTGAGGGACCTGTCGATCAGAGGATGTGAGAGCTGATTGCATCCCTTCAACTACGCCAGCCACAGAGTAGTTGCCTGCTATACGACTCGTCAAGTCGTTACCACTACTATTAATGATTCTCACCACAGGATTATTCCAAGTCGGTTCTCCGAAAAGATCTAGAATCTTCTTATCTGCTCCTCCTTTGTTATTGTAGATAGCTAATGGCACAAATTCATTCTCTATGGCATCTACCAAGAGAGGGTTACTCATGACATTCTGTCCATAATTACGACAAGTAGCACATCCTGGAACTTCTTGAAATAAGATAAATATTGGCTTATTGTGTTGCTTGCTCTGTGCTACAGCCTCATCATATGATCGCAACCAATTGACTGTCCCTAGCTCCACAGGTGTCTGAGCTACTATAATATCTGCACTAAACAAATAACACATTATCATAATTAATGGAAGATACTTTGCTCCTATTCTCATTGGATATCAATTTATATTATTACTCTGTTAGGTCTCTATTCCTTATTCAATATAGTCTGATTCTGATCAATATGTCAGTCCGAAGATGCGGGAACAATAAGATTATTTAGATTATCTGAAGTCTATGTCAAACTTGGACAAATGCAACATGAGAATACAAGCTCAAAATTGAAGCATTTGACCAAAACATTTTGACTTTGATCAAGCAAGAAAAGAGATGAAATCTAGCACACTGCGAGATGAGCTACTCGCCTCCTGACTTAAAACATTGACTTCCTACCAAACTTACTACAGATTGGGCAGATGTAAGGATCGTGCTGTCTTGCTTTGCAATATTCTCTCCCAAAAAAGATGATTTGAAGGTGTAGCTTATTCCACAATTGGGGATCGAAGAGTTTTTTAAGATCCTTCTCTATCCTTACGACATTGGACTTACTTGCTGTAAGTTTCCATCTGTATGCTAGTCTCATGATATGAGTGTCTACAGGAAATGCTGGTACGCCAAATGCCTGCGCCATGACTACACTTGCAGTCTTATGTCCTACACCTGGCAATGCTTCTAATGCTTCCCAATCCTTTGGCACCTTCCCATCATGCTTCTCAAGTAGGATATGTGAGAGGTCATAGATCGCTTGAGACTTCCTTGGTGAGAGACCACATGGTCTTATGATTGCCTTTATGTCATCAACATCCTTGGTAATCATATCTGATGGGTTGTCTGCAAGTTCCCAGAGATGAGGAGTGACTTTATTTACCCGTTCGTCAGTACACTGAGCTGAGAGTAGTACGGCTATCAATAGCGTGTATGGATCTGTATGATCCAAGGGGATTGGAGTCTCAGGATAGTAATGTTCTAAGATATCTTTGATCTGATCCGCTACCTCCTGCCTTGTCATTACTTACTTAGTTTCTAGATTTAGTTGCTCTTTTTTCTTTACCGAGGATATCTTTTTTGTTACCAGTACCATTATTGAATACTGGCTCTGGTCGTGGTGCTTCATCGTAGATATGGTCAAATATCTTCTCTACGTAGACATAACTTCCCTTCTCATATTTGTATCCTTCGTATGTTCCATCGGGGACATAAGTACTCCCTTGACCTGCTTGCTGTCCCATCCGAGGCATGAGATGATCAAAGATAATCATGTCTATACTTTCATTATAGTTGAGACTAGCATTCGTATCTGAGCTATACTCTAGGATGAATCGCTGCTTGATATCATCTCTTCCATCCTCTACTCGAGTGATGAATATCTCTTTACCAAAGGTAATATCACCATCTTGGACTGTGATAACGTCGATAAATTTCGCTTTATCAAATTCCTTGGCATGTTGATATCCAAATAAGAGATAACTCTGAGGATTGCCCTTGATCGGTAGGAGATTATAATAGAGAGCTCCATACCAATCCTCTGCACCATAGCTCTGATATTGAGAGTCCAGATCTAAGGTGCTCTCATGACGGAGCTGAGTGATGTTGCCTTCGTGGATGACATACCCACCGTATGTATATGGGTAGACTCCAGTGTTCACTTGATAGGTGATGATAAAGAGAGACTCATCCTCGGACTCTTGTTGTCTGGTATAAGGCTCGACGGCTGCCCAGTCATCAGTCTTGTAATAGCCTTCAGTGACATATCTATCGATCAATAGGTCAAACTCCACCTTAGCTCTGACTCGATGCTTCGCCTCGTAGGCATTGACCATGACATCGCCGTAGTAGGCAATATCGTCTAAGAGTTGGTCTTGTGCTTGGAGTACATCACCAACAATGAATAGTGAAAGTAATATAGTAAGTGTACGCATCTTCCCCTTAATTTAGTTAAGAGCTCTAACGATGAAACAATGTGAAATATGGTCGTTAGGCTGTAGACTTAACAATTCTTTCGTAGTCTGGCTTATCTGAGGCGTACTTGTGGATAAAGCTATCTACGATTTGGCCATTATTGATCATAAATACTCCGGGCATCTGGAATCCATCACCGATTTGCTTCAAGCTGATAAATGTCCCTCTCATTGTAACATCAAATCCCCTAATCATATTTTGCAATCCAAAGAGCTGATTAAAGTTCCCTTTAACGAGTCCGAATTGCTCGTAATAATTGCACCCTGGGTCACTGATGTGTTGACAACCTTTGAGCTCGAATTTGCTAAAGTACATTTCTGCAATATCGTTTTCTGTCATATGGACAAAAACGATATCAACACCTTGGTCGACAAAAAATGACTTCTTAGATGCTAACTCCTTGAGAGAATCACGGCAGAATACGCATCCGAAGTGCCTTAAAAATACTAAGAGTACAGGTCTCTTGAGTGAGAGTGTCAAAAGATCTGTACCCGTATTAGTTATTATAGAACTGAAGTCTATCATGGAGATGCTAATTGGACTTTATTGGTTTGGATTAGATAAGATCCATACTCTTGAAAGTTCCAATGACATCTTTGACATGGCCTGCTGAATCATTCAAGAGTGCCATTTCATCATCATTTAATTTCAGCTCGATTATTTTTTGTATTCCATCTTTACCGAGTTGGACTGGGACACCAAGGTAGATGTCATCTAGGCCATACTGACCACTCAATCTAGCACAGACTGGGAATATTCTTCCTTCGTCTTTCACTATAGACTCAACCATTTGCGCAGCAGCGGCACCTGGAGCATACCAAGCTGATGTACCCATCAACTTGACGAGCTCTCCTCCACCTTTTTTTGTTCGTTCGACGATGCCATCTAAGACAGATGATTCGATCATTTCTGTCACAGGGATACCTGCTACAGTTGTGTATCGTGGCAGAGGTACCATCGTATCACCATGTCCTCCCATCAAGACTGCTGAGATATCTTTAGGAGATACACTGAGCTCTGTTGCTAGGAATGCTCTATACCTTGCTGTATCAAGTATACCTGCCATCCCAAACACTTTATTATCAGGTAGTCCTGAACTCTTGAATGCTGCATACGTCATCACATCAAGTGGATTAGAGACCACAATGATGATAGGATTAGGCGAATGCTCGAGAATAGACTGAGTGACAGATACGACGATCTTAGCATTAGTAGTGATGAGATCATCTCTACTCATCCCCGGTCTACGTGGCACACCAGCTGTGATCACTACGATGTCACTGTTAGCAGTATCAGCATAGTCTGCACTTCCAGTCAACTTAGTGCTATAGTAGTCGATAGGTGCTTGTTGCCAGCTATCTAGAGCCTTACCTTTCGCTACATCTCCTTTGATATCAAGGAGTACGATTTCATTTACAATGTCTTTGTGAGCTAGTACATTAGCTACAGTGGCTCCGACGTTTCCAGCGCCAACTACAGTGATCTTTTTCATTCAATTAAGCGTTTATTTGATTTATAGATGTTTCTATACCGCGAAAATAGTCAAATTGTAACATAATTATGACTGAACTTTAGAATTTAAAATTGTCCACTAATTCATCCTACTCATTTCTTCGATGATGACGGTCAACGGACAGTAATTACACCTGAGACTATGACAACAATTCTGTTAATAATCTCATTAGATATTCACTCAGTGAGCTTCTGAATCTCAACCTATCAGATCACCAGCAACAACTCCAAGGCTTTCATCCATCTACGACTCAGAAGGCAAGATTGGATTTCGCAACAAGATGTGAATACTGATCTCAAACAATTCAATTACTTTAGTGGGCTGAAAAATCGAACCAATCTCAACACGATAGATATGATAAAGAATGTCCTCATTTTCGCTACGACGATCACGATTGTTGCCTGTACTCAACAGGTGCATGATGCCAGTCAACCAATAGAAAGACCGCAAGATACTCACTCTTATGCCATCCCTACGGAGAGTAAAACTCAGCATCTTAGTCTTGATCTTACAGCTGACTTTACTAGGCAAGTACTCAGCGGAACAGCCAAGTACTCTCTAGTCAATAGTCCTGATGCAAAGCAGATTGTATTGGACACCAGGGACTTGATGATACACTCTGTGACTGTAGACGGGGCTGATGTTGGATATACTCTAGGTAAAAGTAATACGCATCTAGGACAAGCACTTACGATACCTATCAAACCAGAGAGTAAAGCGATTACGATCAATTACGAGACTGCACCAACTGCAGCAGCCTTACAATGGCTCAATCCACAGCAAACTGCCGACAAGAAGCATCCTTTTCTCTTCACTCAAGGTCAAGCGATCCTGACTCGTACATGGATTCCATGCCAAGATAGTCCAGGGATCAGGATTACATATGATGCTCAGATCACTTGCCCCAAAGACTTACTCCCAGTCATGAGTGCCTCTAATCCAACGGAAAAAAATGCGACAGGCACTTATACCTTTGAGATGAAGCAACCAATCCCACCTTACCTCCTTGCCCTGGCAATTGGAGACCTCAACTATGGAGACATCGGTAAGCAGACTGGTGTCTATGCCGAACCCTCAGTACTTGATAAGGCTCTCTTCGAATTTGGAGATATGCAAGCGATGCTCGAGGCAGCAGAAGGCCTGTATGGGCCATACCTCTGGGAGAGATATGATGTCATCGTACTCCCACCAAGCTTTCCATTTGGAGGAATGGAAAATCCTCGACTTACCTTTGCAACACCAACCATCTTAGCTGGTGATAAGTCACTCACTGCACTGATAGCACATGAGCTAGCTCACAGTTGGTCAGGGAACCTCGTGACGAATGCGACATGGAATGACTTCTGGCTCAATGAAGGATTCACTGTCTACTTTGAAAGAAGGATAATGGAAACTCTCTATGGAGAAGAATATGCTAATATGTTAGCAATGCTTGGCTTCCAAGACCTCCAACATGAGGTACATGCTCTAGGCAAATCCCACAAAGATACTCACCTGCACCTTGATCTTGATGGTCGTGATCCAGACGATGGCATGACTGATATCGCTTATGAGAAAGGAGCTTACTTCTTGACTCTCTTAGAGGAGAAAGTAGGAAGAGAAGCATTCGACAAATTCCTCAAGGATTACTTCGAAACGCATAAATTCCAGACACTCACCACAGATGAGTTTAAAGTCTATCTCAATCAGCACTTGCTTGATCCCTACGCTATTGAAGTCAATATTGATGAGTGGATTCATGGTGCAGGTATCCCTGATAATTGTCCAAGTATCACGAGTGATAAATTTACCAAAGTGGATGCTATCGTAAGTAATGTATCAAAGGGAGACCTCCCAACTCAGGCAACAACTAATGATTGGACCACACATGAATGGTTACACTTCATCAGAGCTCTGGGAGACGATGTAGATAGTAAGGCACTCGATGCACTCAACGGACTCTATGGATTCGCTGACTCTGGCAATAGTGAAATCGCAGCAGCATGGTTCGAAAAGTCTATTCAACTGGGTCACTACGACTACTTCAGACCACAGTTGGAAGCATTTCTCTATACAGTTGGACGTCGTAAGTTTTTGACTCCACTCTACTCCGCCCTTAAAGAAGCTGGAGATATCAAAACTGCGAAGGCTATCTATGCGAAGTCAAAGGCAAATTATCATTCTGTATCGACACAGACGTTGGATGCATTATTGGGAGAGTGATCAGTCTATACTTTAGTGAAAAATCGTTTTACGACAGTGAACAGAATAATGAGGGAACCGAGACTGTAGTCGAGACAAGTACTTACTGCATTTTAATTCTATTTAAAAAACAATAATTCAATATAAACAGCAATGGATTTTCAATTTCAATTAGACAGTTTAAAGGCGACTCGGAGCAATGCAAAGAAAACCCTTTCAGTATTTTCTCACGCAGAACTCAATCAGATACCAGAGGGATTTAATAATAACTTGATGTGGAACTATGGTCATATGATCATCACACAGCAATTACTCTGTTATAAACTCTCAGGGACGCAGATGTATGTCAACACAGACCTAATCAAGAAGTACGCTAAAGGGACTCAACCGGATGAGCAATACGATGAGGGTGAGTTTCAAATGTTACAAGATCTTGGTGACAAGCTCATCCAACACCTGGAGGATGACTACAACAATGGGGTCTTTAAAAATTATAATCATTATGAGACAAGTTATGGTGTAGTGCTTAAAAATATCGAAGATGCCATCTCATTCAACAACATGCACGAAGCTCATCACTTAGGTAATCTGTTTTCTATGAGAAAATTGATTTGATATCAAGTGACCTCTACTATACTTCATTGATTAGAGTGTCAATCCTGACAAATACTAAGGTGAATTTCCAGCTTAAGCATCTGGGATCGAGCCGAGTAATAGGTGACTCTTTATCTGCTGATTGTAATTGAGTATATTCTCATTTCTATCCCAGTTCAGCTCATCCTTAGTTCTGTGTTTAAAAAGAAGGAAAAAAAGGATCTTCCACCCCAGTATCCCCTCAAGGAGAAAACTCTGCTCAATCTTTCAACACCCCTAACAGATAGTATCTTATATTTGCGGCAAAAACATACAACCATGAATTTTGATATTATAGTAGTAGGAAGTGGACCAGGAGGATATGTGGCAGCAATTAGGGCTTCACAACTGGGTAAGAAAGTAGCAATTGTAGAAAGAGAGAACCTCGGAGGGATCTGTCTCAACTGGGGATGCATCCCAACAAAGGCACTCCTCAAATCTGCCCAGGTCTATAATTATATCAACCATGCAGAAGATTACGGTATCAAGGTAGGCAGTGCAAAGCATGACTTCTCAGCAGTAGTCAAGAGAAGTAGAGATGTCGCAGGAGGAATGAGCAAGGGAGTCGATTTCTTGATGAGAAAAAACAAAATAACAGTGATTGAGGGAGAAGGAAAACTTGCAAGAGGCAAGAAGCTGGTAGTCACTGACAAAGAAGGAAAAAAGACAGAATACACTGCACCTCACATCATCCTCGCAACTGGGGCTAGAGCTAAGCAACTCCCTAGCCTTCCACTCGATGGTAAAAAGATTATCGGTTATAGAGAAGCAATGACTCTGCCTAAGCAACCAAAAAAGATGATCGTAGTTGGTGCAGGTGCAATCGGTGTAGAGTTTGCATACTTCTACAAGAGTATGGGTACTGAGGTCATCGTTGTCGAATACATGGACCAAGGGTTACTCCCAAGAGAAGACAAAGATGTCTCTAAGGAACTTACCAAGGTATTCAAGAAGCAAGGAATCGAAGTCATGGCTGGTCATGCTGTGCAAAATGTAGACACTAAAGGAAAAGGCTGTAAGGTCACTATCCAGAAGAATAAAGATAAGTCAGAGCAAGTCATAGACTGTGATATCGTACTCTCAGCAGCAGGTGTAAGTCCTAATACTGAGAACATCGGTCTAGAGATGTTGGGAATAGAAACTGATAGAGGGCTTATCAAAGTTGATGATTACTATCAAACATCAGTATCAGGCATCTATGCTATAGGTGATATCGTTCCTGGTGCAGCATTAGCACACGTTGCAAGCGCTGAGGGAATTATCTGTGTAGAGGCAATCTGTGGTCACCACCCAGGGAAGCTTGACTATGGCAATATTCCATCATGTACTTACTGTAGCCCAGAAGTGTCGTCAGTAGGTATGACTGAAGCTGTCGCTAAAGAAGCCGGATACGAACTCAAGGTGGGTAAATTTCCATTCAGTGCATCGGGTAAGGCGTCTGCGTCTGGAGCAAAAGAAGGATTCGTGAAGGTCATCTATGATGCGAAGTATGGAGAACTCCTCGGGGCTCACATGGTCGGATCTAATGTTACAGAGATGATAGCTGAGATAGTCACAGCAAGAAGATTAGAGACTACTGGACATGAAATACTCAAGGCTGTGCATCCACACCCAACAATGAGTGAAGCCGTGATGGAGGCCACTGCAGCAGCCTATGATGAAGTTATACATCTCTAACGACCATAGGAGACACATCATTCTTAATAGAAGGTAGAGTGAGATTGGTAGAATAATACTGACTCTCCGACTGTCTATCAACAATAGTCTGCCTTAGAGCAACGTATCTTAGCCGTATCAAAAAATAAATATTGTGACTGTACTACTGATATTTCTCGTCAATTATATCCTTCTGAGTATTGGACTTTACCTAGTATTTCCAAAGATTGGAGTCGAAGCAACTAAAGGGCTCATTCCTGGGATAAATTTTGTAGAACTCTGTAAGGCTATTGGAAGACCAAGCTGGTGGGCAATTCTGCTCTTGATTCCCATCGTCAACTTTTTTATTTACGCTGGTATTATGATCCCATTCGTCAAGTCATTTGATAAGATGTCATGGTTTCAAAGCTTCCTTGCAGTAGTATTTCCGATAGGGATACTCTACCCTATTGCTCAGGATGACAAAGCTCAGCATACTCCTGAGTATTATGCTAAAGAGCAAGCCTACAAAGTACAGTTGGAACAAGTCAGAAAGTCTGGTGACAAGAGAGAGTATCGAAAACTTGTCAATAACAATCCCTACCATAAATCTGCAGGACGTGAATGGGTAGAGTCAATTGTATTTGCAGTATTTGCAGCAGCATTTATCAGGATGTTTTTGATGGAGGCCTTCATGATCCCTACACCTTCTATGGAAGGATCTCTCAATGTCGGTGACTATCTCTTCGTCAGTAAGACGAGATATGGGATGAGAACACC
Organism: uncultured Saprospiraceae bacterium; assembly: GCA_938001865.1. Lineage (GTDB taxonomy): Bacteria > Bacteroidota > Bacteroidia > Chitinophagales > Saprospiraceae > JAHDHH01. The sequence goes on along the minus strand of CALLAW010000058.1, from coordinate 8,507 downwards.
CATGACAGTGGCACAGATCCCTCTCCTGCACAATAGGGTACCTGGTGTTGGAACCGAGTCATATCTCAAGAAACCCAACCTCCCTTACTATAGATTTCCGTCATTTGAGTCCATCGATCGCAATGATCCAATCGTGTTCAATTGGCCAGTTGGTGATAGTGTCTACATCTCACCATCAAGATCTTGGACAGTTGGACAGATAGAGAGAGATCCTAATATCGCTAAGAGAGATAGAGCTCTAGGTAAATTAGTCAAGAAACAACAATATGTCGTCAGACCAATCGACAAAAAAGATCATTATATCAAAAGATGTGTAGGAGTAGCTGGCGACTCCATCCAAGTAATTGACAGACAGGTATATCTCAACGGTGTCCCTGCAGAAAATCCAGAACATCTCCAATATCTCTATAACGTAACATTCAGTACCTCATCGATCAATACTCGTAATTGGTCAGATTGGGGGATTGCAGAGTCTGATGTATACGGAGGTGGCAAGGCTAATACTTTTGTAATCTTCTTAGATGAAGAGCAAAAGTCAAAGCTCAAAAAATTAGATCCAAAAGTCATCATAGAACACAGACCTCAACAAGCTGATGGCAACAAACTCTTCCCACATAATACACAATACTATGGTGGATGGACCGTAGATGATTACGGACCAGTCTGGATACCTAAGAAGGGGGCTACGATAGACCTTACTCCCGAGAATATTGCAATGTACTATAGGACTATCCATGTCTATGAGCAAAATGACGTCAAGAAACAGGGAAATAAACTCGTAATTAATGGCCAGGTCGCTGAGACATACACATTTAAGCAAGACTATTATTGGGCAATGGGTGATAACAGACACAATAGTGAAGATTCCCGAGCATGGGGATTCGTACCACATGATCATATCGTAGGTAAGCCGATGTTTATATTCTTCTCTACTCGAGAAGGGAGTATGCGTAAAGGGATCAATTGGGATCGTATATTCACCTCGGCTAGTAATAGGTAGATGAGATGCTGCTCTTACAGAGAGTCATCGATGCTCTAATCACTCACTGTGGATACTGCAATCGGTCTGCTTAGAGATTTTTTTGGTATCTTGGATGAGTAGAACACACTAATCAAAAGTATTAACACTGATGAATCAAGTCTTTAGAATACTCTCATTTGGATTGGTAATCCTTCACGGGTTGTCAGCTATCCACATGTATGGTCAATCTAGCAATATCTATGCATTCAACATCACTAACAGTGGAGACAATGTCACTTTGACTAATGCACGTATATTGACTGCATTTAATGCAAATGGCAAGAATATCGATCCAGCATTTATCAATGAATCTACATTGCTAATCTCCTCCAATTATTTTGACAAGAGTCAGCAGGATATCATCAAGATGGACTTGACGACAAAGAAACTTACTAGGCTCACTCAGACTCCTCAGTCAGAAGTGCAACCAGCACCAATCTCTGGAGGACTATTCACCGTATTACTCAGAGAGAGGCAGACAAGTGGAGTATTGCATAGCTATCCTATCAATCTATCAAATAGTGGGAGTACTCTGATCAATAATATGCCTACTCTGACCAACTATAAATGGACTAATGATAATACTCTCTATACTCTCGAAGGTGAAGGACGATTGCTGGAGCTTCAAGGAAGTAACTTTAAGAGGAATCTCCTCCTAGATAATGTGAAGAGTAATCTCCTTGTTGACAAGTATGGTCACCTCATCTTTGCACACTCTCTCAGTGCTAACTCTACTCTACTCAAAAAGTATGACACGAAGAAGAAAGAATATAAAACTTACACAAAAACAATCAACGCTACTACTGTAATCACATATCTTGATAGTCATAAAGTCCTTGCAGCATCCGGCAGCAAACTTTATCTCTACAATCTGGTAACCACAAGCCTCTGGGATGAAGTCGTAGATCTGTCAGAGTATGGGATAGATAATGTCTCTGAAATGCTATTGGAAAACAATACTCTAATTGTCGTGGCAAAGTAAATACAATAGATAGGGAGTACAGAATTGTGGTATATCTCCATATAATTCGAGATTTTTTGAGTAGTAAGCTTATCTTAGTACTTCTCATAGGCTATAAATATCCAAACAATTATGTATTTCAATATCAGCTTCTTTAGTACGATCTTGATGACTCTATTAGTCATAAGCTCCTCACACTCACAGAGTACCTCTCACCTTAGCGATCTCGCTTCCACAGTGGCATTTGTCAGATATGAACAGCAAGTGGCAGTCCAAGAGATCAAATCATGGAATGCTAACAATGAGGGCATGCGTCTAGAGTCTATTAGTCAGAGCAAACCTTACTATAGCATAGTGTATAACCAACGCTATACTCTTGATGAGATCTCATCTCGACTGCATGGATTGGGTAATCTGATAACACTCAGACAATCAACTCCAGTCCATCATCGAGAAACAACTCCAAACGACAATCTCTATGGTCAACAATGGAGTCTTGAGAGGATAGGTGCACCGGTGGTATGGGATCAGACTACGGGTGGGACACTGGCAGCAAGTGGCGAGGAGATAGTAGTTGCAATCTTAGATGATGGATTCTACTCAGACAATATCGAGCTACTCCCCAACCTATGGGTCAATGAAAATGAAATACCAGATAATGGCATCGACGATGATAATAACGGCTACGTAGATGATTATAAAGGCTACAATGCAAAGACTAACAATGACCAACATGAACTGCTCAGTCATGGAACGAGAGTCGCAGGCATCATCGGTGCCAAAGGTGATAATGGCGAAGGTATCAGTGGTCTGAATTGGAATATTAAACTCATGCTCATCGGAGGAGCTTCCAATGACGTGAATGTCATCGAAAGTTATGAATATATCAAAGCCCAAAAAGAGCTCTACATCAATAGCAATGGAGAGAGAGGAGCTAATATCTTAGTGACTAACTTCTCAGGTGGGATACAAGGAAAAGACGAAAGTGATATCCCTGAGTGGTGTGAACTCTACAACGAACTTGGCCAATTGGGTATACTCAGTGTAGGATCTGTAGAGAATCGCAATGTAGACTATGCCGAAGCTCTTGACCTGCCTACCCGCTGTAGCAGTGACTACCTCATCATGACTACCAATACTGATCAGAATGATGACAAGGTGTTCCAAGCTGGATTTAGTGATGTATGGGTCGACCTAGGTGCTCCAGGTGAAGGCATCCCATCTACTAACAACTTTGACGAGTATAAGGATATCTCTGGCACAAGTGCTTCTGCTCCACACGTAGCTGGCGCTATTGCACTTCTTTATAGCCTCAATTGCGAAATATTTAGCTCGATTACCTCTAGTGAAGACTTGGCACTCACTATGAAGGAAGCTATTATGGGCAGTGTAGTGACATCTCCTATCATGGAGCTCTTGACAGTGTCCGGAGGTAGACTCGATATCGCAAATGCAGCTCTGAAGATCAGAGAACTCTGTGGCCTATCCAATGACCCTCTATCGATATCAATCAGAACAATCAATACTGACTATAGCGGTATAGAGTTTTCATTCTCAGCATTGAGTCCCAAACCAGTAGAAGTAGCTATCTATGATACGAAAGGGAAACTCTTCCACAAATTCACAGTGGAGAGTCCATCTGTCTATGAGGTCAATACAGTAAGTCTCCCATTCAACATCCTAGAGATAGATCACTCAGGGATGTATATCCTTACACTTGATAACGAAGTAAGTCATACGTCAACAAAGTTCGTCAAGCAGTAGGAGTAAGCTGCTCGATCTATAGAGAGAGTATAGTGGATAGTAATTAATAGTGTGAATTGAGCAATATTAGCCCTTAGGAAGCATCATCGGAAGATTGTGGTGCATCCTCTTTCTTCTCCTTATCATCCTGCTTGAAGAGTGTATCCAAGACACCATTGACAAATTCTTTGCTCTTATCTGTGCTATATGACTTGGCAACTTCGACATATTCATTGATCGTCACATTATTAGGAATAGATGCAAACTCTTTGTGCTCAGTCTGTGCCATCTTCAAGAGAATCATATCTATCACTGCCAATCTTTCGCTATCCCAGTTTTTGAGTAGAGGGATGATTTGCTCTGCTAGATTACTATCATTATTGATTACTGACTTTAGCAATTTTTGGCCATAGACCTTAATCGTATCGTCATCAGGATAGTACTCCATGATGAAGTCTCCCTGAGCTGGCTGAGCCTTAAGGATTTTTTTAATTGTGCCGACGATCAATGATTTCTCATCAAACCAATGGAGATAGTGGTCATCACAGATTTCATTGAAGTATTCATTAGACCTCAGATATCTGAAGAGCTCTAAGAGGATTTCGAGATCTCTTTCCTGGGTTTCTGCAGCAAGGATATACTCTTCGTAGGGCTTAGTCTTGCTAAATCCTTTGTACATTTTTTCTGCGAAATCGGAGAGATCTAGCTTGAGGAAACCAGCTTTCTCTATTCTATTTTGCAATTGAGTATTGGTCAGAAGAGACTTGATGATTGCATTGTTGTGCAACTTAGCGGAGAATGCTTTGTCAAAGTCAGATGGGAGATGCTTACTACTCCGCTTGGCATCATCCTCGACAGCCTTCTCTGTAATAAGAGTAATCAGAAAGGTAACGAATAGTAGTAGTTGGAAACTCTCATCGATTGATTCCTTATATTTTTTCTCAAGATCTTTTAGTGTCAGCTCTGCATCTCTATCCATTGCATAGAGTAATTGCATAATCTTAATTCTAACGCTTCGTCTACTTAGCATAAATGAAAAGAGTCTTTCCCCTTTAATGTATAGAATATTCTACTCCACAAATGTAACGCAAATTCAATAATGACAGATAGGATATGACCTAATTCTGTAATATTTTATGATTTGAGATTCGCAATTGTAATTTCGACTCGCTTGGACTCACATTTAGCATCTAGCGACAACAAAATTACAACGCTAAGGTCAATATAGGTCTAAATCTGCCGAGTGCTAAAAATATTGATTATAGATCTTATCTCCATCAGGTAACTTATCGATATGCCACTTGTCTATGATCTTCCCATCTCTCCAAAGTACGACGCCTGGATTGGACCTGACGATGGTCTTGAGTAGGATATCATCCGCCTGAGCCATACGGATATTGGTGACATTCATATCATTTGCTAGAGCATTTATCTCAGTCGATCCAGCTCCACCTATTACCCAGGTAGCTGGTATCCCTTTAGCTGTAAGCGTATTGACTACTGGTAAGAGCTTATCATTGACATCTGACTTGAATCCCTTATCCCAGTTGAATACTGGCACTGTCTTCTCTGTAGATTCGATACGATCGAAGGTCTTATTGATCATCTTGGTACCATCCTCTGACATGAGAGTATCCATTACGAATAAGCTATCCTGAGTCATTACCTTCTCTGTGGAGATGTCAGCATAGAGCTTGTATGAGACGATGAGGAGCTGAGTACCTTCTTGGAGAAAGTCCGAGGTAATATCATTGTCATCGATGTCATACATCTCAAACTCTGATATCTTGGTAGACTTGACAAGTGGTTCAGTTTTTATTTGGTCTACAACACTCCATTCAGTCTTGGGATAATTCTTAAAGTTGGTCATGTACTCATTATTCGCAATAATGATTTCTTCTCCAGTCCCTTTATTTTTGAGTTTCCAATCTGTAATCTTGACATCCGCCATTGCTTGCTCCTCTATTTCTTTGGTCTTAGCAACATCCTTGCCTTTAGCAAATGGTCTAAAGTCCACTGATGGAATATCCCAAACAAAATTAGATAAGCAGTAGATTAGCAGCCCGACAATAGCACCAATCTCAATGATTGAGTTAGCCCCTTTGTTGAAGAGTGAATGCATCTTGTGATTTCTGACAAGAAAGTAGATGGCAGGTATCAGTAAGAATACATCTTTCAAAAATGAGGTTTTTGGTTCTAATTTGATGAAATCCCCAAAGCAACCACAGTCCGTCACTTTCATATTAGACTTGACGTAAGGGCCCCAATTAGAAAACTCAAAGAAATTGGTCCCTGAAGGAACATATCCAGTCAAATAAGTGAATCCTGTCAACACAGTGAAGAATGCCACTAAAAGGAAAAACAACCAAGCAACTAACTTACTCTTGCTCCCTGTAATCAACATGATACCAAGGACGATTTCCAGAATGATCATAAAGACAGAAAATCCCGTCGAATAGCCACTCAAGAATGGGAAAAGAGGAGCAATGAATGATAATGCAGTGTCTGAGAATGTAGACTCAAATTCTGTGAAATAATCCACCATCTTATATCCTGTACCAAGAGGATCAACCGCCTTAACCCAACCTGAAAACAGAAATAACACTCCACAAAAAGTCTGTAGGAAAGTCATCAATATCTCTTTGTGCTTCTTCAGGCCAAAAATAATGATTGCCGAAACGATGAGAGAGACAATGCCGATATTGAGTAATAGTGTTGTTAGATTCATAATTAGTTATTGATTGAATAGCTCTTCTTGAAGATGATGCAAAAATGCAACGGAAATCAACATTAAATGTAAATAAGAATTAAATAATGACAAATAAACTGCAAAAGATGAGACATTTGCAGCATGCTATTGCTATTCACTATCCTTATTAACGGTACGATCGGTGTCATATTTAAATATTACAAGGAATATGGCGTCGATAACTTACAAGCCATCATAGTCAATTACTTTGTCTGTGTGATTACAGGTACGATCGTCTACATGAAGCCAGTCGTGACCTTTGATGTCTTTACTCAGCCTTGGTTTCCATTTGCTCTTATCTGTTCGTTCTTATTCATCACTATCTTCAATGTCGTAGCACTTGCCGTGCAAAAGTTGGGGATATTGATCACTACTCTATTCCAAAAGATGTCGTTGGTATTTCCGACTATCTTTGGTATCATCGTACATACTGAGAGTACCGGTGTGTACAAGATGATCGGTCTAGCACTTGCCTTCCTCTCCATCTTCTTGATTAATTATAGTCCAGGTATCAAGCTCAACAGAAAACAGCTACTTGGATTAGGAAGCTTACTAGCTCTTGCCACTTTCGTTGGGAGTGGACTGATCGAGCTACTCTTATATCACGTCAAGGTCAATAATCTGACTACAGGACAAGATATCCAGTTTACAAGTACACTCTTCTTCTTGGCTGGGATCAATGGATTGATCTTCTTCGGAATCAAAGCACTGAGAGTGAGACCAACCTTGGAATCTAAAAATCTCATCGGTGGTATTGCACTAGGTATCCCCAATTTCTTTTCAATTTATTGGATATTGGTTCTCCTAGATCGAGGTTGGGAAGCATCGGCATTATTCCCAATGCTCAATGTAGGTATCTTAGTGCTCAATGCAGCGATAGGCGTAGTTGCCTTCAAGGAGTCTCTAGGCATCGTCAGACTCATCGGACTTGTGAGTGCTATGGCAGCAATCATACTCCTCGTGCTCTAAGGAAGAGACACCAAAGTCCATAGAGAGCTAGAGCAAGGAATCTCCCTTCAAGAGACTCTAGTGGTAAATAGATAAGATGTATGGACTGAGGCACATTGTTGTCTGGTCTCACGCTATATTCTCGTTATGTTTAATACGATTAAAGTTCACATATTGTTGACAATGTCAAAAAGATTAGCTACCTTTTTCTTGTGAAAATAAGAATAATAAAGTGGTCAAATGTCTTGTTGATTTGTAAGAAAGACAAACAATGCTTAAAGCATTTGAAGACTTTAGGAGGAGACTAAAATTTGCTGAAAATTGTACAAATCCTCAAGATTTAGTTTTATCATTTCAGAATAGCGATTTAATCACTTGTCCAAAATTAAAGCAAAGTAGAATAGTTTTTAATGTTGGAAACAACAAGTATAGAATGATTTGTGGTTATTTATTTAAAGCTACAAACACAATTCTATTTTTAAAATTCATGGGAACCCATTCTGAGTATAACAAAGTTGATTCATTCAAAGTAGACATGTTTAAATAGATTAATAATGAAGTATAAAAGAATATATAGTATTGAACAGTACAATGAATACTGCAATATATATGAAAAACTAACCATGAAAAATTCTGACAAATATGCAGAAGAATTAGACTTGTTAGAATTAATTATTGAAGATTATGATAAACGACTCATTGAATCTATTGGAACAAAAGAAGATATGAATCCAGTAGAAATTCTTGAATATTTAATGAGTGAAAACAATCTTACAAAAGCAGAACTTGCAAGACAACTCAATGTATCAAGACAACTAATCACTGAAATATTGAATTACAAACGGAACATAAGTAAAAAGATGATTACAAAGCTGAGTGATAGATTTAATATGCAACAAACTGCATTTAGTCGAGAATATAAATTGAAAAGTAGTAAAGAAGCAGCGTAAATGAAGTACTTGTTCTACAATATAAACTAGGGATGGAATAGTGGGTTTAATGGATTCTATAGTGTAAATAATTGGCATCCAGCCAATTTTAATTACGAACACAATAGACGAGTAATGTACGATATTAACCCGTTA
>CALLAW010000057.1 GCA_938001865.1 uncultured Saprospiraceae bacterium | reverse complement strand
ATTCCGTATGCCATGTACTGTAGATGTCCGCGACGGACCACCCATACTATTATTATCCTGTGTACCTCCATAGATATTGTAGAATGGTGTAGCATTATCCACAGAGACCTTATAGAATTGTGTCAGTGGAAGATTAGCCTTAAAGTCCCATGTGGCAGCTGCATCCCACGTCTCATAGATACCACCATCACATCCGACAAGCCAGTGATTCGTATTATTGGGATTGATCCAGATACAGTGATTGTCGACATGCTTAGTGATCTCTCCAACTCTCTGAAATGACTTACCGCCATCAGTACTTTTACTCAACCATGTATCCATAGAAAAGACTACTTCTGGATTGACAGGGTCAGAGATGATTTCCTGATAGTAATTGCCACTTGTGACATGTCCTCCTCTTTTTTGCCATGAGGCACCAGCGTTGGTAGATCGATAGACTCCACTCTTATCATCCTGTGCTTCGACGATGGCATAGACCATAGTAGGATTAGCAGGTGAGATTGACAATCCTATCCTACCCTTATCTCCTCCTGGCAATCCGGTTGCTGATTCCTTCCAAGTCTTACCTCCATCTGTACTCTTGTAAATGCTACTTGCTGGACCACCCCCGATATAGGTAAATACATGTCTAGCTCGCTGGTGAGCTGCGGCATAGATGATATCGGGATTACTTGGATCGGCAATCATATCTGCGATACCCGTATACTGATCAATCGTCAGTGTTGCTTCCCAGGTCTCACCTCCATCAGTAGTCAGATAGACACCTCTCTCTCCGCCACTATTCCAGAGTGGCCCTACTGCAGCCACCAAGACAATATCAGAATCCTCTGGGTGGACGATGATCTGAGAGATATGCTCAGTGTCTTTGAGTCCCATATTAGTCCATGTATTACCTCCATCTATAGACTTGTATACCCCATCACCATAGGCGACCGATCGTTGATTATTATTTTCGCCAGTGCCTACCCATACGGTACTCTTATTACTCGGATCGAGTGTCACGCATCCGATACTATATGATCCTTGGCTATCAAAGATTGGCTCGAAGGTAGTCCCTGCATTGACTGTCTTCCACACACCACCAGACGACGCTGCGATATAGTATGTCGATGGCATCTCCTCGTCTACTGCAAAATCAGAGATACGACCAGAGGTATTGGCAGGCCCGATGTCTCTAAATTTGAGAGAACCGACATTGAGATCATCAAGGGTATTGGTAGTCTGCGTTGTCGTTGCTTTTTTATTCTTTCTCAGTTGTGCAGTTGACTGAGTATAGCATCCTATGAACAGGAGAGTTAGTAAGGCTAGAGTCTTAGTGTATTGCATATTTCAGTAAAGTTTATGATCGATATTATGCAAATAAAAGTAGCAAATATTATGATAGCACGTAGCAGCTATATCTAAGAGTTGACACAAATTGTCCAGATTTACTCTTGGTGATTGATGGTATCAAAAAAAAATGAGCGGTAATTTCTTACCACTCATTTTCATATTGTTTTGAAGCTTACTGTAACTGTAAGTGAAGATCTTAGTTAGCCGTGAAGTATCTTCCTGACATATTGTGAAATTCTAATTGTTTTTTGAGTGATTCTGCCATTTCTACAAAGTCTTCTCCATCTTTAACGTCCTCTCCCCATCTGATATATGAGTCACCTATTTCCTTCACCTTATCCGGCATATCCAAGAAGTAATAGATCTGTCCAAGATTAAATAGTGAAGCTGACTTTAATCTCTTTTCATGTTTGTCATCGCTACTATACTTTTTTGCGACTCCTTCGAAGTAAGCGATCATTGGCTCTAGGTCAGTCTTGAGCTTGTCCGTTGACTCATTCCACTTCTTCGCTTCCATTAACTTTTGTAGAGCGGTAGTCGCATTGCCATACATCTCATTTTCTGGATGTTTTTTGGAGTCAAGTACTCTCATTTTGAATGCTTGTGTAGACTTCTGGTAGCCATAGCAAGTATTGAGATCTGAGTTAGCATACCTCACTAATTGCTCTGGATAATCGTCTTCGAAGCCTCTGACTTTAGTATCAATCACTGCTCTTATGGCAGCTAGAGCCTTGGAGTAAGAGGAGTTTTCTGCAGTGGTATACTCAAACTTATGATTGTTGTAATCTCCAAAGATCACTTCGAGATTAGCATTTTGGTCAGCTTCATCGGCGACATCTGTCCCTGCGAGGAAGGGGTTAGAGTCGACTGCTTCTTTCTTCTCAGCAGCTTCTGCCTCAGCTTTAGCTTTTTGTTTCTTTTCCCACTTAGACATTTCCATTTTTTCTCCAGGGCCACTTACTCTGACACGACTTTTTGTTTCGCCTACTAGTGTGTACTTATAGTAGTGCTTTGTGCTGGTGACATTTCCCTCCTTATCCTTTTTCTCTTCTGTTCTTTTGATTTGTTCGGGATCTTTTACTTTTATGCCATATGCGTTGATGACAACTTTAGCATTGGCATTTTCGTCTACTTGTTCCCAACCATTGATATTGATATTTTCGTACACATAGTCCGGATTGATATATTCCGGACCAAAGAACTCTACGACGTAGGTACGTTGATCAGTGGGTACATAGAATTGTGGTAGTGTACTGACTTCAACACTGACTCTTTTCTTGTCAATGTCTACTCTTTGGGACCATACTGGACTTGACATCAATACAAATGTCAAGAATAAGATTACATTTTTCATACTCAATTGGTTTAGTTTATATGACTAATGTACTAAAAATAGTGACATCTCTAGCCCTAAACCAATTAATACTAGGTATATCAAGGGTGATATGCACCTCTATATCTCATTGATCTTTGGTACTCACGATGATCTCATTCTCTCTTAGTTGCATCTGCACTCATGGGCAATGAACCTTCTTACGAGTTAGATGTGAAGTTTTTATTCCTCACCAAATGCCTCAATATATGTAGCTAGGTCCTTATCTCCTCTTCCTGAGAGATTGATGGCTACGACATCATCTTGGCTAAATGTCATCTGCTCGAGAGCTGCCAATCCATGGGCTGTCTCTAAGGCTGGGATGATGCCCTCTATGCGACTCAAGTTGCGAGCAGCATTGAGAGCTTGCTCATCTGTCGCATGATAGACTTGTGCTCTACCAGACTTAATCAAGTGAGCATGGAGTGGTCCTATCCCTGGATAATCTAGTCCAGCTGAGAGTGAGTATGGCTCTACGATCTGACCGTCATCTGTCTGCATCAGGAGGGTCTTACTTCCATGGATGATACCCATACTCCCGAGTACACTTGTCGCAGCAGAGTGACCAGTGTCTACACCCTTACCACCTGCTTCTACGAGTACGAGCTTTACTGATTGTTCTTCCAGATAGTGATACATGATCCCGGCTGCATTACTACCTCCGCCAACACAAGCGATGATATAATCTGGATTTTCGTTGCCCGTCTGCTCTCTGAGTTGAGTCTTCATCTCCTGGCTGATGACAGATTGGAACCTTGCGACCATATCAGGGTAAGGATGTGGACCCACTACAGAACCAATGATATAATGTGTATCCTCAGGGTTGTTGATCCAATCTCTTATCGCCTCATTGGTTGCATCCTTTAGCGTCTTACTCCCACTCATCGCAGGGACGACCTTAGCACCGAGCATCTTCATCCTAGCTACATTGGGTGCCTGTCTCTGGATATCTACTGCACCCATATAGACGACACACTCGATCCCCATGAGGGCACAGACTGTTGCTGTAGCCACTCCATGTTGGCCAGCGCCAGTCTCTGCGATTATCCTGGTCTTCCCGATGTGTTTGGCAAGTAAGATTTGCCCTATTGTATTGTTGATCTTGTGGCTTCCCGTATGGTTCAGATCTTCACGCTTGAGATAGATCTTAGCTCCGTACTGCTTAGATAGTCTCGGTGCTAAGTAGAGTGGAGATGGTCGTCCCACATAGTCCCTTAGTAACTGGTCAAACTCTGCTCTAAAACTGGGTAGAGCAGTAATTTCTAAATAGTTATTTTGGAGATTATCGATATTGCTGTAGAGCATTTCTGGGATATAAGCTCCTCCAAAATCACCATAAAACCCCTTTGAATCTACTTGATATTTCATTGCTAATTATTTTTTTAATTCATTGATAAATGTTGTCACAGATACGAGATCTTTCACGCCTGGACTCTCTTCAAACTTACTATTAATATCTACTCCAGCCAATTGGGGATGATCTACTTGCCTGAGAGCATGGATCGAGTCTGGACCTATCCCGCCGCTGAGGTAGAAGGGAGTCTCACCTCGATAGTCTGCTAAGACTTGCCAGTCAAATGCCTTACCTGATCCACCATATGCAGGAGTGTATGTATCAAACAGAAAATAGTCACAGAACTCAAAGTTGGCCAATTGATCAAAATCAAAGTTAGATCCTACTCTCCATACTTTGATGATTGGTGCAATCTCCTGAGCTTGTCTACAGTACTCTATGGACTCATCTCCATGGAGTTGTAAGAGATCTAATTGATACATGTTTGTCTTCTCTCGGAGGTCAGCGATGCTCGCATTGACAAAGACACCAACCTTCTGTTGATCACACTGATCCATCTGGAGTAAGCGATCTACATATCGCTTTGACTTTGGATAGAAGTTAAGTCCTATCATGTCTACGTCCATCTTGGAGAGTTCATTGAGTTGTTTTTGTGCTGTTATACCACAGATTTTGACTTGCATTTATTGTATCTTAGTGTTGATAGTGAATTACTTGTATCATCTAGATCTCATTAATTATGTCAGACTACAGTCTTCTCAGGAGAATAATATTGTTCACCGCTTGCATGATATCTGTGATCAGTTGCGACGATATCTGCGAGATCCAAAATATCACAATCTCTGGAAGCAATGGATTTGACGTGATCGAATCTACTCAGCTGAATCAATCAATCATCTCCGACACTTTGCGATCATCTCCAAAGTATGTCAGAGTGGAGCTCATCACAGATGCTGTCAATGATGATGATTGCGAAAGGTCTCTCTCTAATGCAATCATTGCAGATCAGATTACTGTTACCTTCAACAAAGACTTCCTGATTAACTTCAATACTCTGATACCTGCCTATACCAATCTATACGAAACCTCCCTCAGCTTCACAGGTTTCGAGCCTATCTATAGCAGTGATTACTCAGTCCTCTGGATCCCACTCAATCAAGCATATGTCGAAGCAGCATTCTTCCAAGAAGAGTCTATAGGTATTAGTTATTCGATACAGACGAGTGATCTATTAGTGATCTCTGACTCTACCACCGTTGTGCTAGATTATTAGAGTCTATTTATTACAATTCTTTACATTTTTCTATTGAGATAATCTTTTACCATTTGCTTACAAGCTATCCCTGGAGATGCCGTAGCCATGAACCTCTCACCCATAAGGAAGCCATCAAATCCTGCATCAGATAATTGCCACATCACCTCGACACTATGGATTCCACTCTCAGCGATCTTACAAGCATCTGCGGGCAACTGTGCTATCAAGTCAATAGAGTGTTGATAGTCCACCTCAAATGTATCAAGGTTGCGATTGTTCACTCCGACTAGATCGGGGAGATCAGTGAGTTTGTCCAGTTCTTTTTGATTATGGATCTCTACCAGTACTTCCAGACCCAACTCTCTCGCTATCAACATCAGATGCTTGATCTCATGTGCTGTCAATATACGGGCGATGAGCAGGATACAATCAGCTCCAAGTGTACTCGCTTCGTAGATTTGATACTCGTCGACTACAAAATCTTTGCGCAACAGCGGGAGAGTATTGAGCTCTCTTGCCTTGGTCAGATCAGCGTCTGATCCTCCAAAGAAATGATTATCTGTCAATATTGAAATCCCCGATACTCCTGATGATTCATAGAGAGGGGTGATCTGCTCTACCTTAGCTTCCACATTTAGAGTAGGCTTACTCGGTGACCTCCGCTTGAATTCTGCAATCACTCCACTCCCACTCTTGATCCGATCTCTGAGTGATACTGGGTCACGGTCTACCTTATTCTGCAAGGCTCCCAATGGGGTTTCTAACTTGCGGAGTGCAACTTCTTTGCGCTTATATTCAACGATTCTATCTAAGATATGCATACTACTTGAGATCAATAAGTGATTGTAATGTCGTCAGAGCTTTCCCTGAGAGGAGAGTTTCCATTGCTTCTTCTACACAGTGCTGGAGGGTCTTACTTGGAGTAAATGTCTGGATAGCAAGACCCACATTAGCTGCCACTACAGCATGCTGAGATGGACTGCCTTTACCTGCGAGTACAGATGTGAATATCTTGGCCGCCGATCTGATATCAACACCTCCATGTAGTGACTCCTCTGTCAACCTCGGTAGAGTAAACTCTTGAGGTCTCACTAACCTCTCCAATCCATGTTGGATCACCTTAGTGTCTCCAGTCAATGAGACTTCGTCATACCCGTCAATCGCATGGACAATAGTATAATGTAGCTCTGACTGCTGGAGCAAATATTGATAGAGTCTAAGCACCTTGAGGTTAAACACTCCAACCATCTGATGAGTAGGTCTACAAGGATTGACCAAGGGACCTAGTAGGTTAAAAAAAGTCTTGACTCCTAACTCCTTCCTCACAGGACCTACTGACTTGAGAGCAGGATGAAATAGAGGTGCATGAAAAAAACAAAAATTGACTTGGTCTAACTGTCGCCTCAATCGTGAGACATCTGCGGTAAACTCATAACCAAGTGACTCCAGTACATTGCTCGACCCGCAGATGGATGACACCCCATAGTTGCCATGCTTAGAGACTTTGTAACCAGCAGCTGCAAGTACGAATGCAGATGCTGTAGAGATATTGAAGGTGTCCTTCCCGTCGCCTCCAGTACCACAGACATCGATCGTCTCTACACCCTCCAAGTCCACAGGGATACACAGTTGCAACAAGGCATCTCTGAATCCTTGCAACTCATCTACTGTCACAGTCCGCATCAGATAGACACTGATAAATGCCGATATCTGACTGGCATTGTACTCACCTTGGGACATCTTGAGTAAGACTTGCCTTGCTTGATCTTGCGTAAGCTGCTGATGATCAAAGAGTTGATTTAATATTGCTTTCATGATCTTGGATTAGTCAAGACGGTCATCTTGGTCTAAGAAATTATTGATTATCTGATAGCCTTGGGGAGTGAGGATTGACTCTGGATGATACTGTACTCCATACACAGGGTATGAGACGTGCTGTATCGACATGATCTCTCCATCTGGAGAGTGGCTAGTTACCTCCAACTCTGGTGGTAAGGTCTCACTGGCGATTGCCCAAGAGTGATATCTACCGACATCAAACTGTGCTGACATGCCCTCAAATAGTGGAGAGGGATACTCCTCACTGAGCTTGACCTGAGTCTGGATGCCATGGTAGACTTGAGGCAGATTTTTGAGCTTTGCTCCGAATACCTCTCCGATTGCTTGCAGTCCAAGGCATACACCTAGGATCGGTAGAGTGGCAGCATATGTCTTGATTGCTTCTTTGGTGATACCTGCTTCATCGGGCACACCAGGACCTGGAGAGATCACGAGATAGTCATAGTTTCCTACTTCACTGAGTTCGACTTGATCATTTTTCTTGACATCAATCTCTTGACCAGATACTTGATAGAAGAGCTGGACTAGGTTGTAGGTAAACGAGTCGTAGTTATCAATTAAGAGTATTTTTTTCATTCTGATAAAGTTTGTGCTTTTGAGAGTGCTTTTTTGA
Source organism: uncultured Saprospiraceae bacterium (assembly GCA_938001865.1). Lineage (GTDB taxonomy): Bacteria > Bacteroidota > Bacteroidia > Chitinophagales > Saprospiraceae > JAHDHH01. Next base: position 25,481 of record CALLAW010000057.1, on the reverse strand, counting down.
GGGCTGCGAGTTTGTTTCCGACTTCGAGCATTTCGCTCTGTTCGTCAGAAGAGATGACTAGACCTGCTCCTGCTTGGTAGTGAAGTATATTGTCTTTGGAGAGGAATGACCTGATTATAATTGCATGATTGATCCCTCCATCAAAGCCTATCATCCCTATCCCCCCACCATAGAATCCTCTATCTGTTGGCTCGTAGAGATTGATGAGCTCGAGAGCTTTATACTTTGGTGCTCCAGAGAGAGTCCCCGCTGGGAATGTATCTGCAAATACCTGATATGCAGATCTTCCTGGCTTGAGTTTCCCTTTGACGACTGAGGTCAAGTGTATGACATGACTGAAGTATTGGACCTCCTTGTATGAGGTAACCTCTACATCTATACAACTCTTACTGAGGTCATTACGAGCTAAGTCTACGAGCATCACATGCTCTGCATTCTCCTTGGGGTCTTGCTTGAGAGACTGAGCTAGTTCTGCATCTTTTATGGCATCATTACTCCGCCTGAATGTCCCAGCGATAGGATGGATCTCAGCGATACCGCCTTGTATCTTGAGCTGTGCCTCCGGTGATGACCCAAATATCTTATATGATCCATAATCAAAGTAAAACAAATATGGACTCGGATTGATAGATATCAATGCCCGATATACATTGATGTCGTCTCCTACAAATCCTTGACTGTAACGTCTCGAGAGTACCATCTGGAACACATCACCTCTCTGACAGTGTGCTTTGGCCTGCCTCACGAGTGCCTTGTAGTCGTGGTCTCGCATATTAGTCGTCTCATTGCCACTCAAGATAAATGGGTGGGTCTGATAATCTTGAACCTTCAATAATCTCTCGATCTGGTCTAGTGTCGTATCCTCACCCGCTGGACAGTGCTCCTCAATGGTCATCGTATCAGTATAATGATCAAAGATGATCACATATCTAAAGAAGTCATATCGCAGTTGAGGATACTCTTGATTGAGTGTCTGATAATCGAATGGGAGTCTGTCTAGTGATGCGATCGCATCAAAGGAGGTATATCCGAATACTCCCTCAGATAAGCCTCTCATACCACTCCTATCAAATGACCCAAGGTAAGTATCTAGGTGAGCAACGATATCTGTAATCTGGATCTCCTCATCATCGATGGTAAGTACCTGATCGGCTAAGACAAAGGAACTCAAAGAATCAAAGCACAAAAATGACTTACTATCCTCTCGAGACGAATAGTCAGAACTCTCAAGGAGAAACACCATCGGATAACTCTCTCTCAATTTGAGATAGACTCCAAGTGGAGTAAGTAAGTCCGCCATCAACTGTTTGCTATGTGTCGTGTACTTCATATTAGTTATATCATAAAAAAAAAGGCTTGTCGAGAATCCGACAAGCCTTCATGTATATCTTATTAATCAATGTATAATACTAAGCTAGCGATCCTCACATAAGTTGAGAAGGTGCCACCAATTGTTGCTTACTATTAATGTTGTATTTATCATCAGTACAAATATAAATAAAAAAAGATGATTAATCATGCCCTGATTAATCATCTTCTTATAATGTAACTCAAATATTACTTCTAAACCGAAATTCTTTGATCTGGAAGTGTCTCCATAAAACTTAAATCATTAGAAAACCAAAACTAATGATACTTAAAGGTAATCCATACCCTCTGGAGATGCTCTACCGATGAATATACGATACAATTCATCGAGAATTCGTAGCATCTTACTGAGTATTCGTAGCTGAAAATTAACACATATTATATATTCCTAATATTAAAGTCACTGATTAATAGAGAAAAACGTAATATGTTGCTTCAATTTACCTCTTTGAGCTTGACACCACATTTACGCAAGTATATCTCCGCATCCTCTACTCAGCATATGCTTGATCATGGACCATCTTGATTGCTCTCCCAGATGGTTCGTTTTGATTCTTAAACGACTCGTCCCACTCAAGAGCAACTGGTGTACTACATGCAATGGACGGTACAGATGGTACAGTACTCGCTGAGGCATCAGATGGGAAGTGCCCCTCGAATATTGTCCGATAGTAATACTCTTCTTTGGTCGTAGGCGGATTGATAGGGAATCGATGAGCTACATTGGCCATCTGAGTATCAGAGACATGAGTATTGACAAGTTCCTTGAGAGAGTCGATCCAGTTATAGCCTACACCATCGCTAAATTGCTCTTTCTGCCTCCAAGCCACTTCATGTGGAAGGTAATCTTCAAATGTCTCTCTGAGGATATGCTTCTCTATCTTACCATTGCCACACATCTTTGCCTCTGGATTGAGTCGCATCGCCACATCCATAAACTCCTTATCCAAGAATGGGACTCTCCCCTCTACTCCCCATGCAGCAAGTGACTTATTGGCCCTCAAACAATCGTATTGATACAGAGTAGATAACTTCCGTACCGTTTCATCATGGAATGACTTCGCATCAGGGGCTTTATGGAAGTATAAGTAACCACCGAAGATCTCATCTGCCCCTTCACCTGAGAGTACCATCTTGATCCCCATACTCTTGATGACACGAGCAAGTAAATACATTGGCGTAGAAGCTCTTATCGTAGTGATATCATATGTCTCTAGATAGTAGATGACGTCTTTGATCGCATCTATTCCCTCTTGGACAGTATACTTGACCTCGTGATGTACTGTACCTATCTGGTCTGCAACCTTCCTCGATGCAGCGAGATCAGGCGAGCCTTCCAGTCCGATAGCAAACGAGTGCAACGTTGGATACCAAGCATCTTGTGTACTGTCCGACTCTACCCGCTTAGATGCATACTTCTTAGCAATAGCTGCCGTCAATGAAGAGTCTAATCCTCCTGAGAGCAAGACCCCGTATGGCACATCTGACATCAAATGTGTCTTGACAGACTTCTCCAATGCTGATCTCAGCTCAGACTTCGACGCTTCGTTGTCTTTAACAGCAGCATAGTCTTGCCAGTCTCTCTCATACCATTTGACCAGATCACTCCCCGCTCCATGCTTGTAATGCCCAGGTAGGAATACTTCGATGACATTACAGACCCCATCGAGTGCCTTGAGCTCTGAAGCGACGTAGTAATTGCCTTGCTGATCCGTACCTTCATAGAGAGGAATGATCCCCATATGATCCCTAGCAATCAGATAAGTATCATTAGCTATGTCATAGAGTGCAAATGCAAACATCCCAGTAAGCTTATCGATGAAGTCGGCTCCATACTTCTGGTAGAGTGGTAAGATCACCTCACAGTCAGACTCAGTTTTGAAATTGTATATTCCTTCAAATTCTTGCTTGAGTTCTTTATGATTATAGATCTCTCCATTTACGGCAAGTACAATCGTCCCGTCCTCACTATAGAGAGGCTGACCACCTGATACAGGATCGACGATTGCGAGTCTCTCATGCGCTAGGATTGCCTTTTCACTTTCGTAAATGCCTGACCAATCTGGACCTCTATGTCTAATCCTCTTACCCATCTCTAATGCACAAGCTCTCATGTCTACATTGGGTGTCTTGAGTTCAAATATTGCTACGATTCCACACATATTCTTAATTTTTTATGTTCAATATGGATCAAAACTATACTTTTTTAATTATTATTGCAAATAAAATTAATTAATTTAATGACTGACTCAACAGACCTTAAGATTTTAAAGTCACTCCTCACTAACAGTAGAGCTAGCACAACTAAGATCTCATCGGAGCTCAACATCTCCAATGTCGCCACCCAATCTCGAATCACCAAGATGGAGAAAGCTGGAATCATTAAGTCCTATACCGCAGTGATAGACTACACTCTGATCGGTTACAAGACCGTATCATACATCGGCATCTACTTGGAGAAGGCTAAGCACTATGAATCAGTAATCAGTCAACTCGAGAAAGTACCCGAGATCCTAGAGGCACACTTCACGACTGGCACCTATTCGATCTTTGCTAAGATCCTCGCTAAGGATAATATCCATCTGATGGACATCCTGAGTAATAATATACAGAACATTGATGGCATCGCTAGGACGGAGACATTCATCTCCCTACAGGAAGGCATCCATAAACCGATGCAGCTCTGACCTTATCTATCAGAGCATCCAATCACTCGGAGGTAAATGCAAAGCAATACCGCCCGAACCCATAAGACTCTCATCTCAAATTCCCATCTTTGTCTCTTAATGGAACTTTGGCAAATCATCATCGCTGTATTCGGAGGCTTCATCGCAGGGATCATTAACACCTTTGCAGGAAGCGGCTCAGCGATCACACTCAGCATCTTGACAGAAGTACTCGGACTACCAGGCAATGTAGCCAATGGGAGCAATCGAGTAGGTGCCATGCTACAGTCATCTACTTCCACCTACGTATTCTACAAAAACGGAAAGCTCAACCTTGACGAAAGTAAGTCTATCATCCTGCTCACAGTGATTGGTGCCCTCATAGGTGTAGCAGTTGCTGTCAATATCCCCAATGCACAGTTCGAGCAGATATTCAAATATCTCATGCTAGCGATGCTAGTGGTCATCTTGGTCAAGCCAAAACGATGGATGAGAGAGTCTGACACCTTGCATCGGATGCCTCTGACATTACAGGTTCCAATATTTCTAGCATTGGGATTCTATGGTGGATTTATCCAAATGGGGATGGGGATATTCTACTTAGCAGCACTCGTACTGATTGCCAAGTATGACCTCATCAAGGCGAATGCTGTTAAGATTTTTGTGGTTTTCGCATATACTGGTGTGGTGCTTGCTCTCTTCCATTGGCGTGGACTTGTGGACTGGAAGTATGGGACGATCATCGCAGTAGGCCAAGCAACAGGGGGTTACTACGCAGCACAGATAGCTACCACATCTCCTCGAGCTAACCTCTGGGCTTATCGGATATTAGTCACCGTAGTGATCACAGTGGTCTTGAGGTTGTTTGGGTTACTTCCGTTCTGACTTGGAGACTAATACTCCAATAGACTCTAGCTTACAGTGCTCGGTATCACATTTACATCAGTGTCAATACACTTAGATGAGATGCTTGTATTGATACTGATCCTATCAGCGGCTCACATCTGATGATCACAGAGGATTGGATTGGATGAAGACTTCTCGGTCAACAGCCTCGAGATCGATAGTAGGCTTTACCATCAAGACCAATCTAAGCCAATAATTAACCCTTATCCTCCAATCAATTAAATATGTGTATTTTTGCTCATAATTACGATTAATACAGATATTAAACAGAGATAAAGAGACATTATGACATTTAAAGAATTGGGACTGAGTGACGTATTATTAGAAGGGTTGTCATACATGGGCTTTGAAGAGGCTACACCAATCCAGGAGCAGGCGATACCCATGATCTTAGAAGGAAAAGATCTCTTGGCTTGTGCTCAGACTGGGACAGGAAAGACCGCAGCATTTATCTTACCTATCCTTGATCTCTTATCTCGAACCGAAAGAAATCATACATCTACAGTAGTCATCGCCCCTACTCGAGAGTTAGCTATCCAGATAGAGAGACAGATACAGGCATTTTCATACTTTGCAGGTATTAGCTCTATTGCTGTCTATGGTGGTGGCGACGGCAATGACTTCGTCGAGCAGAAGAAAGCTCTCTCCTCAGGTGTAGATGTGATCGTGGCCACTCCAGGTAAATTGATCTCTCACCTGAATATGGGCTATGTGAAATTCAAGAAAGTAGCTCACCTCATCTTAGACGAAGCAGACAGAATGTTGGATATGGGGTTCTATGATGATATCAAATTCATCGTAGGTCATATCCCTAATGATCGTCAGACTCTTCTCTTCAGCGCCACAATGCCGCCAAAAATCAGGACATTAGCTAAGACCATCCTTAGAGACTATGGAGAGATCACCCTTGCTATCTCCAAGCCTGCTGCTGGTGTACTCCAAGCAGCATATCTCGTGGACGATCAAGCGAAGTCTAGACTGATCAGAGAATTGATCAATGATAAGCCCAACTACCATAGTATCATAGTCTTCACCTCTACTAAGAAAAAAGTCAATGATATCGTCAGAGCAATCAGCAATCAAGGATACGAAGTACAAGCAGTCTCCTCAGATCTCAAACAAGAAGATAGAGAACTTGCTATCAGGAAGTTCAGAGCTAAGAAAACTCGTGTAATCGTAGCAACTGACGTCCTCTCGAGAGGGATTGATATCAAAGACATCAATCTGGTCATCAACTTTGATGTGCCAAATGATGCAGAAGACTATGTCCACCGTATCGGTAGGACTGCCAGAGCTGATACGACTGGAGTAGCGATCACTCTGATCAATAGGGCTGATATGTACAAGTTTGACAAGATCGAAAAACTTATCGAAGCAAAGGTCCAAAAACTCCCAGTACCTGATCATATCGGACAGACTCTCGAGTGGGATCCAAAACCAGAAAAACGAAGCTGGGGCAGAGGTGGTAATCGCAGTGGAGGACGTGGAGGGAATAAAGGTGGCAATAGAGGAGGTAATCGGAACAATAAAGGTGGAGGGAAATCAAAAAATAGCGGAAATAACAGAAACAAAAGGCGATAAATATAATCATCATCAATAATACTGCTCAGACTGCCGTCAAATCAATTCTTTAAAGAGAAAGTTAGACTCTCACAAGATGCCTGCCTGATGCAGTTCTATTGGGATGTTTTCTTTTGATATCAAACAAAAAAACATCTAAATCTCAAATAGAGAAGGGAATATGCTTCAGAAGCTTAATACCACTCAAGGGTAAAAGTTACTTATAATAACTGCCGATTGAACTGAAAGTAGATTCCATTACACTTCAAAATCCAAAATACCATGTTTAACCTTGGAGAATATAATACTCTAAAAGCAATAAGATTCAAAGAGCAAGGATGCTATGTAGGAGATGAAAGTCAGATAGGTCAAGAGGCTGGCGGAGTACTCTTACCTAATCAATATGTGCCAGAAGGTCTCAGTCTTGGAGATGATATAGAGGTATATATCTATCACGATTCAGAAGATCGACTCGTTGCTACTACAGAAAAGCCTCACATCGTACTCCACCAATTTGCCCCGCTCACAGTATTAGATGTGACTGGAGTAGGAGTATTCATGGATTGGGGAATTCAAAAAAATCTTTTCGTCCCATTTGCGGAGCAAGGAAGAGATCCAATGATCGTCGGCGGAACATATGTCATCTTCCTCTACATAGACACAGAGACCTCTAGACTCGTCGGCTCAGCTGCAATCGACAAAATCATAGACAACGAGGAAGTTGTAGTCAAAGAAGGTGATGAAGTAGATCTCATAGTCTACAGAGAATCTCCACTCGGTTACATGGCTATAATCAATAACGAGAATATTGGGTTGATCTATCGGTCAGATATCTACCAGAAGATCGACATTGGGGAGTCGTGCAGAGGATGGATTAAAAAAATCAGAGAAGATGGCAAAATAGATTTAAGTCTCTATAAACAAGGGCATCTTGCAATAGAAGAAAATGCCAAAATACTCTTAGAAAAACTCAAAGCCAAAGGAGGGCACCTGCCATTTACTGACAAGTCAGATCCACAAGCAATCAGAGAAGCTCTCAATATGAGCAAAAAGAACTTCAAAAAAGCAGTTGGCAGTCTCTACAAACAACGCATCGTCGAACTTAAAGCAGATGGCATCCACATCTCTCAACAGACAACTTAGGAGGTAACCCTCAGATGCATTCCTCTCAGCAATCAATATGGAGATGAAGACATATATTATCTATAAACCATATGGGATGTTGAGCCAATTCACTAGGGAGATTGAGAGTCATGTCACACTCAAAGATCTCGATTACGATTTCGAGATAGATGTCTATCCTGTAGGAAGATTGGACTCTGATAGCGAAGGACTCCTGATGCTCAGTAATGACAAATCTCTCAATCAGAAATTGCTCTCACCAAAGTCAAAATCACCAAAGACTTATCACATCCAAGTAGAAGGAGAGCCGAGTGACAGTGCACTACAACTCATCAGAGACGGTGTAATGATCAGAATCAAAGGAAAAACTATCAAAACTCAACCTTGTCAAATCTCAAGAATTACAGATCTGCCTGAATTACCCCCAAGAATCCCACCCATCAGAGTCAGGAAGGCAATACCTACCACATGGCTCGCGATCACTCTCACCGAAGGCAAAAACAGACAAGTCAGGCGGATGCTAGCCACGATTAATCATCCAGTCCTGAGACTCATCAGGACTCAACTCGCTGGATTCGAGATCGGAAAATCTCCACTCTATGATCTAAAGTCTGGTCAAATCATCGACATCTCAAAGTTCAAAATAAATCTCTAAAGGATTTTGTGTTAAATATCATCTCAGATATTTACCTGATTACGTGCCTTTTACATATAACATAAGTGTAATATGTTATAGATTAAGAGTTCATTAAACATATTAAGTTTTTTCGGCATATAATTTGCTTTACATGGAGTAACGATTGTATACACAGACCCAAATATTATCGATTATGAGAAACTTAGAACAAATACTCCTAGTAACCATCGTGATATTGACATCATCAATATCCCATTCCTATGCCAACGATCTGATGTATCGCAAGATTGATCCAATGTCAACAATCAAATTTTACAATGGATCATTTGACTCTGCAAAGACTAAGGCTAAAGGAGAAGGAAAACTCTTTTTTGTAGACTTCTATGCCAACTGGTGTACTCCGTGTAAATGGATGGAAGAGTCAACATTCAAAGATCCTGAAGTGGTTACTGTCATGGAACAAAATTATATCCCTTACAAAGTGGACATAGACAAGCAAGAGGGTTATGCACTCAAGAAAAAATATGGTGTAAAGCTCTTACCCACACTGCTCATCTTCAATAAAAAAGGTGATCTCGTAGAGAGGGTCGAAGAAACCCTCGATGCACGTAAACTGTCAGGCTTACTGAAGTTTCACTCAGAAAATAATGTTGTAGGCATGTCTCACGAACCAAACAGGAGCCCATCTAGTGCTACTCAACCATCAAGTGATGCTGACGAACTCGAGCAACTCTACAAAGACTATCGAGCTAAACTCGAAAGAGAAAACAGAACATTCAATGCTCAGATTGGTAACTATGCCAACTATCAAGAAGCTTCACAATTTGTCGTATCGATCAAAAAGAAGTTTTTAGAACCAATCATCGTACTTGCAGATCATAAAAATGGTACCACTAATTACAAAGTCCTGCTCGGCCAATTCAGTACGATAGAAGAAGCAGATTCATTTGTAAAAATATTGATGAATGACTTTGATATGCAAGCAATAGTTCACTAAATAGCATTGAACAAATTATAATTTATTACATATAGCCTTTCTCTAGAATATGACGTATCCCAAAAACATTCTTATTCGCAATATTGGAAAGTTATACGGAATAAATGAAGAGCCTTACTCATTCAAAAAGGGTAAGGCTCTTGCTATTACTGGTATTGCGAGCAACCAATACCTCTATATCAAAGATGGCACAATAGCATCATATGGGCCTGATAGTCAATGTGCTATCACGGAGCCTCATACCCCCATCGATGCTCAATCTGGAATCGTAATGCCCACCTACGTTGACTCTCACACACATATCGTATTCGCTGCGAGTAGAGACGAAGAGTTCGTACTCAGACTCCAAGGCGCTACCTACGAAGAGATTGCAGAGAGCGGTGGTGGCATACTCAATAGTGCCAAAAAACTCGAATTGACCTCCCACGAAAATCTTTACATCAGTGCCAAGAAGAGACTCGATCAAATGATCGCTATGGGTACAGGAAGTGTAGAGATAAAAAGTGGATATGGATTGACCTTCGATGCAGAAATCAAAATGCTAGAAGTCATCAAAGAACTCAAAGCAACAACTGATGCAGATATCAAGGCAACATTCTTAGGTGCACATGCTGTCCCTACTCGATATAAAGACAATAGAGATACCTATATCGATATTATTATCAATAAGATGCTGCCATATGTAGCAGAGAATCAACTTGCTGATTACTGTGATGTATTCTGTGATCAAGGATTCTACACGGTAGAGGAGACTGCTCAGATTCTCACCGCTGCCAACTCATATGGTCTCAAAGCCAAAATACATGCCAATGAACTAGGTGTCACTGGAGGTGTACAGGTTGGAGTTGCTCATGATGCAATATCAGTTGATCATCTAGAGTGTACGACAGAGTCTGAGTGGCAGGTATTGATGTCTTCTGATACCATCCCTACTCTACTCCCAGGTACATCGTTTTATCTCCGTATTCCATATGCAGAGGCTCGGTCTATGATTGATTATGGTCTTGGCGTAGTCCTAGCGAGTGATTTCAATCCAGGATCCACACCATCAGGCAGTATGCACTTTATCCAATCTCTTGGCTGCATCTACCAACGGATGCTCCCTATCGAAACCTTCAATGCCACAACTTACAATGCAGCTGCAGCACTAGAGCTGCAAGATAGAGTTGGTAGCATCACCCTAGGCAAGCAAGCTAATATACAGATTATCAAGTCATTAAGTGATCTCAATCAGATTCCGTATTACTATGGGAGTAATCCTACTGATATCACTCTACTTAGAGGCAAGATACAGTAGTCAGACCAGAGCATGAGTAATCTCCATATCTCGTCTAACACTCTAGGTAAATGCAAAACACATACTCTAAACGTCACTCAGCTCAACACTTCCTGAATAGACATAAGTAGCAGGACCACAAAGTAGTATATCATGATATGATCCTTCCTTGACTGTTCCAATCTTTACAGTCAATAGTCCTCCATTAGTCAGTATGGAGATCGACGATCCCGCGTTGAAGTATGTATTGAGGACAAGTGCTGCAGCGGTGACACCAGTACCACAGGCTTCGGTCTCTGCTTCTACACCCCGCTCGTATGTCCTGATCCGATAATTACCGTCATTAATCTCTACAAAGTTGACATTAATTCCTGCTTGATGGTAAGAGGGCATATTACGAATAGCTCTCCCTTTAGCATAGACTGGATAATCCTCTATCCCTTCCACTATGGTGACATAATGCGGCGACCCTGTGTCTAAGACATAATCATCCTCAATCTTGATGATCTTATCCACATCACTCATCCGGAGATTTACATAACCACTCTCATCAATGGTTGCGGTATGTCTTCCATCGATCGCTTCAAATGTGCATTCGGTAGTAGAATCAATGATCCCTAGAGAAGCAGCATATGCTACAATACATCGACCACCATTCCCACACATCGTACTCTCTTTGCCATCAGCATTGGCATAATACATCTTGAAGTCAGTATCAATCGATGGTTGGATAATCATCAATCCATCTGCACCAATCCCATAGCGTCGATTACACAGATCTCTGATAATATCCTCAGTCAGCTTAGATTCGTCAAATTGACCTTTAGAGTTATCGAGGATGATAAAGTCATTGCCACATCCATGGTATTTATCAAATATTAAAGTCATATAACTGCCACTTTTTCAGTATTTTATCCATAACATAATAATACAATGTGTAATTTATCGTAATTTTACCGTTCATTGAACAATATATCAGCTTTTTTCTGTTAAATCATTATGGGTAGACTACTATCGAATATTCTTCTGTGTGTGATGACAAGTCTCATCACTCTTCTCTGCTATCATGGACTGGAGCAAAGATTACAAACTCATCAAGATGAACTCAACTACTCATACGCAGTCAGCAATGACCACCTCAACCTTGGTGGTACACTCCGAGAGCACTTCTACTCTGCACAACCCAATGACTTCATCAATGCAGCGAAGAAAAGTATACCATCAGTGGTATCGATTACAACGTTTGGCAATCCAACAAAATCTAAAAATAACCAATCTCCTATCAGTAGCGGCAGCGGTGTCATCATTAGCGGCAATGGTCATATCGTCACTAATTATCACGTAATAGAAGATAGCGAATCAATCGTCATCTTGGATAACGAAGGAGTACAGTATGAAGGTAAGCTCATTGGGAGTGATAAGTCAACAGATATCGCTGTGATTAAGATTGAAAAGTCCAATACTCCTCATCTCATCTTTGGTAATTCTGATTCTATTCAAGTTGGTGAGTGGGTACTCGCAGTCGGCAATCCATTCAAATTAAAGAGCACTGTCACCGCAGGTATTGTAAGTGCCAAAGGACGAAATATTGACTTTCTGTCAAGGCAAGGTATAGAGTCATTTATCCAGACGGATGCAGCGATCAACCCAGGCAATAGTGGTGGAGCATTGGTCAATTCTAATCAAGAACTCATTGGAATCAATACTGCGATACTAAGCTCTAGTGGCAAATATGAAGGCTTCTCCTTTGCAATACCTAGTAACATAGTCCAGAAAGTAGTCAAAGATATCTTATCATTTGGCACGGTACAACGTGGATGGCTCGGTGTCAATATCTTCAATATCGATTCCGATGTGATGAAAAGACTCAATCTCAAAAACGGCAAAGGAGTACTCGTAGATCTGGTAGAAAAAAACAGTGCAGCAGCAGATGCTGGACTCCAGAGAGAAGACATTATCACTCAGATCAACTCTATAGCAATTAATTCTATCTCGACATTTACAGAACAACTCGCATTGAGACGTCCAGGTGATAAGGTTACGATTGGTTATATCAGAGGAGGAGTCCCTCTCACTACTCAAGTCACACTCAGGAATCAATTAAATACTACAGACTTCATCGCTGTCCGCAAAGACAAAGAGTTTATCGACTTGGGGATAGAAGTGAGAGATTTAGACTCGGGAGAGAAAATCCGTCTCGGGAAGCATGGAGTATACGTAGTAAGCATAGCGAGAGGAACCAAAATACACAACACCAATATGGAACCAGGCTATGTCATCCAATACTTTAATGGAGATGTAGTCAACACAGTGGATGATCTGCTCAGTTATATCAAAGAGACAAGTGGTAACGTCTTCTTAGAGGGCTTCTATGAAAAGTATCCAGGACAATTTCCATATGCATTCGTACTATAGTGTAGGATAGACCGAATATTGACTCATTTTAGCTTCAACTTTCGATTTGATATCTGCAATAAATGATTCATTGTCCACATGCTTGAGTACTGCATCTATCCACTCTACAATCTGCACACAGTCTTGTTCTACCAATCCCCTACTCGTGATGGCAGGTGTACCGATTCGGATACCACTAGTGACGAATGGAGACTTATCGTCAAAAGGGACCATATTCTTATTGACAGTAATATGCGCTTTCCCGAGAGCAGCATCTGCAGTCTTACCTGAGATGTCCAAGTTATGTCTGAGATCTAATAGCATCAAGTGATTAGATGTGCCACCGCTAATAATCTTGTATCCAAGATCAGTGAACGTATCAGCCATCACTTTGGCATTAGCTATTACTTGTCGTGTATATGATTCGAAGGCTGGTGAATTGGCCTCATTGAATGCTACAGCCTTAGCAGCTATGACATGCATCAACGGACCTCCTTGCATCCCGGGAAAGACTCCCATATTCAAGACATTGGACATCATTATTGGATTTCCTTTCTTAGTTGTACGACCCCAAGGATTCTCAAAGTCTTTGCCCATCATTATTACTCCACCGCGAGGACCTCTCAATGTCTTATGCGTTGTCGTACTCACGATATGGCAGTGAGGTATAGGGTCATTGAGAAGACCTGTCGCGATCATCCCAGCTGGATGTGCAATGTCAGCGAGCAATATAGCCCCTACAGCATCAGCGATCTCTCTAAACTTGGCATAGTCCCAGTCTTGTGAGTACGCAGAAGCTCCACAGATTATCAACTTTGGTTTAACTTGGCTTGCTTTATCTGCAACTTTATCCATATCTATCACCCCAGTATCCGCCTCTACTCCATAGAAGTGTGCATCATACATCTTACCAGAGAAGTTGACTTGAGATCCATGAGAGAGATGACCACCATGAGAGAGATCAAATCCTAAGATCGGATCACCAGCCTGGAGCAAAGCCAAGAAGATGGCAGCATTCGCTTGAGCACCAGAGTGAGGTTGTACATTGGAGTATTCACAGCCAAACAGTGTATTGAGTCGATCGATTGCTAATGACTCCACTTGATCAGCTACACTGCATCCACCATAGTATCTTTTACCAGGATATCCCTCCGCGTACTTATTGTTAAATACATTACCGATCGTATCTATTACCTCCTTGCTTGCATAGTTCTCTGATGCGATAAGTTCTACGCCGTTAACCTGTCTATGAGTTTCGCTAGCGATAAGTTCTTGGATGGCTGTGTCTTTCATCTACTTGGATGTTCAGGGTTGATATAATAGTGTAAATGTACAGTATATCTCAAAATATACATGATTTGGAATCGAGATAATCAATGAGGATTTTGAGACAAGAAGTACACAATAGTACCAATCAAAAAAAAAGCCCTTACTCCGTGAAGAGTAAGGGCTCATATAGTATGTTAGACTTCTAAAACAATTAGAAGCAACTCGTCTGTTAATTACTTAACACCTAATGCTTTCAATGTTTCGTAGTCAAGGTTTCCAATTGGAAGACCGTTGTCTTTCTGGAACTTAACAAGAGCAGCTTTAGTCTTAGCTCCCATTTGGTTATCAGCAACTCCAACGTTATATCCTCTTGCATTCAATTGTTGTTGTACTTGTCTTACGATATCATCGTAGTTAGGAGCATCTCCACATACAACTTCTTTCCACTCAGTGAATCCACCTTGTGAAGCAAGAACTCTCTTAGATACTGTCTGGTACTGAGCTGGTACATCGATACTTCTAGTTGTAGCAGGTGATGCTAATCTTTGGTATGATCTCGTCTCGTACTTAGCAGGAATCTCGCTTGAGTTAGTCGTAGCAGGGCTAGCTAATCTCTGGTAAGATCTTGTAGTGTAAGTTGCAGGAATCTCCTGAGAAGTAGTTGTTGCAGGGCTAGCAAGTCTTTGGTAAGATCTTGTAGTATACTTAGCAGGTACTTCTGTAGATGTAGTCGTTGCAGGGCTAGCAAGTCTTTGGTAAGATCTTGTAGTGTACTGTGCAGGGATATCAACTGATGTAGTCGTTGCAGGGCTTACAAGTCTTTGGTAAGATCTTGTACCATACTGTGCAGGGATATCACCTTGTGTAGCCGTTGAAGGCGTTACAAGTCTTTGGTAAGTTCTTGTAGTGTACTCAGTACAATCTCCACCACCAGAAGTAGTTCCAGCTGTTACCATCTCTACTCTTCTATTCTGAGCTTTTCCGCTTGATGTAGCGTTAGATGCGATAGGCTGAGACTCTCCTCTACCTTCATAGTTAAGCTGTGAAGAAGATACTCCTTGAGCGATAAGTGCATCATATACAGCTTTTGCTCTGTTGCTAGATAATGTCTGATTAGAAGCATCAGATCCGTCGCTATCAGTGTGACCTACGATAGTTGCAGATTGTCCACTAGATTTCAACATAGAAGCTACTCTTGTGATTTCTGAAGATGAACCTCCAGTCAAAATAGCGTTTCCTGATCCAAAGTTTACAGCTAATCTTGTTCCTCCAGAACTTCTTGATCCACATGCAGTCTCAGATACAGATGCAGCAGATACTAACTTCTTAAACGTTCTAGTTTCGTACTTTGCAGGTACTGTTGTACTTGTAGTAGTAGCAGGTGAAGACATTGCTTGATAAGATCTTGTCTTGTATTGAGCAGGGATACTTACAGTCTCCGTACCAGCAGAATAAATTAATCTCTGGTAAGATCTTGTACCAAACTTAGCAGCTACATCATTAGATGTTGTAGTTGCTGGTGTTACTAATCTTTGGTATGTTCTTGTACCATATTTAGCAGGGATGTCTACTGATTCTGTAGTTGCTGGTGTTACTAATCTTTGGTAAGATCTTGTACCATATACTGCAGGGATGTCTACTGACTCTGTAGTCGCTGGTGTTACCAATCGTTGGTAAGTTCTTGTACCATATTTAGCAGGAATCTCTACTGATTCTGTAGTTGCTGGTGTTACTAATCTTTGGTAAGATCTTGTACCGTATACTGCAGGAATCTCTACAGACTCTGTAGTTGCTGGTGTTACTAATCTTTGGTAAGATCTTGTACCGTACTTAGCTGCTACTTCATTAGATGTAGTAGTTGCTGGGCTTACGAGTCTTTGGTATGTTCTTGTCTTGTATTGTGCAGGCACATCTACAGTCTTGACACAATCATCACCTTGCTGAGTATATCCAGCAGCACAAGCTTCTCTTACTTTCTTAGTTACTGTTCTGTATTGAGCAGGAGTCTCTACAAGACACCAAACTAAACAATCGTTAGGATCAGCAGAAAGACAGTTCTTATCAGCCTTCTTTTTAACCCACTTCTGTGATGCAGGAGCTGTTTCGATTTGCTCTGTCATTGTACTGTACTTTGCAGGAATCTTTTCGATTCTTGATCCAGCTTCTTTTACAAGTACCTCTTCTGATACTGTTTCATACTGTGCAGGTACTACTTGGATAGTTGAGTATCCTTCTTTCTCCAACACTTCTTCTGTTACTGTCTCATATTGAGCAGGTACGATTCTGATTGTTGAGCTTGCTTCTTTCTCCAATACTTCTTCTGTAACTGTCTCGTATTGAGCAGGTACGATTCTGATTGTTGAGCTTGCTTCTTTCTCTAATACTTCTTCTGTAACTGTCTCATATTGAGCAGGTACTACTCTGATTGTTGAGCTTGCTTCTTTCTCTAATACTTCCTCAGTAACTGTCTCGTATTGAGCAGGTACGATTCTGATTGTTGAGCTTGCTTCTTTCTCTAATACTTCTTCTGTAACTGTCTCATACTGAGCAGGTACCACTTGAAGTGTAGCGTAACCATCTTTCTCCATTACTTGTTCAGTAATTGTAGAGTATACGTTACCATTGTTATCCTTAGATAATGTAGCTCCACCTCCAGCTAAGCTTTTGATTGCATTGATTTCTTCTGATGTAAAAGTCTTTGTGTAATATCCAGATCTTCCACTACCACCTCCAGCACAAGAGTTGATACATGCTGATCTAGAAGAGTATGTTCCTCCTGATCCAGCATTTCTACAGTTACCTGATACACAGTTGTATGTAGCTCCTGCTACGTCAGCGTCATGGTTACCACCAAATGATGATCCACCACCAGCAACAACTCTACCTGTACCGTCCATAGTAATTGTATTTCTACCACTGTTTGCCATTTCTAATAAGGCATTCAGATCAGTAGTAGATGGTACTACTCTTGTTTCAGTGTATGCTTCTTTTACAAGTACTTCTTCAGTGATAGTCTCATATTGTGCAGGCACAACTGAAAGTACTTCGTAAGCTTCTTGAACAAGTACTTGCTCAGTTACTGTTTCGAATCTTGCAGGCGTAACAGCTAATCCTGGTGCATTGATCTTAGCAATTACTTCTTCTGTTACAGTTTCAAACTGTGGAGATGTCACTGCTACTGTCTTACCAGCATCTCTTGTAAGTACCTCCTCTGAGATAGTTTCAAACTGTGCAGGTACTACAGATAATGTAGATGAAGCCTCTTTAGTTAATACTTCTTCTGAGATAGTCTCGTACTGTGCAGGTACTACTGCTAATACAGTCGAAGCATCTTTAGTAAGTACTTCTTCTGAGATAGTCTCATACTGTGCAGGTACTACTGCTAATACAGTTGAAGCTTCTTTAGTAAGTACTTCTTCTGAGATAGTCTCATACTGTGCAGGCACTACTGCCAATACAGTTGAAGCTTCTTTTACAAGTACTTCTTCTGAGATAGTCTCATACTGTGCAGGTACTACTGCAAGTGTAGAAGACGCCTCTTTAGAAAGCACTTCTTCAGAGATAGTTTCAAATTGTGCAGGCACAACTGAAAGTACAGAAGATGCTTCTTTAGAAAGCACTTCTTCTGAAATTGTTTCGTACTGTTCTGCAACAATCTCTACTCTTGTAGATGCAGCTTGAGTTTGGATTTCTTCTGTCTGAGTTGTGTACGTATCTTGGATAAGACACTTAGCGTAACATTTCCCTGGTTCAGAAGGCATTCCCGGCTCTGGCTGGGCATAAGCGACACATGCCGCAAGAACTAGCAACGACGTTAAAATCGTGTTAAGTTTCCTCATGATAAAATAATGGTTTTATGAATAAATATTTAAGTTTCCAGTTTTTTCGTCTAAAACGGCACAAAAGTACTCAAATAATTTTTGGATGACATACATAGTATGCTTTTTCCAATAAATTAATATTGAGAGTCTTTAACATGTGTGAAATTGGAACAACTGATTTCGTCTTTTTCAGTATTTCAATTTCTTTTGCGCCAGCATAAGTCAGATTCCGAAAGGAACCAAATTTAACTAATGAGTTTGATTCTAACTCTGTTAAATTTAGCTTAAGAGCAACTTTTTGACGCAAGTCGTCTTTGAAGTCACTTCTCATAGGGATGTTTGTAACCTGGATAGTAAATAACTTTCTGTCCAGTATACAAGAGGAAAGATATCTTAAAATTTTATCCTGGCAAAATCTTTCTTCTTTTAATACTGCAAAAATATCGATATCATCTAACAATAGGTAAGATTTTAAGAGTTCTTTTGAACCTTTATCACCCATTTGGGGCATTCTGAATACTTTTAACAATCTATTCTGCTTATTCTCTGAGTTTAAGTACACAATCCTGTATCTCTCTAGGAAACTTTTCAGCATCTCATCTAGGATGATTACTACTTTATGCAAATAGACTTGCATGTACATAAAGCGTCTAGCAAGGATAAACTTCTCGACACTATACAGCCCTTTCTCTTCGACTACCAACTTATTGTCATGTACATTCATCATCTCCAAGATGCGATTATAGCCTACCATCCCTTCTACAACTCCTGTGTAATAGCAATCTCTTGTCAAGTAATCCAGCCTATCCACGTCCAACTGACTTGAGATCATCTGATGAAGGAATCCTTTGGGATATTGGTTGGTGAAGATCTCAATCGCCACATCTAGTCCTCCTTGCACATCATCATTAATTAGGTGCATAATCTCTATTGAAAGATCTTCGTGAGACTTATTGATAAATCCATGCTCTAGCACATGACTGAAGGGACCATGTCCGATATCATGGAGTAAGGCTGCAAGTACCACTCCTTGATGCTCGTCCTCAGTGATCTCGACTCCTTTACTGATCAATATCTGAGTGAGTCGATCAGCTAGATGTGCTACACCCAATGCATGATGAAATCTTGTATGTGTAGCTCCTGCATACACATATGATGATAGCCCAAGCTGGCGGATCAGCCTGAGTCGTTGGAAGTACGGGTGATCTATTACCTGATAGACGAGATCATATGGATATCTAATCAAACCATAGAGAGGATCATTAAATATTTTTCTCTTTATTGACATAAAAGTAATATTCGCTATTCGACAAGCGTTTTGGATGGTACTTGAGACAAAGGTAGTGTTTCAGCTGTGAGACCAGACTATAATTACTCAATATTCCAACACTATTATATATCACATCCTTGACTTATCTATACTATGAGTAAAATACGTATCCTTTGGGCAGATGACGAAATAGACCTCCTCAAACCACAACTCTTCTTCTTAGAAAAAAAAGGCTATGATGTCACCACAGTATCTAACGGATACGATGCACTAGACGTCATCCAAGCAGACAATACAATAGACGTGGTATTTCTAGATGAGTCTATGCCAGGGATTACTGGTCTTGAGACTCTAGAAAAGATAAAAGAAAGTCAACCACTCTTACCCGTGGTAATGATTACAAAAAACGAGGCCGAAAATCTGATGGATACAGCCATAGGAAGTGAGATAGACGATTTCTTGATTAAGCCGGTCAACCCAAATCAAATCTTACTCTCACTCAAAAAAATCGTCGATAACAAGAGACTCGTAAGTGAAAAGACTGCAATGGATTACCAGCAAGAGTTCAGACAGCTCAGCATGGACATCAATAGCAGCCCCAACTACGAAGAGTGGGTAGAGCTCTACAAGAGGATAATCGCTTGGGAGCTAAAGTTGGATACTTCTGATAATGACAGTCTATTCGAGATACTCAACGTACAGAAGAAAGAAGCCAATAAAGAATTCGTAAGATACATAGATAAGGTTTATCATGACTGGTTCAATGAGGAGAACGGTCCGACACTCAGTCACAAGCTATTCAAGGATAAAGTCCTTACTCATATCAATGACGAACAACCGACAGTATTCCTACTGCTTGACAACTTGAGATATGACCAATGGAAAATCCTCGAACCTGTCATCGCAGAACTCTACAAGGTGGATACAGAAGATTACTTCTACTCCATACTCCCTACAAGTACTCAGTATAGCCGCAATGCCATATTCTCAGGAATGACCCCTGATGAGATAGCAAGAAGACATCCCGACAAGTGGGTCTATGATCACGAAAAAGGAGGCAAAAACCTCCATGAACAATTCTTCCTAGAGCAGCAAATCAACCGATCAGTCCAGAGAGAATGTAAGACTCAGTATATCAAAGTTACTCATACCAATTCTGCAAAGGAGATGGTTGAAAAAATCAATAACATCAATCAATACGACTTGACTGTGATCGTCTATAACTTCATAGATATGCTCTCGCATGCCAGGACTGAGATGGATGTACTCAAAGAGCTAGCTCCTGATGAGAAGGCCTATCGATCACTGACTAAATCGTGGTTCCAAAATTCTCCATTGTGGACGGCACTCCAGAGAATGGTAGAAAAAAATCATAAGCTCATAATCACTACCGATCACGGTACAATGAGAGTCAATCAACCATCCAAAGTCATCGGTGATAAAGAGACTACAACAAACCTGAGATACAAAGTCGGCAAAAATCTACGATATCAAAAAAACGATGTGGCAGTATCCAAAGAGCCTAATCAGATAGGTCTCCCTAGTCCTAATATTAGTTCAACATTTATCTTTGCAAAAGAAGATCGGTACTTCCTCTATCCTAACAACTACAACTATTATCTCAATATGTATGCAGATACCTTCCAACATGGGGGACTCTCTCTAGAAGAGATGATCTGTCCATTTATCTTATTGTCCCCAAAGTAATATCTACAACATCAGCCTAGATGGTAATCACCTCTACCCTAACTCTTACGAGATGAGTTAACACCTACATAGTCTCTGATCCATCTCCTAATTGTCATTAACCATTTGTAAAGTATCAAGTATGACTATCAACGAATTGTTGGTAAGTATCTTATTACACTATTCTGTTATGCAAGTCATTTTGGTACTTTTGCACGCAAGTGCGGTCATCAATATTAAGACCATGCCTATAACTCATCAGAATACTCTTATCAAAATAAAAACGTACAATCAGTGAATAATACGATCTCAATCAAATCAGCTGACAATATCAGAATACTGAGTGCTGCCATGGTAGAAAAAGCATCTTCAGGTCACCCAGGTGGACCGATGGGTGGAGCAGACTTCATCCATGTCTTGTACTCTGAGTACCTCCAGTTTGATCCATCGGATGGGCATTGGCCTCTCAGGGATAGGTTTTACCTAGATGCTGGTCATATGTCACCAATGCTCTATAGTCAACTAGCTCTCTGTGGTTATTATAGCATGGAGGACATCAAGCAATTCAGACAGTGGAAGTCAGTCACACCTGGTCATCCAGAAGTCGATTTCGAAAGAGGAGTAGAGAATACATCTGGGCCACTCGGACTCGGGCATGCATTTGGGATCGGATCAGCAATCGCTGAGAGATTTCTCCATGCAAGATTTGGTGATGCCGTGAGCCATATGACATACTTATATATCTCCGATGGAGGTGTACAGGAGGAGATTAGCCAAGGTGTAGGTCGTATCGCAGGTACATTAGGTCTAGGGAAGATTGTGATGTTTTATGACGCCAATGATGTCCAACTCTCTACGACTGTCAATGAGATCTCAAGTGAGAATACAGCAGCAAAGTACGAAGCACTTGGATGGCATGTCCTCACGATAGATGGCAATGATCATGATGCAATCAGAGGAGCATTAGATGCTGGTATAGCGGAGACTGACAAGCCTACCCTGATCATAGGGCAGACTGTAATGGGCAAGGGAGTACGGAATGAATCGGGTGATCTTGCAGAAGGAGAAGTAGAGTATCACGGTAAGCCGCTTGGTAAGTCTAGTGCCTCTTATGCACAGACTATTGCCAATCTTGGTGGAGATGTCAATAATCCATTTGTAATCTTTCCAGATGTTGCTAACCACTATGCTGATAGTCTAGCTAAAAAGTCAGACGCTGCAACTCACCGAAAGTTTGAATTCAAAAAATGGCAAGATGCTAATCCAGAATTAGGGGATGAGTACACTGCATACCTCGCAAAGTCATATGAGATTGATTGGTCATCGATCGAGCAAAAATCGAACTCTGCAACTCGAAATGCCTCAGGTACAGTGCTGAGTCACTTCGCTGATCACCTACCCAATATGATCGTCTCATCTGCAGATCTCTGTGTCAGTGATAAGACTGATGCATTCTTGAAAAAAACAACACCATTTACCAAGAATGACTTCACCGGAGCATTCCTCCAAGCTGGAGTATCAGAGCTCAGCATGGCAGCACTCTGCACAGGGATGGCACTTCATGGTGGAGTGTTACCAGTCTGTGCTACCTTTTTTGCATTTAGCGATTACATGAAGCCTGCAATCAGAGTGGCAGCCCTCATGGAGCAGCAAGTGATCTTTATCTGGACACACGATGCCTTCAGAGTTGGAGAAGATGGACCGACACATCAGCCTATCGAACAAGAGGCTCAAATCAGACTGATGGAAAAACTCAAAAACCACAGTGGTCGAAACTCATTCTTAGCTCTCAGACCTGCAGATGGAGAGGAGACAACAGTCTGTTGGCAGATGGCAATCGAGAATACAAAGACGCCTTCTGGATTGATCCTAAGTAGACAGAATGTTACAGATATCCCTGCCGAGGATCGCAAGAGTCAGGCTCTAAATGCAAAATTTGGCGGATATATCGTCAGAGCAGTTGACAATCCAGCTGTTGTCCTATTGGCAAATGGCAGTGAAGTAAGTACCCTTATCGGTGCTGCAGATCTCCTTGCAGGAAGTGGTATCTCAGCACAGGTCTCCTCCATCCCATCAGAAGGAGTATTCAGAAATCAACCTCAAGACTATAGAGACTCTGTACTGCCAACTGGAGTACCTAGATATGGGCTCACAGCTGGACTACCAGTCGCATTAGAAGGTCTAGTAACTGACAATGATGTCGTACAAGGACTTGACCACTTTGGTTACTCAGCTCCATATACTGTACTTGATGAGAAGTTTGGATTTACCGCTGAGCATGTCGCTACAGAAGTAAAAAAACTCTTTGGTAAAGTATAAGGAACATGAGAAAGTAGAGAATTCACATTTTGCTTTTATTGAATTGGATATCAGATATTGTGCTATCTTAGATATGCCCATTAATAGAATTGATGAACTACTCTAATCTCTATATGCTATTCATTGCATTCGTAGCATTCTCATCGAGCTTACATGCGAATGATACGCTAGTTGTAGACCACAATCAGTACTTGGTCGATCACTCAATCAAGCTTGTATTGGCTAACACAGATCTGACAACAATAGAGCTAACCTGTAAGGAGTCACCTCCATCAGTATTGCTAGATGGGGTATGGACGTTGATGTCACCAATCGATCAATTCACAGTTGGGCTGAAATATCAAATCAAGAAGCAATCCTCTGATGATGTCTATAGCCTATACTTCACAGAACTGCCGCTTGTCAGTATCACCACAGATTCGACGATCGTAGACGAGCCAGATGTCCCTGCACGCTTTACGATACTATCCACTAGTCAAGATATTATCGATGTACCGATAGGTATCCAATATCGGGGAGGTTGGACTCAGACAAGGCCAAAAAAATCTATGGAAATAGAATTTTGGGAAGATCAAGACGGTAGCAAGCACAAGGATTATTCACTACTGGGAATGCGTACTGATGATGATTGGAATCTCCAGGCTATGCCCAATGAACCATTGAGAATCCGCAACAAAACCAACTATGATCTCTGGAGGAGTATCAATATGCTTCATTACCAGGAAAGTGAGCCTAAAGCCATCAACGGTGTCCACATGGAATATGTAGAACTCTTTCTCAACTCAGAGTATCAAGGACTCTACTGCATTGGAGAGAAAGTAGATCGCAAGCAATTAAGATTAAAAAAACATGACGGGAGTATCCAAGGCGAACTGTACAAAGGTGTAAGTTGGGGAGTGCCAACCTTTGGAGGTCTACCTCCGTATGACAATCAATCAATTGATTGGGATGGATTTGAACACAAGCATCCCGATGAAGAAGTCGATTGGTTTAATCTTTCTGAATTTGTTGACTTTGCAATCAACTCAGATGATAACACATTTTACGATGAGTATCCGAGCAGATTTAATCAAGATAATTTGATTGATTATTTCATATTTCTCAATCTACTCAGAGCTAAAGACAATACTGGCAAGAACATCTACATAGCTAAGTACCAAGCAGATGATCCTTACTTCTATGCACCGTGGGATCTTGATGCTACATTTGGCATCACTTGGATGGGGTCCAATGATTCATTAGCGACAGAACTCTTGACTAATCGATTCTATGATAGGCTCTACAATGAACCATGCCTAGACGGTGGATTCAGAGAGCTCCTCAAAGAGAAATGGACTGCACTGAGAGTAGGGCCACTGACCAAGCAAGCAATCATCTCACAGTTCATGACGAATCATGATTATCTCAAGCGTAATGGGACTTATGAGAGAGAAGAGCTAGCATGGAGTGACTACTCATATCAGAGTAATCATCTCGATTATCTCTCTGAATGGACACAGCGAAGACTCCAATATCTCGATGAGATCTTAGGAGGAGATTGCGAGCATATACTCAATACTCCAGAGCTAGACACTGATGCTCACATCTCTAAAGTATACTTTGACTCTCAAAATTTTCAATTGCGATTCATAACTGATGCCGGTCAAGATCAGGCGGACATATATCTCTATACTTCAGCAGGTAAGCGAGTATACTCACTTACCAATCAATCTTTGACGACTATTGACTTGCCGCCATACTTGATCAGTGGACTGTACTTCGTAACACTGACAGATGAGATGAAGCAAGTCACTTATCGGATCGTCATCCCTTAGATATCGATAGACCATCTACTCACGATTGTCATTTAGCACACCAGATACTCAGAGTCACAATGACCTGAGGCTAGCCCATCTATGGCAGACTGCTCTATGCGCAATTACGTGGGAGTATCTAGAGGCAGACACCCTCAGCCTCAATAATCTCTTAACTCACCTCTTCTACTAAGTAACTATCCAGAATCTCTTCAAGGTTAGGCTTAGGGATTAGTCCATTGTATCGTTCGACAGACTTACCGTCATTGATGACATAGAGTGTCGGTATTGACTTGATCTTGAAGTGCTGACTAAGCTTAGGATTGTGCTCAGTATTGACCTTGGCAACAAGCACTCTCCCATCATACTCCTCTGCTAATTCGTCGATAATGGGTCC
>CALLAW010000056.1 GCA_938001865.1 uncultured Saprospiraceae bacterium | reverse complement strand
TTTCCAAAGAGTGCTGTACACAGTACCAACATTGCGATTATTATTCCTGACTGTTTCATAATACTTAAAGTTTTAAGTGATTGAAAAATTATTGGTGTTACCCAATTGATTACAATTCAAAGTTCAGCGAGATACCCATCCGATGAATCGCAGAATGAGTAAGTGTAGAGGAAGAGTGAGAAAGTGGGGCAGATGAGTTTGGAAGCTTAAATTTAAATCTGTACTTAGGGGTTCGTAGTACGCTGCTTTGCTTACCTTTTAATTTTTTTCATTGATAAAAAAACGAAACAAAAAAATCTAGCCCAATGAAACTCTCTCCGTTCGAACAGTAATTGGGCTGCCTCTCCGCCACCCAATCTAACTTGTACTCATACTTACTCTTTAAGAACTTCTAATATGAGTACGATCTCTTTTGACACAATTGAGGATATTATGGAGGTTGTTGAGTGTACGAAGGGGTTCGTACTGCACTGCCATTCTTACCTTTTCATTTTTTTCATTGATAAAAAAACGAAACAAAAAAATCTAGCCCAATGAAACTCTCTCCGTTCGAACAGTAATTGGGCTGCCTCTCTGCCACCCAATCTAACTTGTACTCATACTTACTCTTTAAGAACTTCTAATGTGAGTACGATCTCTTTTGACATAATTGAGGATATCATGGCGGTTGTTGACTGTACTTAAGGTTCGTACTACACTGCCATGCTTACCTTTTCATTTTTTTCATTGATAAAAAAACGAAAAAAAAAAAATCTAGCCCAATGAAACTCTCTCCGTTCGAACAGTAATTGGACTGCCTCTTCGCCACCTAATCTAACTTGTACTTATACTTACTCTTCGTGCATATGTAATGTGAGTATGATCTCTCTTGACACAATTGGGGATATCATGGAGGTTGTTGGCTGTACTTAAGGGTTTGTGGTACGATGCCATGCTTACCTTTTCATTTTTTTCATTGATAAAAAAACGAAACAAAAAAATCTAGCCCAATGAAACTCTCTCCGTTCGAACAGTAATTGGGCTGCCTCACCGCCACCCAATCTAACTTGCACTCATATTTACTCTTTAAGAACTTTTAATCTGAGTATGATCTCTTTTGACATAATTGAGGATATTATGGAGGTTGTTGACTGTACTTAAGGGATCGTAGTATGCTGCCATGCTTACCTTTTCATTTTTTTCATTGATAAAAAAACGAAACAAAAAAATCTAGCCCAATGAAACTCTCTCCGTTCGGACAGTAATTGGGCTGCCTCTCCGCCACCTAATCTAACTACGGTAACACAAATCTCTATTGCTAACTATACAATAGCTATTCTTGTGTTTGAGTCTTACAGTTAAACTTTTTAAAACAAACCTGTCTGCTTACTCGGCGGCACCACGCCGATATGGTGATACGCCTTAGCAGTTGCCTCTCTGCCCCTAGGTGTACGCTGGATGTAACCTTCCATGATGAGGAATGGCTCATAGACTTCTTCGATGGTGCCTGACTCCTCACCTACTGCGGTAGCAATCGTGGTCAATCCTACGGGACCACCTTTGAATTTTTCGATGATAGTTGAGAGGATTTTATTGTCCATCTCATCGAGACCTCCTTCGTCTACATTGAGGGCATTGAGAGCATACTGAGCTATCTTGACATCGATATTGCCATTCCCTTTGATCTGAGCAAAGTCTCTGACTCTTCTGAGTAGGGCATTGGCAATCCTTGGTGTCCCTCTACTCCTAGAAGCGATCTCTGCAGCACCATCAGCATCAATCTCAATATTGAGAATAGACGAACTTCGCTTGACGATATTAATCAATGTAGGGACGTCATAGTAGTCGAGGTGACACTGGATTCCAAATCTTGCTCTGAGTGGAGAGGTGAGTAATCCCATCCGGGTAGTAGCTCCCACGAGTGTAAATGGATTGATCTCTATCTGGATACTCCTAGCACTCGGTCCACTATCGATCATGATATCGATCCGATAATCTTCCATGGCTGAGTAGAGGTACTCTTCTACGACACTATTGAGTCGATGTATCTCATCGATGAAGAGGACATCTCCTTCTTCGAGGTTAGAGAGTAGACCTGCGAGATCGCCTGGCTTCTCAAGGACTGGACCTGATGTCATCCGCATCTCAGAGCCCAGCTCGTTAGCTACGATATGACTCAGTGTAGTCTTCCCTAGTCCTGGGGGACCATGCAAGATGACATGGTCAAGTGCCTCGCCTCTGAGCTTAGCTGCTTGGATGAAGACACTCAGATTCTCTACGATCTTAGGCTGACCACTGAAATCCTTCAGGCTGAGAGGACGCAGTGCCTTGTCTATGAGTTTCTCGTCAGAGTTATAATTAAAATCTGTAGGGTCAAGATTAGGGTTTGACATAGTGTGAGTAGTGTGAGATGTAAAGGTACGTAGTATTTTTTACGTGATCTGTTGTGTACATACCTAATTGACCCTACTTTCTCTTAGTCTTACCGAGGCGATATTTGAAGCCGAGACCTGCACTTGGCGTAATTCCATAATTGTTGGAGGTCAGAGATTTGTAAAAACCAAGGCCCACATCAGCTTCCATAGATATCCTGTCTGAGAGTTGATATCTGAACAGTAAGGGGATTGCAAAGCCTATATCTTGGTGTGCATTATCTGAGTCCATAATGGAGGTATTGCTATATAGGTAGCTTAGTTCTGCCCCTATATGTAGAGAGAATCGGTTACGTTCTGCAATCTTGTATCGTACTCCCCCTTCGATGTGGAAGGCTGTTCTTTGATAAAAGTTGTTTCTATAAAGACTTTCAATGGAGATACTACCGTAATACTCCAGATCCTCAGTAGCAAAGTATGTGGCGCCTAACTTCAAACCGATACCGCTAAGGCTCGAAGATGTCCCTAAGTCTATCGC